>JBEBBU010000193.1:0-6629 GCA_041158225.1 Pseudomonadota bacterium | reverse complement strand
CCGCTTCAGCCAAAGTCCTAAACTCAGAACATGACACTTGACTTCAGCACACTCGACAGTCTGCGCCAGCATCATCCAGCCTGGAAGCTTCTGCGTTCAGATCACGCCCCCCTGATTGCCGCCTTTCTGCACCGGGTCTTCGTCGTGCCGAATGTCAGAGGCATGTCGGCTGCAGATCTTGTGGAAGCGCTGGAAGATGAACTCTATGCCGTCCGCCTGCATCAGGGTGACAGGGCATTTCCCAGACACGCACTGGACTATCTCAATGAATGGGCAGACCCGGACAAAGGCTGGCTGCGCAAATTCTACAAACCAGGCACGGATGAAGCCCAGTTTGATATGACCCCGGCTACCGAAAAAGCCATTACCTGGCTGACCCAGCTGTCAGAACGACAGTTCATTGGCACCGAATCCCGTCTTCTGACCCTGTTTGACCTTCTCAAACAGATGAGTGAGGGCAGCGAGGCTGATCCCGCCGTACGCCTGGCTGAACTGAAAAAGAAGCGCGACGAGATTGACGAAGAAATTGCCCGCGTAGAAGCGGGGGAAATCGTGCTTCTCGACGATACAGCCCTGAAAGACCGCTTCCAGCAGTTTAATCAGGGCGCAAGAGAACTGCTGGCTGATTTCCGTGAGGTAGAACATAACTTCCGCAAGCTGGACCGTAGTGTACGTGAACGCATCGCGCTGTGGGAAGGCAGCAAAGGTGATCTGCTGGAAAGTATCATGGGTGAACGCGATGCCATTGCTGACTCTGATCAGGGCAAAAGTTTCCGCGCCTTCTGGGATTTCCTGCTATCCAGCCGCCGTCAGGAAGAACTGGGCGAACTGCTCGAGCGGGTGCTGTCGCTGCCGGCCATCACCGACCTGAAGCCCGATGCCCGTACCCGACGTGTGCACTATGACTGGATGGAAGCCGGCGAACATACACAGCGTACGGTTGCCGCTCTTTCCCATCAGTTACGCCGCTTTCTGGATGACCAGGCATGGCTGGAAAACCGTCGCATCATGGATCTGCTGCATAGCATTGAAAGCAGGACACTTGCAGTGCGTGGGCAACCACCTTCCGGCAGCATCACGGCACTGGCCGGATTCAGGGCGGATATTGAACTCGCCATGGAACGCCCCCTGTACACCCCCGCGGCCAAAACCGTGATCGAAAATGTCAGACTGCATGCCGGTAAAAGTGATGCCATCCCCTCGGCCCTGTTCGACCAGATCATAGTTGACAAGGGTCGTCTGACCCGTCACATACGCCATGCCCTGCAGGACAGATCGCAGATTACGCTGGGTGAACTTGTCGCCACGCAACCGTTACAGCATGGCCTTGCCGAGATCGTTACCTACCTCCAGCTGGGTGCGGATACTTTCAGCATGGCTATTGACCACAACAGACCAGAAACCATAGCATGGCCATCACTGTCTGCCAGTGGTGAAACGGTGCAACGCTCTGTCAAACTGGCCTGCATCATCTTCATGAAATGACTATGCAAGAAGAAAACAGTACGACAACACCCTCCCCACCTGCCCCGCATGACCTCTCCGTACTGGTGATTGCCCTGCTCAGGGGCGTGCTTTACCGTGAACATGATGAACGCCAGTGGGCAGCACTGATGAACCTGCAGGTGCGGGTTCGCGACTATGTCATGGTCATCGGCCTTGAACTGGTACTGGATGAGGCAGAAGGCTATGCATTCCTCAAGAGCCGCCAGGTTCTGGACGAAGATGCAGAAGCTGGCACACTGCCACGGCTGGTGGCCAGACGCCCCCTGTCCTTCCCGGTCAGCCTGCTACTGGCGCTGCTACGCAAGAAACTGGCCGAATCCGATGCTGGCGGCGGTGATACCCGTCTGGTGCTGACGCGTGATGACATGGTCGATCTGATCCGCGTATTCCTGCCTGAAAGTTCCAACGAGGCCAGGCTGATCGACCAGATGGATGCCACCATCAACAAGGTGGTCGATCTCGGCTTTCTGCACCGGCTCAAAGGCATGCCAGCACAGCATGCAGGCATGGCCGGCTTTGAAGTCAGACGTATCCTGAAAGCCTTTGTGGACGCGCAATGGCTGGCCGAGTTTGACAGCCGGCTGGAAGCCTACCAGAGCACCCTGTCAGGCCCGATATCGCAGGAGGCAGACCGTGACTGAAGTACAATCCATGCAGCTCGACTTCAGCGGTGATGATGCCCTGAGTGGTTACCGACTAAGCCGGCTGGAAATCTACAACTGGGGCACTTTTGATGGTCTGGTCTGGACACTGCAACTGGATGGCAAGAACTGTCTGCTGACCGGCGATATCGGATCTGGCAAGTCTACCGTCGTGGATGCCCTCACCACCCTGCTGATTCCTGCTCACCGGATTGCCTATAACAAGGCTGCCGGTGCAGACAGCAGGGAGCGCAGTCTGCGCTCCTACGTACTGGGTCACTACAAGTCCGAACGTAACGAAGTGACCGGCACAGCCAGACCGGTGTCGCTGCGTAATACCAGCCAGTATTCAGTACTACTGGGGGTTTTTCATAATGAAGGCTATAGCCAGACCGTCAGTCTGGCACAGGTTTTCTGGATGAAAGACGCCCAGGCGCAACCGGCCCGCTTCTTTCTGGGTGCAGAACGCAGTCTGTCGATCACAGCCGACTTCGGTAATTTCGGCAGTGACATGAATGCCCTGAAGAAACGCCTGCGTAGTGCTGGTGCGGATATTCATGACACTTATCCTCCCTACTGCGCCTGGTTCAAGAGACGCTTCGGTATCGATAACGACCAGGCGCTGGAACTGTTCCATCAGACCGTATCCATGAAATCGGTGGGTAACCTTACAGAGTTTGTGCGCAGTCACATGCTGGAAGCCTTCGATGTAGCACCACGTATTGATGCCCTCATCGCCCATTTTGATGATCTTAACCGCGCCCACCAGTCCGTGCTCAAGGCACAGCAGCAGGTCGAGCGGCTGACGCCGCTGATCGCCGACTGCAAACGCTATCACGAATATACCGCCGAAGTGGCACATCTGCGCTTTTGCAGGGAGCATCTACGCGCCTATATTTCCGCTATCAAGCTTGAACTGCTTGATGCGCGGCTTGAACAGATCGGGAATGATCTGGAAAAAGCCGGTGCCCATGTCGTGAAACTGGATGCCTCGCGGCATGACATGTACGAGCAGATGGACGCACTGAAACAGGCTATCCACGATAACGGCGGCGACAGCCTGGAAAGGCTGGCTGCCGAGATCCGGCGCAAGGAGCAGCTCAGGGACAGCCGCAAAAACAGGGCCTCACGTTACGAAGCCCTGGCAGCTGTACTCAATGAAAGCGTGGCCCGGGACCAGGACGATTTCATCAACCAGAAAAACCGTTTCATCGGCTGGCGTGAGGATGTGCAGCAGCAGGATGCTGACCTGCAGAACACCCTGACCGAACAGGCGGTCACCCTGCGTCAGGGCCGGCAGGAACACGAACAGCTGAGTGCTGAAATCAGCAGCCTGAAACGGCGGCGCAGCAATATTGATGACCAGCAGATCCAGATTCGTGCCGCCCTTTGTGAAGCGCTTGGCCTGGATATCGAGGCCATGCCCTTTGCCGGTGAACTGATCCAGATCCGCGAAGAAGAACGCGACTGGGAAGGTGCAGCTGAACGCCTGCTGCGTGGATTCGGGCTGTCCCTGCTGGTACCTGACCAGCATTACCGCGCGGTCGCCGAATGGGTCGATGGCAGCCACCTGCGTGGACGTCTGGTATATTTTCATGTGCGTACACGCAAGAGCACTGACCTGCCCTCACTTCATCCGGATTCACTGGTGCGCAAACTGGCGATCAAACCGGATTCGCCCCACTATGACTGGCTGGAACGCGAGCTTGGCCACCGTTTTGATGTGGCCTGCTGCGCTACCCAGGAACAGTTCCGCAGGGAAAACCGCGCCATGACCCTCAGCGGACAGATCAAGGATCCCAGCGGACGGCATGAGAAGGATGACCGTCATCGTATTGATGATCGCAGTCGCTATGTACTTGGCTGGAGCAATACGGCCAAACTGGCGGCCCTGGAAGCGAGACGCCAGCAACTGGAAAGCAGGCTTGCCGGTATAGCCGGCCAGATCGCTGTGATTGAGACAGAACGCCGGCAGGGTCAGGTGCGTCTGGATGCCCTGACACGACTCGAAGAGTTCAGCAGCTTCGAGGACATTGACTGGTCAGGTCTTGCCATGGAAATTGCCGCTCTGGAAGCCGAGCGGCTGACACTGGAGCAGGCCTCCGATATTCTGCAACAGCTGAACAAGCGTCTGCGGGAAATGCAGTCTGGCTTCCAGAGACTGGATGATCAGTTGCAGAAAGCAAGGGATAGGCGCTCGAAGCTGGAGCAGCGGCAGACCGATGCCATGGCACTGCGTCAGGAAACCCTGCAGCGTACTCAGGAGGCCGTCATCAGCCAGGATCTGACAGCCACCCTGAACCTTCTGCGTGACAAACTGATGGGAGAGCAGCTGCTGACCGTTGAATCCTGTGACCAGCGCGAACAGGAGATGCGTCATGTTCTGCAGGACAGAATCGACGCCGAAGACAAAAAGATCCGCAACCTGGTCGTCAACATAATCAATGCCATGTCTTCCTTCAAGGAAGCTTTCAAGCTTGAAACTGCCGAGTTTGATGCCAGTCTGGAAGCCGCTTTCGAATACGAAAATCTGCTGGCCCAGCTGAACCGGGATGATCTGCCACGCTTTGTCACGCGCTTCAAGGAACTGCTCAACGTCAATACCATCAATGAAATCGCCAACTTCAATGCCCAGCTGGCACGGGAACGCGAAACCATCAGGGAACGTATCGCCCATATCAACCAGTCCTTGTCAGAAATCGACTATAACCTGGGGCGCAACATTGTGCTGGAGTTCCAGGCCAGCCCCGATGCAGAAATACGTGACTTCCAGCAGGAACTGCGTGCCTGCACGGAAGGTACGGTCACCGGATCGGATGATGCCCAGTACTCGGAAGCCAAGTTCATGCAGGTCAAAACCATCATTGACCGTTTTCGTGGCCGCGAAGGACTGACAGAACAGGACAGGCGCTGGACGGGCAAGGTCACAGATGTGCGTAACTGGTTTCTGTTTGCTGCCAGCGAACGCTGGCGCGAGGATGGATCGGAACACGAGCATTACTCGGATTCGGGTGGAAAATCAGGAGGCCAGAAGGAAAAACTGGCCTACACCATTCTGGCAGCCAGCCTCGCCTATCAGTTCGGGCTGGAATGGGGCGCCATCCGCTCGCGCAGTTTCCGCTTTGTCGTGATTGACGAAGCGTTTGGCCGTGGCTCTGATGAATCGGCACAGTATGGTCTCAAACTGTTCCGTCAGCTGAACCTGCAGCTGCTCATCGTCACTCCGCTGCAGAAGATTCATATCATCGAACCGTTCGTATCCAGCGTAGGCTTCGTCCATAATGATGGTGGACGCTCCTCCAGCATCCTCAATCTGACCATGGAGGAATACTTCGTCGAAAAAGCCAAAGGCAGGTTTGATGCTCCCGAGAGGGCCGATACCCCTGACCTATGAACTGGAGCACGCCGCAAAGCCTGCGCGCTGAACTGCAGAAACAGTGGGAACGCGGCGAACTGCTACGCGAAGCGGTCACTGGCGACAGCCGTTTTCCGCTGCGCTTCAAGCTGAAAATGCCCGGCTCTGCCGATATTACCCATCACTTTGAGCGCGTCCGCCACTGGTCGCAGACGCTGACTGCTATGCGCCATATCCGTCTGGAATGGCAGGAAGTACGCCACCGCGTTCAGGGGGTACAGCAGTTGCCTGTAGCTGTCTGGATTGAATCACGGGAAGATGCGCTCCTCTGGCTTGGCAAGCAACGCGAATGGTCAAGCTTCATCTCGCTGACTGATATGACGCGCTCAGCATGTCCGGCGCTGCTGGCATGGCTGGCGAAGCGTCCGTTGCAGGCACTTGAGGTTGCTGATGAATGGCCGCAACTGCTGGCGGTGGTCAACTGGATGCTGGAGCATCCAAAGCCTGCCATCTATCTAAGGCAGGTCGATCTACCTGGTGTGCACAGCAAGCTGATTGAAACCCACCGCGCCATTCTGGCGGAATGCCTTGACATGGCCCTGCCCATGGAGTCGGTGGATAGCTCACGCACTGGTGTCAGCCAGTTTGCCGGACGTTACGGCTTTCTGGAAAAACCGGTAAGGATCCGCTTTCGTCCACTTGATCCAGACATCACGCTCATTGCAGGCATCACCTGCCCCGACCTTACGCTGGATGCAGGCAGTTTCAGCCAGCTGGTCATGGATATCCGGCGCGTCATCGTGACTGAAAACGAGACCAATTTCCTCGCCATGCCGCCCATGCCCGGCACCATTGCCATCTTTGGTGCAGGTTATGGCTGGGATGCACTGGCCAGAGCCCGCTGGCTGGAGAAATGTGACCTATATTACTGGGGGGATATCGATACGCACGGCTTTGCCATTCTGGATAGCCTGCGCGCCCATTTTCCCCACGTCATCTCACTGCTGATGGATAAAGCCACTCTTGAAGCCCATGCCATGTTCTGGGGAAAAGAAGACCGGCAGCATACCGGCCATCTCGAACGACTGAGCCAGGAAGAACAGCACCTCTATCAGGATCTACGCGAT
>JBEBBU010000192.1:0-2686 GCA_041158225.1 Pseudomonadota bacterium | reverse complement strand
GAAATCAGTTGATTAGAATTTTATGAATTATGGCTTGTTTTTTGCTTTCATGAGGAAATCCTATAAAAATACTCAGAATTAAGGAGCGGTCCATGCATTTTGGTGCATTCCCAGTTAACTTACTAAATACGCATATTTTTGCGGCCTTTCATCCATGCAGCAATGGGAGCAGCGCTCGTGGGTAGTCATTTACCAGTAGCCGGAACTGCTACAGAATTAGTGATCTACCTCATACTCTTCGTGTTGGCTCAGTTCTTGATCCTTTATCTCTATCGGTGGATCAACAATTACGTTGCAGGAAGGAATGAGCGGATGTTCGACGAGTTGATGATTAAAGACGTGAAACAACTCATCGATCTGCGTAACGCAGTTAAGCGTAATCATACACGCTGGAACACGCATGAGAATCGCTGGCTGATTGCGATGATCAATAAAGCTATCGATACCAAGGTACAGAATGAGGTTGAGCGGCGTAATAGCGTTATACAACAGCAACTGGCAGCCAGAAGCCAAGTTGTCACTCCTGTCGTGGAGATATGAAGAAGAATCTGCCCGATCCAGGTCAGCAGGCCGGTCTGGCAGTTCTTGGGCATGTCCTAAGCGCTCATTTCTCTGCACCTGTCGCGGTCTCATTGAAAAAGACACTGCGTCATGAACGGGTTCAGACATTGCGAGTCTGTGTTCAATAGTCACCAGAAAATCATCCCGGCACGCCGCTTGGCACGGGTCAGCGCCACATAGAGCAGCCTGCGCTGTTCAGCGCTGTCCTCAGGGGGGCCTTGCAGCGAGAGCCTGGAAATGGCAATCACCTGATCAAACTCCAGACCTTTGGCTCTGTGCATGGTGGCAAAAAACAGGCGGGCATGCTCTGCTGAGGCGCTGCTGTCAGCCTCGATCAGGGCACAGGGCCACTGGCTCCGGCAGGTCTGGTAAAGCGCGTCCCGCGTCCTCTGATCAGGAACGATGACGCAGGTCACCATCGCCTGACCGTCACTGGCATCCATCCAGCGAGCCAGATGCGACTGCAAGGCATCGGACACTTCCTCAATATTGCCATAATGTTCCTGAAAGGGTACCTCGCCATGCGCCAGCGACTTGTATCGGCGTATTTCATCGACCCCCTCATCCAGATCATCAATCTCGCAGCCTTCCAGACAGGCGAGTGCCTGCCTTCTGATTTCGTCAGTGGTTCTGTAATTGATGTAGAGCTTGCGTGACCGGCCCCGGATGTCAATGCCGCAGCGTCCGAGCGCTGCCCTGTTGCGGCTATAGATGCGCTGATGGCCATCACCGACAAAGAACAGGTCATTGCGATCCTCAGCTACCATCGCCCGGATAAGCCGCAGAGCCTGGGGGCCAAAGTCCTGGGTTTCATCAATGACCATGGCGCGATAGGCCAGCGACCTGTTGTTGCGTAAAAGTTCTGCCGCATCACGGTAAGCATCGTCCACCTCCTTCAGTTTCCTGCTACTCAGCTGGTAGCGGTATTCCTCGAAGACAGGCCAGATAGCGTCACGCTTTACGCGATTGAGCACAGTGCCACGGCCTGCACGCCGCGCCATGCGATAGTCATCGCGGCTGGTGATGCCTTGGGCAAGTATCACCTGATCCAGTTCCTCCTCATAAAAACGGTCAGGCAGATCCAGCGAGGTATCTCTGAGGCCAAGGGCAATCGTCCAGGCTTCCCATGCTTCCTTTTTACGGTTGTAGACAATCCTGTGCTCGTATTTCTGCGAACGCAGAAAGCCGAATACCCAGGCATCAAGGTTCCTGACTTCAATTTTTTCCATTATTGCCGGCGCACAGAACGTTTTCAGGTTTTCTTCAATGTCCATGGCAAGGTTGCGCGTAAATGTGGTCAGCAGCACTTTCTGCTGAGGGCCGCAAACGTTCTCCGCCAGCCATTTGGCGCGGTGCATGGCCAGTACGGTTTTGCCCGTACCTGCACCACCCAGCACACGGGCCGGGCCACTCAGATCCTTGGTGGCCAGCTTCTTCTGGGTGGGATGAAGGAATACACGCCATTGCGCCAGCGGCGCATTCATGATGGCAATCAGCGCTTCATCATCGGCCACCACCACAAATCTTGACTGCGATTCTGCCCGTTCCAGCGAACCGGAAAAATCTTCGGTATTGATGCTCAGATCGACGCGGGTATCACGCGCGGCCAGTATCTGGTCGACACTGTCACCGGCCGCAAACAGGAAAAGCCCCTCGTAGGCTTCCACGGGCAGGATGGCCTGCAGCGCATCCAGTTCATCTTCTCCAGTGATCTCCCTGACCCGTGCCAGATTGGATTCTGGAACACCAAGGCTGAGCAGCTCCCGGTCTTTCAAGGCTGCAAAGAGAGGTGCAGAGCCAGATACTGCGGGATCGGGCCGAACGATCCGCTCAAATACCTCCTCGACGAACACGATCTGCATGGCGCCAGTGACAGGATTGACGGCAATCTTGCGCTGTATCGCCCAACGGTAGGCATCATCATGATGGTCGACATAGAGCAGGACATATAAATCGCCGGCGGGCGGCTTGAATACGATGCCGCGCAGATCCTGATCGATGCGGACGGATTTCAGCGCAGGATCGCGTGCCGCCTGGATGTTCTCGTAATGAATGCCTTTAGAGGCAGGATCATTCTGAAACCTGAGAGCCCATTTCAGGATTCTGGCCTGGACGGGTGACGGAA
>JBEBBU010000191.1:0-8832 GCA_041158225.1 Pseudomonadota bacterium | reverse complement strand
ATCAGATCCTGTGCAGCCCTGGGTAATCCGAGGCTGGCGGCAGAAAAGGCAAGACCCAGCAGGAAGTCACAGCGGTGAGTCAGGCGGCTGATGAGTACCGTGCCGTGTACTGTTCGCCGGCTGATCTTGACGCCGGCAGAGGTACTGAAATCAAGATGACTGTTGATTTTTCTGAGTGTCATCACAGCCATGCCCAGTGCCCAGAGACAGAACTGGCGTATACCGGATTCATGGGTAGGGATGAGCATGGTGTAACGCAATGCATTCTCAAGGTGCCCCAGAGCGATGCCAATCAGTATCCTGTAGCCTGCCTTGAACCGTTCATTGCGATGACCAGGATGCAGATTGGCCAGATCAAAGCCGGTTCCGACGAAAATATCCTTGGGCAGCCAGCAGACGCCACGATCGTGGTCATCCCACAGATCCTTGAGGATATTGGTCATCTGCAGTCCCTGACCGAAAGACACGGACAGGCGCATCATTTCATCGCGATGCCGGTCAATTTCTGGCGAGTAGTGGCAGAAGAGGCGGGTAAGCATCTCACCCACGACCCCGGCGACATAGTAACAGTAGTCGCCCATTTCCTGCAGCGTACCCAGACCTGTAGTGAGGTCGCGGCTCTGGAAATCTGCCATGCCTTGAGACATGATCTCTACACACAGGGAAAGCGCCTGCTTCTGCTCGGGATCGAAACCATGTGTGATGCGGATCACTCTGGGCATCACGGCGATGAGTTCGTGTTCGGTGGCCAGTGTCTGGCTGGAGAGAAGCGGGGCCAGTTCTCTGGCCAGATGGCCAGCATCAGCCTCGCCCCTGACGACTGCAGCGAACAGGCGGCAGAACGAGCGCTTCTGTTCCCCGTCAATGGCAGGTTCATCTTCTATGGTATCCACAATCCTGCATAGCAGGTACGCGTTGGATACTGGTCGGGCCAGCGCTGCGGGTAACTGAGGGATGGTCAGTGCAAAAGTACGGGATACGCCTGCAAGCAGGTAAGCCTGAAATTCATCATCAGATAACCGGCCCAGATCAGAGCCAGTAGGGGTTAGGTCGCCGCTCATTCAGTGCTGGGATCCATACGTTAAGTGGGTAAGAACCTGTCGTAAGGTTCTGTATGTAGGTCAGGATTCTACCTGTTCGGTACATCCCGTCAAGTGCTGTTGTATTTCGCGCCACGGAAAGTTGAGAAAAATACAACTAGGTGCTAGGATGCGAATCACGAAACCTGTGCTGTGCGTATTACCGAGTGATATGGTAGGTTTTACCGGATTGCGCTATAGTAATGGTTAAGCAGTTAATTCAGTATCGTTGCTGCCTCGAATCCAACCCAACTCAGGAGATTCTCAACATGGGTGTGCCCTTACGCCAGCAAATCACCGTCGCCAAATATCTCATGAAGCAGAAACTGGGTGGAGTGAAGCGCTACCCGCTGGTGCTTATGCTTGAGCCGCTGTTTCGTTGCAATCTGGCTTGTGCTGGCTGCGGCAAGATCGATTACCCTGATGAAATCCTTAACCGGCGCCTGAGTGTTGAAGAGTGCCTGCAGGCGGCGGATGAGTGTGGCGCACCTATTGTCTCCATTGCGGGAGGAGAGCCACTGCTGCATCGTGAACTTCCTCAGGTGGTTGATGGGCTGATTGCCCGCGGGAAATATGTTTACCTTTGTACCAATGCGCTTCTTCTCAAGAAGCGTATGGATGATTATAAACCATCTCCCTATCTGACGTTCTCGGTGCATCTTGATGGCAACAGGGATCGTCATGATGCCTCAGTCTGTCAGGATGGTGTGTTTGATCGCGCGGTTGAAGCTATTGAACAGGCTATTGCCAAAGGATTCAGGGTCAATATCAACTGCACTCTCTTTCAGGGTGAGTCGCCTGAAGAGGTTGCTGAGTTTCTCGATCGCGTCAAGAAACTTGGTGTTGAAGGTGTGACCATTGCGCCTGGCTTCAGTTACGAGCATGCGCCGCAGCAGGATATTTTCATCAAGATGCGTGACAGCAAACAGTTGTTCCGCAATATCTTCAAGCTTGGCAAGGGTAAGAAGTGGCCGCTGAACCATTCCAGTCTCTATCTGGATTTTCTGGCGGGTAACCAGAATTATCAGTGTACGCCATGGGGAAATCCCACCAGAAACGTATTTGGCTGGCAGAAGCCCTGTTACCTGCTTGTCGATGAAGGCTATGCCAAAACATTCAAGGAATTGCTGGAGGATACTCCCTGGGAAAAGTATGGGACTTCCACTAATCCCAAGTGTGCGAACTGTATGGCCCACTGTGGTTTTGAAGCAACTGCGGTGGATGATGCCATGCACAACCCTCTCAAGGCAGGCTGGGTTGCCCTGCGTGGTCCCCGCCTGAGTGGAGCCATGGCTTCTGAGTAGTGCCTGCTTTTATCACCCTGTCATCTGGGGATAGAATGATATGGGCCGGGGCTTTGCAGAAGCTCCGGCTCATGCTGTTTTCAGGGAGGGGTGATGATTTTCAGTGTTCTTAACCAGAAGGGTGGTGTTGGCAAGACCACGCTCTCGGTCAATATTGCTGCCATGCTGGCAGCCAGTGGCAGCAAGGTTCTGCTTGTGGACGCTGATCCACAGGGAAGTTCCCTTGACTGGCAGGCTGCAAGGCAGAAGGAAAGCCTGTTTTCAGTAGTCGGTGTGGCCCGTCCTACCATCCACAAGGATATTCATGATCTTGCGGCTGGCTATGATCATGTGGTCATCGATGGGCCGCCACGTGTCAACGAACAGGCTCGTTCGGCGGTGATGGCCTGTGACAAGGTGCTGGTACCGGTGCTGCCATCGCCTTATGATGTCTGGGCGGTCGATGAGATTATCAGGCTTATCCAGGAAGTGGCCATTTACAAGCCCAGCCTTAAGGCTATGCTGGTGATCAACCGTAAGGTAGGTAATACAGCCATTGGGCGCAGTGTGGTGGATGCGCTTTCCGGATATCCTTATCCTGTCGCCACTGCAGCGATTGGCCAGCGTGTCATCTTTGCAGAGAGTGCGGCACAGGGTCGGGCCGTCAATGAGGTGGAGCCACGCGGCGCTGCCGCTCGTGAAATTCAGGGTCTGGTTCAGGAATTACTGGAGTTATAGTTTATGACGAGTCGAAAAAAATCAGTCACGATCAGCAGCAAATCCGGTCTTGCTGGTGGCAGGAGGCGTTCACCTGCGGCAGTGACTGCAGCGCCGGTGGAGGATGGTGCTTCTCAGGTTCATGAGGCGGTTATCGGCGCTGAAGAGATTGTTGCGTCATCATCCCAGGAAAGCATACAGGAAGCTGTGGATGAGGTAGGTGATACGGTTTCCATATCCAGTGAGGAGGGAGCGTCAGATCAGCCAGATTCAGATCAACCTCAACCTGATGCTGTCCAGTATCCTGCTGCGGCTGCGTCTACACCTACGGCTGAGTCCAGGCCTTTCTGGTTTGTTCCGGTCTACAGGTCTCTGTTCTGCCTTTCCTTTGGTGCGGTTTATTCAGCGCTGTTCCTGAAGCGTCTGCTTCCGGAAGATGGCGCGGTGGCCAGAGGTATACATGATGGGGGAGAAGCGGGACGTGCTGCCTATATGAAAAAAATGCATGAGCGCAATGAGGCGATGTCCGCACTGAGCGAAGCCCGTACCTGAGGATATCTGTTCAATAGCGAATCAGGCTGTGGGTTCTGTAGGGGTGCAGCCTGTCTCTTCCGCCAAGATCATCCAGTTCAACAACGAATGCACAGCCGCTTACCTGACCGCCGCCAGCTTCTATCAACGCGCAACTGGCGGCAGCAGTCCCGCCGGTAGCCAGTAGGTCATCAACGATCAGCACCCGGCCACCTGGAGCAATAGCATCCCTGTGCAGTTCCAGACTGGCAGACCCGTACTCAAGATCATAATCAATCCTGTGCACATCTGCTGGCAGTTTGCCAGGCTTTCTGAGTGGCACAAATCCGGCACCCAGTAACTGGGCTGCCAGTGCGCCGAAGATAAACCCCCTTGCTTCCATGCCTGCAACGGCAGAGATATCTGCGTCCATGAAGGGTTGAACCAGTGCTTCCACCGTTCGCAGCATCAGCTTTGGATCTGCAAGTAGAGGTGTGATATCCCTGAACTGGATGCCTGGTTTGGGAAAATCAGGAACGGTGCGGATGATGCTGCGAATGGCGTCCAAAGTTAAGTACCTGCTGCCAGTTTTGCCAGTGCGCTTTCGAAGCTGGCGATCTGACGCAGGATGCCTGCGACATCAAGGCCTGCATCAGCCAGTAGTTCTTCCCGTGTCCCCTGATCAAGGAAGATGTCGGCCAGGCCTATATGCAGGGTTGGGGTGTTGATACCCTGCGCCATCAGGTATTCGCTGACCCCAGCACCGGCTCCGCCGGCAATGGCATTTTCGTCCAGCGTGACCAGAATGTCATGCGTCCGGCTCATTTCAAGAATGACGGCATGATCCAGTGGTTTCACAAAGCGCATGTTGACCACCGTGGCATCCAGCTGTTCGCCAGCCACAAGAGCGGGTGCCACCATGGTGCCAAATGCCAGCAGGGCAATCCGTTTACCCTGGCGGACGGTCACTGATTGGCCGTGAGGTATGGCGGTCATGGTGCTCTGCACCGGTGTTCCTGGCCCCCTGCCTCTTGGATAGCGTACAGCTGCGGGACCGTCATGTATGAAACCGGTATAGAGCATCTGGCGACATTCATTTTCGTCAGAGGGAGCCATGATCAGCATATTGGGAATGCAGCGCATGAAACTGATATCAAAACTCCCGGCATGGGTCGGGCCATCCGGACCTACAAGTCCTGCACGGTCAATGGCAAACAGGACAGGGAGATTCTGCAGGGCAACATCATGCACCAGCTGGTCGTAAGCGCGCTGCAGGAAGGTGGAGTAGATAGCCACTACGGGTTTATAGCCCTCACAGGCCATGCCTGCGGCTAGTGTGACCGCATGCTGTTCTGCAATACTGACATCGAAATAGCGCTGAGGATACTGCTCTGCAAATGCCTGCAGGCCTGAGCCTTCGCGCATGGCTGGGGTGATGCCAAGCAGGCGTCCGTCTTGTGCCGCCATGTCACAGAGCCATTGGCCGAAGATTTCGGTATAGCTTGGCGCGGAAGAGTTACTGCTGGGCAGATGGTCCTTGCTGAGATCAAAAGATCCCACACCATGGTAGGCAACAGGATCTTTTTCTGCTGGAGCGTAGCCCTTGCCTTTTTTGGTGACAATATGCAGGAAGCGCGGCCCCTTGAGTTCCTTGAGATTTTTCAGTGTTGTTGTCAGGGTATCAAGGTCATGGCCATCAATGGGGCCAATGTAGTTGAACCCCAATTCCTCAAAGAGTGTGCCAGGTACCACCATGCCTTTCACGTGTTCTTCTGCACGTCTTGCAAGTTCCCAGACCGTCGGCATATGTCTGCTCAGCAGATGCTTGCTGCCTTCCCTGACACCAGAATAGAAGCGTCCTGACAGCAGTTTGGCCAGATAGTTGTTCAGGGCCCCCACATTCGGGGAGATGGACATTTCATTGTCGTTCAGCACCACCAGAAGATTGGCATCCAGGCTGCCAGCATGATTGAGTGCTTCAAACGCCATACCACCCGTCAGGCCGCCATCGCCAATGATGGCAACGGCATGGTTGTCCTTACCCTGCTGGGCAAAGGCAATCGCCATACCCAGTGCGGCACTGATTGATGTGCTTGAGTGTCCGACACCAAAGCTGTCATGTGGGCTTTCCTCACGGTTGGGAAAGGCTGAAAGGCCATTCTTCTTGCGTATCGTGACCAGACGGTCACCACGGCCCGTCAGTATCTTGTGTGGATAGGCCTGATGCCCGACATCCCAGACCAGCTTGTCTTCAGGCGTATTGAAGACATAATGCAGCGCCACAGTAAGTTCAACTGTACCCAGTCCTGCTGCCAGATGGCCACCAGACTGGCTGACACATTCCAGCAGATAGCTCCTGACTTCCTCTGCAACTTGCGACAGCTGTTCCGGAGCCAGTTTTCTCAGGCATTCCGGGCCGTTGATCTGATTCAGCAGGGGTGGGTGTTTGGCTTCAGTCATTGAATGGTGTTCCCATTTTCATTACAGGCATATCCGGTCTATCCTACCGCTTTACTCGGTCTATTTCCAGCCGGCAGGTTTCAGTTGCGGCGCTGAATGATGAAATGTGAGAGCTGCCTGAGTAGTGTTGCGCTTTCTCCCAGGCTTTCAAGACTGGCGATCGCATCTTCGTGCAGCTCCATGGCCTTGGCCTTGGCGCCACTCATGCCGAGCAGGGCGGGATAATTCGGTTTGTGATTGTCACGGTCCTTACCCTGGGTTTTGCCGAGAGTTGCCGTGTCGCTTTCCTCGTCCAGAATGTCATCCTGTATCTGGAAGGAAAGACCTATACACTTGGCATAATGATCAAGTTTGCCGGCCAGCACGGGGTCCAGAGAGGGCGCTGCATGGCAGGCCAGCTGCACGCTGGCGCGGATGAGTGCACCGGTTTTGCGGATATGCATGTTTTCGAGGCTGGCCAGATCAATGTGCTGACCCACGGATTCGAGGTCAATGGCCTGTCCTCCTACCATACCCACTGAGCCACTTGCCCGGGCCAGCGTCTCAATCATCTGTAGCCTGCTGGCGGCGGGGACAGCAATGGTCGGATCTTGAGCCAGGATGAGAAAAGCCTGCGCCTGCAGGGCATCGCCGGCCAGGATGGCCGTTGCTTCATCATAAGCCTTGTGGCAGGTTGGTTTGCCACGACGCAGATCGTCATTGTCCATGGCCGGCAGATCGTCGTGAATCAGGGAATAGACATGGATGCATTCCATGGCACACGCCGGGCCGTCCAGGATGTCAAGATTGACGCCAAGTGCCGTGCCTGTGGCGTAAGTCAGCAGCGGCCTGAGTCTTTTGCCACCGCCAAGTGTTGAATAGCGCATGGCCTCATGCAGACGGGCTGGCATTTGCGCTGCACCAGGAAGGCGTGATTCAAGTGCTTTCTCCGCACGGATCTGGCAGGTATTCATGAAATCAGTCAAGTCATAAGCGTGCGTCATGGTGAGATCTTCAATGCTAGGGTCATAGTGACAGATATTATCGCAGATCAGAGAAGTTGTTTAAAATGGCGGGCTGATCCAGCCAGGAGTGTTACATGAGTGAAAATTACGATGCTGCGTCGATAGAGGTACTGAGCGGCCTTGAACCGGTCAGGCGTCGGCCAGGCATGTATACCGATACCACGCGCCCCAATCATCTGGCGCAGGAGGTCATTGATAACAGTGTCGATGAAGCTCTTGGCGGCCATGCGAGGCATATACGTGTACGACTGCTGGCGGACAACGGACTGGAAGTTATCGATGACGGGCGTGGCATGCCCGTGGATATTCATCCTGAACTTGGGTTAAGCGGTGTTGAAGTCATCATGACCAAGCTGCATGCTGGCGGCAAGTTCAGCCAGAAAGCCTACGGGTTTTCTGGCGGACTGCATGGTGTGGGGGTTTCTGTCGTGAATGCCTTGTCCACCCGTCTTGAGGTTGAAATCCGGCGGCATGGCAAACGTTTTGTCATGGCTTTTGCAAAAGGCGAAAAAGATGGCGAACTGCAGGAAGCGGGTGTCGTTAACCGCCGCGAAACCGGCACCCTGATCCGCTTCTGGCCGGAGGTTTCCTATTTCGATTTTCCGCGTTTTTCCCGTTCGCGACTGCAGCAGTTACTGCGCGCCAAGGCTGTGCTGTGTCCAGGGTTGCGTATTGATCTTGCCGATGATGCTTCTGGCGAGAGCTGGTCCTGGTGCTATGAGGACGGTCTGCCCCAGTACCTCACTGACCAGACGGGGAATACCCCGGTCAGACTGCCTGAGGATGGCCCTTTTACCGGTGCCATGGAATCGAAGCAGGAGGCGGTGGCCTGGGCTGTACTGTGGACACCGGAGCTTACCAGTCTGGTTGCCGAAAGTTATGTCAATCTCGTGCCTACCATTCAGGGGGGCACCCATGTCAATGGACTCAGGACCGGATTGACAGAGGCACTCAGGACATTCTGTGAGTACCGCAATATCCTGCCTCGTGGTGTCAAGATTGCGCCGGAAGATGTCTGGGAGCGCTGCAGCTATGTGCTTTCCGTCAAGATGCTGGAACCCCAGTTTTCCGGGCAGACCAAGGAGCGCCTGAGTTCGCGCGAGACAGCGGCTTTTGTTTCGGGTGTGCTGCGAGACAGTTTTTCCCTGTGGCTGAACCAGCATCCCGCTGAAGGCGAAAAAATAGCGGAACTCGTCATCGAGAGTGCCCAGCAGCGGCTCAAGGCCGGGCGTCAGGTGACGCGTAAAAGGGTGGCTGCAGGCCCCGCGTTGCCAGGCAAGCTGGCAGATTGCGCCTCACAGGATTTCAGGCGCACCGAGCTTTTTCTGGTAGAGGGCGATTCTGCAGGGGGATCGGCCAAGCAGGCAAGAGACAAGGACTATCAGGCCATCATGCCGCTCAGGGGGAAAATCCTGAATACCTGGGAGGTGGATTCGGGGCAGATCCTCGCTTCCCAGGAAGTGCACGACATCAGCCTTGCCATCGGCGTTGATCCTGCTGCCAGCGATCTGCAGCAACTGCGCTATGGCAAGATCTGCATTCTTGCCGACGCGGATTCTGATGGCAATCATATTGCCACTCTGCTGTGCGCCCTTTTTCTAAAGCATTTCCGGGTGCTGGTGGAACAGGGGCATATCTATGTAGCCATGCCACCGTTGTACCGTATTGATGTGGGCAAGCAGGTGTTTTACGCACTGGATGAACCGGAAAAGAAGGGCATACTGGATCGCATAGAAGCTGAGCGTATCCGTGGCAAGGTCAATGTGCTGCGCTTCAAGG
>JBEBBU010000190.1:0-3843 GCA_041158225.1 Pseudomonadota bacterium | reverse complement strand
CGCTGTACAGCCCCATGCACCTGAGCCGGCATGCTGGCAGCGCGGGTGCCTGGCCTGCGTGAATAGCTGAACAGATGGACATCACCAAACTCCACCGCCTCCACAAAGGCACAGGTTTCCTGAAACTCGGCATCAGTCTCGCCGGGGAAACCCACCATGATATCCGTGGAAAGATGGATATCCGGTACCTGACGTCTGGCCTCTGCTGCCAGTGCCATGAACTCGGCGCTATGGCAGCGTCTGGCCATGCGCCTCAACACACTGTCCGAGCCACTCTGCATCGGCAGATGCAGATGCGGCATGAGGCGGCCATCGGCAAACAGCGACCAGAAATCTTCCGGAAGATCCCAGGGTTCCAGTGATCCAAGGCGCAGACGCTGGATGGATGTTTCAGCCAGCAGGGTACGCACCAGCGTGCCCAGATCTGAGCCAATGTCACTGCCATAGCCCCCAAGATGCACCCCGGTCAGAACACATTCCCTGAGTCCGCTATCTACCAGCTGCTGCACCTCAGTCACCAGCTGTGCCAGCGGCTGGCTGCGCTCGTCACCCCGCGCCAGCGTCACCACACAGAAACTGCAGCGGTAGCGGCAGCCATCCTGAACCTTGACGAAGGCCCGCTGCCGCCCCATCGCCAGATGCGGCTGTTCAGCAGGCTCGGTCGCAAACATCGGCTGCGCCGGATCTTCCAGCAGCGGCTGGATCTGCGCCATGAAATCCTGCTTGTGCTGGTTGTGCAGCACCAGATCGACACCGAGTGCAGCGGCCTCATCGCCATGCAGGGTGGCATAACAGCCACTGAGTACCAGCTTGGCCGATGGATTGCCGCGCTGCAGCTGACGGGTCATAGCCCTGGATTTGCGCACCGCATCCTGAGTCACGGCACAGCTGTTCAGCACCATCAGTCCGGCATCCTCCGGCTGCGGCGCCAGCGTATGACCGGCCGCCAGCAACTGGGTGGTCCAGGATTCAAGTTCAGCCTCATTAAGGCGGCACCCCAGCGTATCAAGCCATACCTGCATGATTACGACTCCCCCGCCCCGGTGGCCTCTTCATGCTCACTGGGGATGAAGTTACGGTAATTGATGGAAAGCCGCAGGCCAATAAAGCGGCCACTGAAACGGTTGAGCGCGCCAGTGGCTTCATCAAAGTAGAGTTTGACCAGCGCAATCCTGCGCTTTTCATTGGCTGGCGTTGCCGGCGTCGGCGTATCCAGATCAAAACGGTATACCAGCATCCAGGCATCACCGTCCTTACGCTCCTCGACAGGCGTTCCCAGAAGGCCACGGATAGCCTTGAGATCCGGCAATGCCGCTGAAAACTTCGGAATATCCTCAGGATTGACGGTCAACTGATGCCGCGACTGAAAAATGGTGCCCTTACCCAGCGAGCGCAGGGAGGCTTCCAGAAAACGCGGCGGCGCCACATCCATGAACAGCGGCGAAAAGGTCCAGGCGATCATTTTGTGCTCAGCATTGAAACGCTGCTGGAACCAGATGGTACGCTCCGGTGCCTCGCGCTTCCCCAGCACATCCGTTTTATGGAAGACCTCAGTCCAGCGTGTTTCACCGGAAGGCAGGGTTTCCAGCTGCGTCGGTGCCACCTCGGCCAATTCGGTCAGATCCTCATCAAACAGCACGGGATGAAGAAAGTGCAGGGTAAAGCTGTCCGTCACCTCCACCCGGAAATGGTTGTCAAACTCTTCCAGCTGACCCTTGGTTTCCAGCAGGCGCAACCAGACACAGCCTGCCAGCAGCACAGCGAGTCCCAGCAGCAGGCCCACCCTGCCCCAACCAGCCGGCCCTGTCTTTACCATCATCTGCACATCATCCCCATCTTGCCGATCACGCCACAAAGCGTTATTATAACCGGATGGCGGGTCGTTAGCTCAGTCGGTAGAGCATTGCACTTTTAATGCAGTGGTCATTGGTTCGAATCCAATACGACCCACCATATCCTCTTCTCCTCCCCTTACAAGCCAGTATGCAAGCGATTTGCATAAGAAATTGCTGAAATGGCAATTGCCGGGACAGGAGAGATTCTTTCTGCGTCTGAAAAAACCTGACCGCGACACCGCATAATCATTCCATATCTGGCGGCCGGATTAAGATTAATAAGATGCCTCAATACAAGCCGCCCTTTAGCATTACACCATCCATCCTGTCGCTAGTCGCCGAGATCAGCGAACAGCTTGGCCGTTGGAGTGCAAACATGGGCGAAGGCTATGAAGTCTTGTCGCCACAATTGCGTCGAGGCAATCGCATTCGCACTATTCAGGCATCGTTGGCGATTGAGCACAACAGTTTGACCGTGGAACAAGTCACAGCGGTGTTGGAAGGCAAACGCGTGCTGGGTTTGCCGCGTGAAATTCAGGAAGTCCGTAATGCCTTTGCCGCCTATGAGCAATTACCGCAATGGCAACCTAATAGTCCCAATCACATATTGGCAGCACATGGCTTGCTCATGCAAGGCTTGGTCGACGATGCAGGGCGTTGGCGACATTCTGGCGTGGGCATTTATCGGGAACAGCAACTCGTGCATATGGCGCCACCTGCCAGCCAGGTGCAACGATTGATGACGGATTTATTGGCCTGGTTGCAACAGAGCACGGTGCATCCGTTGGTGACCAGTTGCGTGTTTCATTACGAATTCGAATTTATCCACCCGTTTAGCGATGGCAATGGCCGCATGGGAAGATTGTGGCAAACCCTGATTCTGTCGCAATGGAAACCGGCATTGGCTTATCTGCCAGTGGAAACGGTGATCTGCAATCAGCAATCTGACTATTACGCTGCTTTGCGTGCTGCCGATCAATCCAGTGATGCGACCAGCTTTGTCGAGTTTATGTTGCAGGCGTTATTGGCGGCGACGCAGGAAGTGGTTTTCGCGACATCCGAAAATTCTTCGGCACCAAGCAGGCACCAGGTTGGCACCAAGTTAAAATTGAGCGTAGATCAGTTAACGGTGTTCGAGCAGATCGAAGGCGAAATGAGTCTGGTCGATCTCATGGCGTTACTGAACCGCAAAGACCGCACCAAGTTTCGGCAACAAGTTCTGACACCGTTAATCAATTTAGGCTTGGTCGAAGCCACCATACCCGATAAACCTACCAGTTCACGGCAGAAATACCGGCTTAAAAGAGACGACGATTAATGGAATACAAAGTCCAGCGCTGCGGAAATCTGTGACCGCGCTATCAGCAGCGCAGTCAGACACGAATCATTCGCTTCGATGAACAGATGGTGCCTGACACCTTTGTCAATGATCTGAATCCCAAATTGTGGCATCGGTTCAGGACAGCCATTTCACCTAAAGCAGATCAGGAATTTCTCGAAAAAATGAAACTGATTGCCAAAGACGAAGATGGCACCACACGAGCCACAGTCAGCGGCATTTTAATGGCCTCGGACGCGCCAGAATCTTTTATAGCGAGCGCGTTCATTCAGGCTGTCGCTTACCGAAGTACCGAACGCAACGCAGCCTATCAACTGGACGCCAGAGACATCACAGGACCACTTGACATTCAGATTCGGGATGCCTGCAAGTTTGTGGAAAAAAACATGCGGGTCTATGCCATCAAGGCACCCAACAGGATTGAAATCCCGCAATTCTCCATGAACGCGGTGTTTGAGGCCGTAGTCAATGCCGTTGCCCATAGAGATTACTCCATTTACGGTTCCAAGATCCGCCTGCACGTCTTTAGGGATCGGCTGGAAATTTTCTCGCCAGGCGCGATCCCCAATACCATTACTATTGACAGCATTTCGGAGCGGCAGTCGGCACGAAATGAATTAATCAGTTCACTGCTGGCACGCTGTCCGATGAATGTGGATGCTGCCGGAA
>JBEBBU010000189.1:0-15674 GCA_041158225.1 Pseudomonadota bacterium | reverse complement strand
TCCGTTACCCAGTAACGATCCCATGCCTCATCACCCCAAGGAATCGCCTTGAGTATCTTCTGCTGGGCTTCGAGCAGGAAGTCGCCGATCAATGCCGAATGCGTCTTGCCATGGTGCCTTGTGTCTGGCGCAGCGCTAGGTAGTACGCTTCCTTGCTCTGCTCGACCACGCTTTCCAGCGAGCTGTAAGGCACATAGGCGTAGGTAGCCGCTCTGCAGGAGCAGCAAAGTAGTCAGCACGCGGGATAGGCGCCCGTTGCCGTCCTGAAAGAAGTGACCTGGAGGGTGTCATGTTTTCATGCATGAACCAATATCACACCCATTTACACCCAATTTTCTAGAGTTGGAATCTTGAGGGGAATGACCGACATATTCGCCGCAAAATATGCGGCAGAATTGACTGGCCACGGTGCTATTCCCTCCATGCTGGATGGCGTCCAATCCTTGATCAGGCAATCGATTGGAGCCCGTTTCTGGCGACAAGGGAAAGCAATTTGAGAGATGCGCCTTGTGGATGCTTTTCACCACGTTCCCACTGACTGATCAAACCAGTAGTGACATTCAGGTGTCTGGCAAAGACGGCTTGACTGGCCCGTTCCTTAAGCCTGATCGCGCGGATTTCTTCCGGTGTGAGCGGAACCACTGTGGTCAGGCACTGATGGTCGAATCGACGCATGGTGCGCTTATCCATCAGGCCAGCTTCATGTAAACTTTCAGCGGTTTCATGTACGGAAGCCAATATGGCACTGCGGTACTGTTTACTCATCGCCAATAACCTCTATAAGCGCCTTGTTTTCAATGGCCAGTTCCAGTTCGGCATCGTCATAGGCCAGCATGATAACGGCGAGCTCTCGCAACATCATCAGATCATCATCACTTATGTTCGCTTTGTCCTTCTTGGCGAAACCATGGACAAAGAAGGCTCTACTTCCCAACTGAAATAGCACCAAGGTTCGAAAGCCACCCGACTTACCACTTCCATAATAGTGCAATTTCCTCAACAATAACCATCATCACAGATACAACGACATAGCGTTCTCCCCGGGTCTCTTTGCTTTCAACGGAAACCGAGACTTTGTGATCCTGTGGAGGATTGTTGAGATCAAATGTGCTCACAATCCAATGATCTCGGTTTGAAGCTTTTCACTCTTGGGATCAACTAAACCAATTTTCAGCCCTCTTTGTTTCCCTTCCCGGGCTGCAAGAAAAAGGGTGAGTGCTTTGCGAATGATTTCACTTTTGTTGGATTCCGTCTCATCCGCGGCTTTATCGATTTCACGGCTTAGCTCATCAGAAAGAACAAGGTTAAGGCGAACGCTCATCATAGTGCCTCCAAAGATTAGCTTATGCACAAATAATGCGCATATTACCTGTAATGATCAAGCAGCCGTCAACGCTGACATAAAAAGCGCGAGCCTTACGATTCCTGACTGAGCCCCCGCACAGGACAAGTGGAAAGGATCAATGACGCGTGTTTTCATACCTGTCCCAGCAAGACACCTCCTGAAAGGCTGGGATAACAGGATTACCATAACGGATGGCCGGAATCGGGCGAGGATGCGGACAAGAGCTCTCCATGAAATGCTCCCGTGACCGCGAGGTGTCGAAGGCGGCAAAGTGGCTCCGGACAGGGGGCGATGTGTATAGGCACACCTATACACCCCAATGCGATATTTTGGGCGATGCGGGATTGCAATTCGAGAGCCTGAGAGTTCAGACCCTCCAATTCCTCGTTAAGCGCATCCAGTTGCGGCTTGAAGTCCTCGTCGTTCACGCGCAGGCCGAAGCGCCTGAGAAGATGTGGCGTCAGTAGTGGCATCAACGGAGGATGACGTAGAATTGAGGCCAGATGTAATAACCAATACCCCTTCAAAGGATTCAGAACATAATGGCCCGGCAAGATACGAGCAGAAATAGCAGGAGGAACCTAGGCTTTGACAATCACGCCTGGCACGCCTGGCGCGGTGAGAAAGATGCAGGTGAGTACGCCGACATTGCGGGCTTCTGCAAGTCAGCGTCAATGGACGAAATCCGCAAACACGGCCACGTGCTGACGCCAGGACGCCATGTCGACGCGACGGAAGTGGAAGACGACAGCGAACCATTCAAGGAAAAGATGCTGCGGCTATCTGCGCAGTGGCGCGGGCAGCGGGCAGAAGCGGCGATTGAGGCGAATTTGAAAAATCCTGGATATGGAGCATAAAGATGGCGCTGAATGTGGAACATCTCTTGCGTACTGCAGACACCTTGGAGCAAGCCTTGCTCGCCATTGAAAGCCATGACCGGCGCGACGATGTACGCT
The DNA here is from genome assembly GCA_041158225.1 of Pseudomonadota bacterium. GTDB lineage: Bacteria > Pseudomonadota > Gammaproteobacteria > Methylococcales > Methylococcaceae > JBEBBU01. The sequence continues at coordinate 13,373 of JBEBBU010000189.1, read as the reverse complement.
TTGATCTGTACCGCAATGCGGCCATCAAGAGCTTTGAGTTGTCACTGGAAACCGCGGGCAAACTCTTGCGCAAAGCATTAAAGGCTTACAGCGGCAGCCCGCGTGAGGTTGATAAACTGGTTTTCAACGATGTGTTGCGCCATGCCGGAAAACACGGATTGCTCGATGTGGCCGCCGTTGAACGCTGGCTGGCCTATCGCGCCAACCGCAACAGTACCGCCCATGACTATGGCGAAGGCTTCGCCAACGAAACGCTGACGCTGCTGCCGCAGTATTTGCAGGATGTACGGCAACTGGCGCAGGCCATACAGGCGGTATTCGATGCCAGCGATTGAATTATCACGCCTGCAATTGCCAGACAGGCATCTGCATACCTTGCAAGCATTGCTTGCCCAATATGTACCCCAAGCCGAGGTGTGGACTTACGGCAGTCGCGTCACCGGCGGTGCACATGAAGGCAGCGATCTGGACTTGGTACTGCGCAACCCTGCGGATTTGACGCAGGATGTAGAAGGCTGGTTCGACCTCAAGGAAGCGCTACAAAACAGCACCTTACCCATGCTGGTGGAAGTGCATCTGTGGTCACGCTTGCCCAAAGCGTTTTATCGCAATATCGAGGCGGAGTATATGGTGGTGCAGGCGGGGGATTTGAAAGGTCAGGCCCATTGAGGCCAGTGTTCAGTAGCATCGGCCTTAACTTTCTCGTCTACACGGACATGAACCATAGTGGTCGTTGCACCCATGACGATCTCCCATTGAGAATGAATGAGATTCATTGTATCTCGCGCCATACATATAAGGATGGCCATTCTTCACGCACAGATTCCTGATAGGCAATACCATCAACCGGCCACTGCACTGTACCTCTGAAGCGCATCGGATCAAACTTCTTGGGAAAACATAGAGGTTCGGATTTTGACTTTACAATCAGAGATTGCAAAAAATCAGGCACTTCAGCCTGATGCTGTTCATCTAACGCTTGCTGTTGTTCAACAATGGCGGCGTCAATGTCCTGATTGTGCTGATTCACAGTAACCTCTACATGCCGATCCATAAGTTTATACGTTCCGTCTCCAGCGCGGCACCCGTCCGTGGCACAGGCGATGACAGGAACGCCCTGCATATTGTGCCCGATAAAAGACTCCGTCACACTGAGCCCCTGATTTTTTGATTCCTTCCGACTGAGAGAACCCAATGACCAACATGGCTATCCGCTCTTGCCTCCTGATGCTGTTACTGCTGGTTTCAGCCTGCGCCATCAGTCCAACAGGCACCCAGCAGCAGCAACGCGCCCAGATTGACGGCATGGCGCACAGCACACTGAATGATATGTATGCCCACTATCCGGAAACACGCGCCATGGTCCAGAAGGCGGCAGCCTATGCTGTCTTCGATGCCTCTGGCGGCAAGATTATCTTTGGAGGCATGGATCACGGCAATGGTGTGGTGTTCGCGAAACATCAGACACCTTTCTACATGAAAATGTTTGAACTACAGCCAGGCTTTGGCGTTGGATATACCAATTTCAGACTGATTTTTATTTTTGACAGTCAGGACGCTGTAAACAGTTTCACGACATCGGGCTGGGAATTTGGCACCCGTCTTTCCACCGCAGCCAAGGACAAGAAGCAGGGTGGCGCATTTGATCTGGGTTATACCGCTGCCCCCGGCATCACCGTCTACCAGATCACAGAAAAAGGCATCATGGTTGGCATCAGCATCACAGGCGCAAAATACTGGCCCAATGATGACTTAAACGCCAAGGGAAATCCTGTTAATTAACTGACCTTGTGCCTGTCTACCCTGCTTCACCATGTGGGAAGCAAGGGGACAGCAAACGCAAAAACGACAGATGATGATCAACAATCCTATCGGTCAAAACTACGCACAGGAGAAGCAGCGTCGAGCGACTGGCATACCGTAGGATCATGATATCCACCAGTCCAGCAATGATTGTTGTTTGCCCAACAGGGCAAGACGTCGATCAATGGCATCATGATTGCCCCAGATCACATCATGCCACTCCCCCTGCTCGACCCGCTGTTCAATATGCCTGCAGTAAAGACCTTGTCTACGCTGCACATAGAAGCCATAGGTACGGCAGGCAATGGGCCGGGCTGCATAAATCCTGCACTGCCCTCTGGCACTATCCAGCAAGGGACAGGCCAGGGGCCGCTCCGGATTCAATGCCAGTGCCCGCACACGCCCATCAACCTCTAGTTGCACATCATCAGGCAACGCCCGAACAGCCGCCTGAAGTAACTGCCACTCCACCTCAGTGATCAGGGGAATCTCTGCCAGACGATGGCAGCATGGATCACAGCCTTTGCCACAAGGCCATTGACGGCCATCGGTTATTTCAGCCACCCGGACATCGATTTCCTGCTGAAGCTGGCACAATGATTTCATGGTATTCATGCGCGCACATTACACGGATCACCCACCGCCGGACAAGCGCTGCGGATAAACTTCATTCCCATAGCAAGAGTTGTCATCATGCACCCCCAGTCACAGCCTGATCTAGCCTCATCATCTCCTCTTCGCGGCACCGCCCTTCTTGAGAATCCTCTACTGAATAAAGGCAGCGCATTCAGCGCAGCTGAAAGGGAAAATCTGGGACTGACCGGTCTGCTTCCGCCCCATATTGATACACTGGAACAGCAGGTAGAACGAGCCTACGCTGCCTTTCTGGACACCGAAACAGACCTGCACCGGCATATTTTCCTGCGCCAGCTGCAGGACACCAATGAAATCCTGTTTTACCGGCTGCTGCAGGCACATCTCCGGGAAATGCTGCCCGTGATCTATACCCCGACTGTCGGTCATGCCTGCCAGACTTTCAGCAGAATTTACCGCCGCCCCCGAGGACTGTTCATCGCCTACCCACATCGCGGCAGGATCAGGGAAATCATCGCCAACCGGCCACAAGCCGATGTTGATGTGATCGTGGTCTCGGATGGCGAACGCATCCTCGGTCTGGGTGATCAGGGTATTGGCGGCATGGGCATCCCCATCGGCAAACTGTCTCTTTATACCCTGATAGGCGGTATCCATCCTGCCCGCACCTTGCCCATCATCCTTGATGTAGGCACTAACAATCAGGCACTGCTCAACGACAACCTGTATCTTGGCTGGCGCCACGAACGCATCACTGGCCAGGACTATTTTGATTTTGTCGATGAGTTTGTCTGCGCCATCAGGGCAGAGCTTCCTCATGTCTGCCTGCAATGGGAAGACTTTGCAAGCCACCATGCTCGCACACTACTGGAAAAATACCGCGATGAACTACTCAGCTTCAACGATGACATTCAGGGCACAGCTGCTGTTGCACTGGGGGCCGTACTATCAGCGCTTCAGGTTACCGGACAAACCATCACCAGCCAGCAGATCGTTTTCATCGGAGCCGGCTCAGCAGGTATTGGGGTTGCCGACTATCTTCAGGCAGCCATGGTCAAAGCTGGGCTTACCCCTGCCGAAGCCTGCAGCCGTATTTACTTCATAGACAGCAAGGGCATATTGCATGACGGACGCAGTGATCTGGCTGCCGAGCAGAGCCCCTATGCCAAACCGCAGGCACTGGTCAGGCACTGGCCTAAAACCATGAATGGTCACACTGGCCTCGCTGATGTCATGCAAATGGTACCCGCCACCATACTCATCGGCCTGTCCACCGTAGCAGGCGCCTTCAGCCAGGCCATCGTGCAACAGATGGCCTCACGCGTAGCAAGACCCATTATCTTCCCGCTATCCAACCCAACCTCCTGCGCAGAAGCTACACCGGAAGCTCTGATACAGTGGACAGAGGGGCGCGCACTGATCGCAACCGGTTCGCCCTTCCCTCCCGTGCTTTATCAGGGCAAAAGCCTACCGATAGCCCAGTGCAACAACATTTACATATTTCCGGCCATTGGACTGGCGCTGACTTCTGGAGGAGCAACACGGGTCACCGACAGCATGCTGCTGGCGGCAGCTGAAACCCTGGGCAGGCTTTCACCTGCGATCGATGCCCCTTCAGCTCCACTTTTACCTGCACTGGAACATGTACACACTGCGGTACAACACATGGCCTTCGCAGTCGCAAAACAGGCGATTGCAGATGGCGTAGCGCCAGATATGAGCGATGAAGTACTGCTTGACTGCATCCATAAGTGTCAATGGATGCCCGCATACGCATAAGATCACGGGAACTTTTTGTGAAGCGCGTCACACTAAAACTGAACACGCCCTCCGGCCCAGGGCTCCCACCCATAATGACGCAAAAACAAGGAGCACCGATGCAAGCCCATCCTTCCCGAGTGATACCAGGTACACGCATTGCAGGGCTGCTGGGCCTTGGCCTCGCCGCTCTGCCAGTCACCAGCATGGCCTGGAATCCGGCAAACACGGCCGCTGATCTGGTAATTATCATGGCGGGCTCATCACTGATGGACAATTCGCTCTACTCCGTGCTGCGTGATAACCTGTGCGATGTAGCCGATACCAGCTGGCTGAATGCCAATGCAACGGCCGGCCCTGTCGACAGCAGCAAGATCAGTCAGGCCACATGGGGTGTCGCCTGTACCCTGGTGCCGGGCAGTGTTCCCAATCTGCAGAATATTGGTCAGGGCAAACTGCTTTTCCTGAAATACTCGGGAGAATCATCCTGGGGAGTCTATCCTCTGGTACAGACCTCGACCGGAAGCAGTGCTGCCAAACGCGCCAACCAGCGGCCGGTCAGTGTCATCAATCCCGCCAGCTGTATAGCCGATCCAACCGGCTTCTGGAGTTACCGCTGCGATAAAACCGCTCCCGCACTGATTGATGCCGGCGTTACCCAGATACCCAACAGCAGTTATACCGGCGACAACAAGCCCGATGACAAGACCATGACGGCCATCACCCCTGCCCAGCTGGCCCTGGTATCCAGCAGTTACTATCAGGCAGGTATTGCCGGCATCACCGCCAGCACCCTGCTGCGTAACGCCCTGCAGCAGGCTGAGTTCGGCATGGATCATGACTGTGTAGGCAAGGAAACCGAGGCATGCATGCCCAGCCTGACCAGCGCCCAGCTGGCCAGTGTCCTGAGCGGCAGGATTCAGGACTGGAAGCACTTCAAGGTCACTTCCAGAAAGACAGGAACAGTAGCCAGCCTGACTGATGACAGCATAACCTCCAGCCAGGTCAAGACCGGCCTTGCCGCCGGCGCCGGTGCTTTTGACTCCAAAGTGCACATCTGCGCGCGCCAGAAAGGCACGGCTGTCCGTGCCGGCGCCAACTTCTCCCTGCTGGCCTCCCCCTGTTCGACTTCTGGCCTGTCATGGGCGACCACCAATCCAGTAACGGGTCCCATTGTCGCCACAGGATCAGCGACCCAGTTTGCCCAGTGCATGACCGATGTCACCAATGGCACGCTCAGTTCCGGTGGTTCGCTTGAGCAGGCTGTAAAAACGGCACGAACCGCATGGGCACTAGGACCTCAGGGCACCGAGAAAAATGCCAATGGCGCCTCACCCTACCGCTTTATCAAGATTGATGGTTTTGCGCCTACCCAGGAGAATGTCTGGAATGGTTCCTATCGCTACTGGTACGAGTTCGCCATGAACTGGCGCACCGACCTGTCCAAGGAAACCAGAACCACCCTGGCCCAGCCTGCCAGCGCCCTCGCCAACAAGACCGCAGGCTCAGGCAATACCGGCAGTAACAAGATTGCCTTCCTGAAGCAGCTGACTGCGGTTGCCGGTAATCCCACCACCATCACCCGCTTTAACGAGAGCTTCGCTCGCCATGGATTTGGCCTGGCAGGCTACTTTTCTGTAGCAGGCGGCACGGGTATCCCTGATCCGGATGGCGGCCCCTACCGCAGCAGCAATCCCGTACTGAACTACAGCCATGCGGACAGCACAGGTAAAATGGATCTCTGCCGCCCTGCCGCCATCAATACGAAATACCAGTCTGCAACACCACTTTTCTAGACCAGGCTCTGCACCCACGCCAACTGGCGTGGGAGGCACACCGATCTGAGATCATACGACTGACGCATGAGCGCTCTGGCGCTCATGCCCAGTCGCTGTCCCTGTTCTCTGTCAGCAAGCAGTTCCAGCACCCTGGCAGCCAGCGCCTGGCTGTCAAAGAATGGAAACAGATAGCCGTTCTCTCCATCCACCAGAACCTCTTCAACCGGCTGGGTTGCACTGGCCACAATCGCACATCCCGCACTCATGGCCTCCATAAGACTCCAGGAGAGCACAAAGGGATAAGTAAGATAGACGTGAACCGTCGATATCTGCAGCAGGCGCACAAAACTGTCGTAGGGTATCCTGCCAAGAAAGTGCACCCGGGACAGGTCCAGCTTCTCCTTGACCTCATCCAGGAATATCTGGCGCCAGCTGGATCCTTCCGGTGCTCTGGCACCGTAGCTCACATCATTACCGCCCACAATGAACACCCGGGCAGAAGGTCTGGCGGCGAGGATGGCGGGCAGTGCGCGCATGAAAATATGGTAGCCCCGATAGGGCTCAAGATTACGGTTGACGAAAGTGATGATGTCATCATCTCTGGTCAGCCGCAGGCGCTCGTTCAGGGTCAGACTGACGCTGGCATCAGGCGCCACGCGCATGGTGTCAATGCCGTCATGGACAACTTCAATCTTCTGGCGGAAATGGGCAGGAAACGTGGATGCCTGCCAGCGGGTAGGCGCCAGCCCGGCATGGGCCGCCTCCATATGTAGCAGGTGATTGGCGTTCTTCAGCCTGAGCCTGCAGGCAGCACGTGCATCATCCTGGGGAAACTCGGGATCAAAACCGACATCTCCACCCTCAGCCTGATAAAAAAACTCGCAATAGATGGCAAGCCTGGCAGCTGGCCATACATCCCGGACAAACAGGCTTTCTCCCCAGCCAGGATGGGCCAGCACCAGATCAGGGGTATAACCTTCACGGCGCAACTCAAGGGCACGCAGAAAAAGTCCCTCGCCTCTTAAGGTCTTGGTTTCAAGATCCACCAGCCAGGGATGAGTATCCGCCCTGTTGACACCCGGTATCCGGTATCCGGCAAGCCTGACGCCCTCCCAGTCGGAAGCCAGATCTGTGCGCGGCACCAGCGCCATCACCTCATGCCCCTGCCTGACCAGCGCTGGCGCCAGGTGTCGGAACTGTCCGGGAAAGTTCTGATGGATGAAGAGTATTTTCATGCGCTGGATGCCGCATCGCCGCACGCCGCACACAGGCCATGAATCTCGAAGGTCTGGGACCGTGGACGAAATCTGGCAGCACGCACTTCTTGTGCAACCGCAGTCATCACATCGGGTGCCGGATACTCCTGCACATGATGGCACTGGTCACAAATCATCAGCAGAAGCTCATGGGGTGCACCCATGGCACTGCAGCCAATAAAGGCATTCAGACTTTCTATGCGGTGAATGAATCCCTGCTCAAGCAGAAAGTCCAAAGCACGGTAAACCGTAGCAGGCTTGGCTGCGGGGTCAGTGTCTTTCAGATGGTCAAGCAGGTCATAAGCCTTGACTGCAGCGTGTTCTGACCAGATAAGCCTCAGGACACGCCGTCTTATGGGTGTAAAACGGACACCGCGAGACAGGCACAGGGCATCGGCATCACGAAGCGCTGATTCGATGCACCGGCTATGATCATGCGTATGGATCAATCAATCCTCATCACTACTGCGGGCGGCCTTCCCGATCCGAACTTCTCAGGGCAGCAGGCAGGACGTTACGCTTACGCCCACTACTCTGGCTGCTTTCCGCCATCAGCTTGGCAATCATCTCATCCCAGGACGTATAGGCCTTGAACTCTGGATCACCAGCGGCAATACGTGCGTTGACTTCGTCCCGGGCAAGATTGATCACTTCCTCGGCCTTGAGGCCATCGACCGTCTTCATGAAAACATCCGGGCCTTCCTTGGTCTTGATCTGATCCAGCAGACCAAATGCCGTATCAAAGGTAAGACGCTCATCTGTCGCCAGATATTTCTTCACCTTGACAGCCGAGCGGTATACAGCTTCACGCGTGTGCCCACTGATGGTATCAGTCCGCTGCATGAATGCGGGAAGGAAATAGACAACCGCAAGCATGCCCATGACAGCGGCGAGTATACGTATGGTTTTCTTTCCGGAGTCTTCGTTGCGATTCCGCTTTACATTGCCAGCCATAGATGATCTCCCTTGTCTTGTTTGTTATGGCACTACAGTGTCCAAGTATAAGACATCGCGCTGCCGGCTTGATTCTCGTCCGCAAGGCTTTATGCGAACACGGTCACATGCAGCCGTCAAAAGGCATGAATCATCGTACGTTTCACTATAACTGCAAAGGAGACCCTACGAAATCCTGATGCGCATGAAACCATATTACCTGACGATTATCGCACTTGTCAGCCTCAACTGCAGCCATGATCTGCAGCAGATGCAACTGGACCGTGCCATTACCCGGCACGACATGGAGGCACGCTGGCCGCCGGCTACGGAATATCACATCAGTCGCTATGAAGTCATGAGCAACGGCAGCTGCCGGAAAATACGCGCGCAAACCTGCAGCCGCATCATACGAGTGTGCCGATTCTCCAGCCACAACCTGAAAGAAGACTGTCAGCTACAGACCCAGCACTGGATACAGCAGCATGACGGCCAATGGATTACCCGCTCCAGTCTGGATGCTGATAACTGACTTCACCACGGAACAGGGTCATCTTCACCACGCCAGGCAGGCTCTGCCCCCAGAAAGGCGTATTGCGCCCCTGGCTGAGCCAGGTCTGGGCCGAGACCTGCCAGTCCATACCTGCATCCATGATACAGAGATCTGCCAGCATACCGGCACGCAACTGACCGCGATCCTGCAGGCCGAGAATCCGGGCAGGCCCGGCAACGAGTCTCTCCACCAGATCCTGCCAGGGAGCACCCGTTTCCTGCTGGAAGCGCACCATCAATGGCAATAGCGTCTGCAGCGAGGCCATACCAGGCTCGGTTGCCGGAAAAGCGTCCAGTTTGGCATCGCCGTCATGCGGCTGATGATCAGAACATACCGCATCCACCACGCCATCCAGCACCGCCTGGCGCAGTGCCGCCCTGTCCTCTCTGGATCTGAATGGAGGATACACATGAAAATCAGGGTCAAAATCCCCCACATCATGCTCATCCAGATGCAACTGATGCACAGCGACATCCGCCGTCACCGGAAGGCCCTGCGCTTTTGCTTCGGCAATCATGGACACCGCCCCTGCACTGCTGATCTGGGAAAAGTGCATGCGCACGCCACTATGCCGCACCAGAGGCAGGATCTGTCCGAGCGCTACGGTTTCGGCGAATTCAGGAATGCCCGGCAGCCCCAGTCGTGCGCCCACCAGACCTTCATGCACCCGGCCTCCTGCCTTGAGATGATCATCCACGGGATGCATCATGACCAGCAACGCCTGATCAGCGGCATACTCCAGCGCATGCCTTAGAACACGGGTCGTTGCCACAGGACGACCCGCATTGCTCACAGCCCTGCACCCTGCCCTGCGCAGGGCAGACATACTGGCAAGATCCTGCCCCTTGAGCCCCTGGGTCAGTGCAGCTATGGGCAGGATATCAGCCTTGCCAGCCTGTAGCGCCCTGGAACCAATCCACTGCACCACCGCCGGTGTATCAATAACCGGCAAAGTATCAGGTGGACAGCACAAGGTGGTAATTCCTCCTGCTGCCGCTGCAGCCAGTTCGCTCTGCAGGCTGGCCTTGTGCTCCTGGCCAGGCTCGCGCAGCCTGGCAGCAAGATCGATAAGCCCCGGCATCACCAGACAGCCAGAAGCATCCACCTCGATATCAGCGGTAAAACCGCTGACCTCGGACGCTACTCCCACAATACGAGCGCCCTCCACCGCTATATCCATCAAGCCTTCGACAGAACCTGCCGGGTCAACGACATAGCCACCCTTGATCAGGGTACGCAATCCACTCATGACAGGGTCTCCCTGAAAGCGGCGACGGCTTCATCCGGCACCCCCAGTACGCGACACATCACTGCCATGCGCACCGCAATCCCATGCATGACCTGTTCAAGAATCACCGAATGCGCACCATCCGCCACACGCGAGTCGATTTCCACTCCCCTGTTGATAGGCCCGGGATGCATGACCAGCACATCCGGACTGGCCCGACCCAGCCGGGCCTCCGTCAGTCCGTAACGCTGAAAATATTCGTGCTCACTTGGCAGAAAAGCAGCAGACATACGCTCTTTCTGCAGACGCAGCATGATGACCACATCGACCCCCTCAAGTCCTTCATCCAGATCATGGCACACATGCACACCCAAAGCCTCGGCGGCATGTCTGGGCACCAGCGTACGGGGGCCGATGACACGAACCTCTCTGGCTCCGAGCAGGTTAAGTGCCTGAATTTCCGAACGGGCCACTCTTGAATGAAGAATATCACCCACGATAGCCACTCGCAGGCTACTGAAATCAGCACGATGACGGCGAATGGTGAACATGTCCAGCATAGCCTGGGTTGGATGGGCATGACGGCCATCACCGGCATTCAGTACACTGATGTGTTGCGCCACCTGACTGGCAATAAAATGTGCTGCACCACTATCAGCATGCCTGACGACAAACATGTCAACATGCATGGCCTCAATATTGCGGATCGTATCCAGCAGGCTTTCGCCCTTGGAGGTAGCCGAGGTGGATACATTGATATTCAGGACATCCGCTGCCAGGCGCTTGGCTGCAAGTTCAAAGGTTGTCCGTGTACGGGTACTGTTCTCGAAGAAAAGATTGACCACCATCCTGCCCTGCAGCAGGTTACATTTTTTTACCGGCTGGCTACTGACCTTCGAAAACACCTCAGCCATGTCCATGATATGGACAAGATCATCCCGGGACTGCCCTTCGATCGACAGGAAATGCCGCGATTCATTATTCAAGCCTATCCTCCAGACTGCATACCCCGACCAGCCAGCCAGCTTTCCAGTATCAGGCAGGCGGCCATTTCATCCTTCATGTCTACAAAACGGCGCGCTGTTCTTGAAGGCGTACGCGCACGGTAGATGGACTTGGACTCAGCGGTGCTGAGCGTTTCATCCATGGTGTGCACTGGCAGGTGGAAACGCCCCTCCAGCTGCCTGCAGAACCTTAGCATGGCCGATGTCACCGGATTGGCCTCTCCATCCTGCTGCCAGGCAACACCGACCACCAGCCCCGCTGGTTTCCACTGTTCCACCAGCCCCTGAATGGCACGCCAGCGCCCATCACGCGTAGCCTCTCTCACCGTGACGAGAGGAGATGCGGTGCCACTGAACGTCTGACCGACAGCCACGCCGATATTGCGTTCACCGTAATCAAAGCCAAGGTAAACCCCCGCCAGCACCTCAGCCATGACCCGCCTGTGCGGTGAGAAGCGAGATATTGATCCCCAGCAGATCAGCAGAGCGCCGCCAGCGTTCAGCGGCACTGACATCAAAAACAACCGCATCATCCGCCGGCACACTCAGCCAGGCATTATCCTTCATTTCATCTTCGAGCTGACCCTGTGACCATCCCGCATACCCAAGCGCAAACAACACCTTTCCAGGCCCACGACCTGAAGCGATCGCTTCAAGAATGTCACGGGATGTGGTCAGGGACACCGTATCCGAGACCCTGAGCGTGGACCCCCAGGGCGTAGAAGCAGTATGCAGGATGAAACCGCGATCTGGCTGCACAGGCCCCCCAATATAGACCGGAGTATGCTCTAGCGAAGCATCCAGCACGGCAATATCCAGCTGACGCATGACATCGCCAATGGTAAGCGCAGAAGGGCGATTGATCATGATGCCCAGAGCCCCATCTCCGTTATGCTGGCACAGATAGGTCACAGTGCGCGCGAAGTAGCTATCCGCCAGCCCGGGCATGGCAATCAGAAACTGGTTATCAAGATAAGGGCTGTCGACATTCATCAGGATAGTATCGGATGTCATCCCTGTTGCCGCAAGTAGCCAGACGCATGATCAGGGCGCTGTTTCCAGACGATCACCTTCCAGAAACTTCCAGGTGCGCGTAATCACCAGAAAATCGGTTTCTTCGCGTAACTCGACAGGCAACGGTGCAAAGGGCGCTGCCAGATGCACAATATTGAGTGCTGCCGCATCCAGCTGTGGATGGCCTGACGAGCGCTTGACCTGGGCACTGTAGAGACTGCCATCCGGACTGATCGCTACACTGACCAGCAGTGAGCCAGTCAAATGCTGTCTGCGTGCCTGTTCAGGATAATTGCTCATACCTATGCGCTCCACCTTCTGCTGCCAGGCACGCTCATAGGCATCCGCCTGGAAGCGGTGCCGGCGGATGGCACGCACATGAACCATGCGCTGTCCTGGCTGGCTGGATGGCCGCACAGCGTAATGCTGGCCAATTTCAGCAATCTGCGCGCCCAGATCAGCCAGATGTACAACGTCGGGGGCTTCAGGAACAGTGACATCTGCTGGCGCTTGCAGTGCTGGCACACGCGAAGACTTTTTTTTCTCTCTGGTGAGCGGTTTTTCTGGCACAACCACATGACGGGGCTCAGGCAGCTGCATTTTTTTCTCGGGAACAGGAGTCGCTTGCGCCATGGGCGATAGCTCAGATGCCGGCAAACGGGCGATCTGCAACCGGATGGACGGCACAGCCTCTGGCGCCGGCAATGCAGCATGCGGCGCATAAGGCCACCAGCGGCTTCCGGCAACCAGTATCAGTCCATGCACCAGCAGGGCAATCGCCAGCGCCTTCTTCATCGGCTCAGCGTCCTGCAGCAGCACGATCCCCCAGTTTCGATTCGATATGATCCATGAGCATGGCACTGATGTTCAGATCAAATCCACGATCAAGTTCCTGGATGCAGGTGGGGCTGGTCACATTGATTTCGGTGAGATGATCGCCGATCACATCAATACCCGTGAATACCAGCCCCTTCTCACGGAGCACGGGGCCGACCTGACTGACAATCCAGCGATCACGCTCTGTGAGAGGCCGGCCCTCAGCGCGCCCTCCAGCAGCAAGATTGCCACGGCTCTCCCCCTCAGCGGGTATGCGTGCCAGCGCATAAGGCACAGGCTCACCATTCACGACCAGAATACGCTTGTCCCCCTCGCTGATGGCTGGAAGATAACGCTGCACCATGACAAAGCGGCTATTGTGCTGGGTCATGGTCTCAAGAATCACGCTCAGGTTCATGTCGCCCTGTGCCACCCTGAATATGGAAGCCCCCCCCATGCCATCCAGCGGCTTGAGCACAACTTCCCCCTGTTCCAGCAGAAAACTGCGGATACGTGCAGCATCACGCGTGACCAGCGTAGGCGCACAGCACTGGGGGAACCAGCTGATAAATAACTTCTCGTTGGCATCACGCAGCGATGACGGCCGGTTCACGACATATACCCCACGCTGTTCGG
>JBEBBU010000188.1:0-21446 GCA_041158225.1 Pseudomonadota bacterium | reverse complement strand
TCATGCTCGATTTCAGTATTCATGGCATATTGCATCGCACGACTGCCAAAAGCACTGTATCTTTGATTGGCAGTAGCTTTATTGATGCCACTTTCAAGTGTGGCCGTGCTGCCTGCGGATTTCTGGTAAGTGCCAACTTTTTTCATCATGGAATTGAAAAGAGTGTCTACATCATCCGATTCGGTATCGGTCAGCGCACGGCCATCAAAGTCATAACGCTGGATGGCATCGTAATCCGTAACGACCCGTGACAGCTTGAGTCTGTCGGCTATGGCAGTGATGGGATTGCCCTTGATGCCATGAATCCATGAAGCACCGAGATCCAGTGGCAAATCATTGCCGAGGCTGCGTGAGGTTGTCATCCTGCCTCCTGTCTGCGCCTGGGCTTCCAGCACCATGACCGATTTGCCGGCCGCCTTGAGTTTGCCGGCAGCCTGAAGGCCGGCAATGCCGGCGCCAATCACGATGACATCGGCCCTGGTGGCAAGGGGGGCGGCCGTGGCTGTCTGGTCTTGCAGCCGGAGTGCGGCAAGACCGCCTACACCAAGCTGGATAAATCGTCTGCGGTTGATCATGGGCATTATGACCTTTTTTGATGATATTGGGCTAGAGACCTAGGTTAGCATTGAGACAGCCGGTCGTCAGTGCTTCTGGAATTTTTGCCTCAGGCATTGGTACATGCAATGGCGGTCCAGTGCATTTTCCCAGTGCGCTATGACTATGGTGGCTACTGCATTACCCATGAAGTTGGTCAGCGAGCGCGCTTCTGACATGAAGCGGTCAATGCCTATGATCAGCACCATGCCTTCAACGGGAATACCTGGAACAGAAGACAGGGTTGCTGCAAGGGTAATGAATCCGGATCCTGTAAAGCCTGCTGCTCCTTTGGATGTCAGCATGGCGACAGCCAGAATTTCCATTTCCTGACCGAGAGTCAGATCAATATTCAGCGCCTGGGCAATGAACATTGTAGCCATGGTGAGATAGATGTTGGTGCCATCAAGGTTGAATGAATAGCCAGCCGGGACGACGATACCAACCACCCGACGAGAGCAGCCAAGGTTCTCAAGTTTCTCCATCAATGGGGCAAGTGCTGATTCGGAGGATGATGTGCCAAGCACCGTCAGAAGTTCGGTGCTCAGATACCTAATCAGCTGGATAATGCTGAAACCGACCCAGGCTGCTATGGCACCCAGCACCAGTCCGACGAACAGCACACAGGTAAGATAGAAACTGCCCATCAGGGCCATAAGGGGGGCAAGGGCATCTGCACCATACTTGCCCAGGGTGAACGCCATGGCTCCACCTGCGCCGAGGGGCGCCAGTTTCATCAGTATCGCCAGCATGGTATAGAAAACCCGCGAGGCACTTTCCAGAAAAAGATGGACAGGTTTTCCGCTTTCGCCAATCTGTAGCAGGGCTACACCAAAAAGCACTGCCAGCAAAAGGATCTGTAGCAGATTGCCGTCTGCCGTAAAGGCATCAAGGAAGGTGCCAGGTACGATATGCATGATGAAATCGGTTAGCGTACGGTGGCCAGCTGTGGTGACATACTCATCAACGGCGTGAGGCTTCAGGGATTGCAGATCAACATCAAAACCATGGCCGGGTTGCAGGTAATGCATGACCATGAGACCCAGTATCAGCGCCAACGTTGATACAACTTCAAAGTAAAGGATGGCTCTGGCGCCGATCCGCCCAATCCCGCGAATATCCGATCCGCCCTGAAGCATGCCCAGTACTACGGTGCAGAAAATCACAGGCCCTATGAGCATACGGATCAGGGCAATGAAAATATCGCCAAGCAGTTTCAGTTTGACAGCCAGATCAGGCAAGAAAAGTCCTGTCATGGCACCCAGCATGATGCCAAAGACTACCTGCAGGTAAAGAGGAATGGTTATCTGCTTCATGGTGCTGTCTCATGATGCAGGCTACAGGCAGCAAGCGGCAGTACAGACCGAATCATGCAAAGCATCTGTAATGGAAAACGATGCTGTCTCACGGGATAATGGCGGAATGTTAGTGTCATCGGAGCATATTCCATGTCTGAACAGATTAAACCTGAAGCTGAAATCATTGCTGAAAGCGGTCAAGAGGCGCCTTCAAAGCTTCTGAACGCTGTTTCCCATGCGGGTGCCTATATCCGTGAACATATGGATCCAGCCGCCATTGGTGGCGCGGTAGCAGGCATGTCAGCCGGAGAACTGATCGGTGCAACAGTGGGAGGCACTGTCGGTGCACTGGCAGGTCCTGCTGGCGTAGCTCTGGGAGCTCAGCTTGGCAGCCTTGCGGGCATGTCGGTGGGTTATCATCTTGGCTATGATGTTACCCACCATGCTGTGCATGCCGCTGATCCTGCAGACGGCATCAGTGAGCGCATCGCACAGTCTGTCAGGCAGGTGGCGGCAGGCAGGGGCGAACTCGCCAGAGGCGGCGCTGGGGCAGCAGGCGGCGGCGTGCTTGGTGCCATGATCGCAGGGCCTGCAGGTTCGCTAGCAGGTTCTTTGCTGGGCGAATCGCTGGTCCACAGACAGGCTGCCAGGCCTCTGCCGCATGACGAAAACCACGAAGACACTGAGCGCCAGTGATTCAATGCGTATTGATCCAGCGACGGTTGCCATCATCACGCAGCAGAGCATCCGCCTCATCCGGTCCCCAACTGCCCGCCTTGTAGTTGGGAAAGCTGCGCGGCGGCAGTGCGCCCCATACATCCAGTAGTGGCTGAATCACATTCCAGCCCGCTTCCACCATGTCAGCTCGCTGGAACAAGGTGGCATCACCCGTCATGCAGTCATGTAACAGTCTCTCATAACCGGTATGTGTCTGTTTGCCAAAGTAATCGTTGTACTGGAAATCCATTCTGACATCACCCAGCTTCATCAGTGTGCCGGGTTCCTTGACCCCGAACTGCAGGGAAATACCTTCGTTGGGTTGCAGATGCATGACCAGACGGTTGTTCTGCAACTGGTCTATATGCGTGTTTCTGAAAAGTACCAGAGGCGCCTGACGGAACTGGATGGCAATTTCCGTCACCCTTTTAGGCAGGCGTTTACCGGTGCGCAGGTAAAAGGGCACCCCCGCCCAGCGCCAGTTATCGATATTCAGTTTCATGGCGACGAAGGTTTCTGTGCCGGACTGGGCTGCTACCCTGGGTTCTTCGCGGTAGCCCGCCACGCTTTCGCCACCAATGTTACCAGCGGCATACTGGCCTCTTACCATCTGGCCAAGGACTTCTTCAGGGGTAGGTACCTGGATTGCACGCAGTACCTTGGTCTGTTCATCCCTGACGGCATCAGCCTCAAACGATATCGGGGGTTCCATGGCCGTGAGCGACAGCAGCTGAAACAGGTGGTTGGGTACCATGTCGCGTAGCGCGCCAGCTGTTTCATAGTAGTCTCCGCGCATTTCTACGCCTACGGTTTCAGCTGCAGTGATCTGTACATGATCAATATAGCGACGGTTCCATATGGGTTCAAAGATACTGTTGGCGAAGCGGAAGACCATGATGTTCTGGACAGTTTCCTTACCCAGATAGTGATCAATGCGGTAAATCTGGTGCTCGTGCAGTACCTCACGTATGGACTGGTTCAACTGCTGGGCCGAGGCCAGATCATGGCCAAAAGGTTTTTCTATGATGACACGACGCCAGTGATCTCCATATTCCTGTGCCAGTCCCGCTCTGCCCAGTTGCTGGATGATTTCATCGAAGAAGCCATGAGCTGTTGCCAGATAGTAGAAATGATGGTCATCGATACTGAAGTCTGTCCTGATTTTCAGTGCTTCCTGCTTGATGCGCTGGTAGTAATCGGCGTCACGGAAATCGCCCTGCAGATAAAAGATACGTGATTCCAGGCCTGACCAGATCTTTTCGTCAAGCTGGGGGCCGATAAATTCATGTATGGCTTCTCTGATGCGTTGACGGAAACTCTCCGTATCCAGCGCATCAAAAGCAGCACCCATGACGGCAAAGCCTTCGGGGAGCAGTCCGGCCACGGCCAGGTTATAGAGTGCAGGTAGCAATTTACGTCGTGTCAGATCACCCGTGGCACCAAAGATGATCATCAGGCAGGAATCTGCGGTTTCCTGAGAGGCTGGCTGGTCAAAACTGTTGTTGTTCAAGGCAGGTTCCACGGGTTGAGGTGCAGGGAAAGTGGCCGATATTCTGGCAGGAGCATGTGACGATCAGGGTGGGGTGACTGGTGTTCCTTTTCTGCACAATACCCATTGCCGGAAAGCCACTACGCAAAGGCCGCCGAAAACAATGGCGGTCAGATCCATGCCGATACCGGACCACAGGCCGTGGGTCTGGAAACTTCCGCCCATCAGGGTGCGAATGATGCCATGCATCCAGAGCAGGAAACCCATGTAGTAGATAAGTGCACCTGCGATGGCCCAGGCAACAGCAGGCAGCTGCCGCTGATAGGCTGTCTGGTAGTACCATACGGCGCTGCCGATGACGGCGAGGATGGAAAGAATGGCTGGCATGTGAGTTCTCCAGAAAAATGGTCGCTATCGGATGTTGATGATCCAGGCTTTCATGCCCCAGCATTCTCCTACACGGTTCTGTGCCGTCACGCGCACAACGACAGGGCCTGTTTTCTGGATGGGATCGGGCATATCCAGCGTCAGCCGGTGTGCACCGGATCGAAGTGCTGTGGCGACAGGCTGGTAAGCCGTCCCGCCTACAAAAAATTCCAGATGGCTGATATTGGTGTCCGGTGCCGCAGTAATTTCGACATGATCCAGTGCGGTTACACTTGCGCCATCAGCGGGCAGTTCATCATAAAACTGCGGTGGTGTGCAGTGAATGGGGTCACCACAGGATTCTCCCCAGGCAAGGCTGTAACCGGACAGGAGACACAGAGAGAGTAGTAATGATATCCACCGGTGATGCATGACAGGCCTCCTGTGATAGACCCAATATATGGATGGATCAATGCTGCTACTGTACCCTAGTCAGCGACTGCCCTCCAATAGATTTTCTCAAGGTTTACCTGATGAACCCGACGACTGATTTCAGACTCAAGATCCAGCTACGCATCGTGTCCGGAGAGACGATTGCGCTTGGTCCAGGCAAGGTGGAACTGCTGGAAGCCATCCGTGATCGTGGTTCGATTTCAGCAGCAGGACGATCCATGGGTATGAGCTACCGGCGTGCATGGGATCTGGTGGCGGTGATGAACCGCTGCTTCAGGCAGCCGCTGGTGACTACTGAGACGGGTGGACTGCATGGCGGAGGCACCCATCTGACAGCACTTGGGCATGAAGTCGTCGCAAGATTCCGGGCCATGGAAGCGCATGCAAAGGTCGAACTGGCCGCTGATTTTGCAGGATTACAGACCATGCTCGGCAATCCGGAATCCTGAAGGATTGATTTATCGATATGCTTATGAGAATATAACGATTCGCATCACTTTTATCAGGATGCTCCAATGCGTTCATCATTATATTTATGCAAGCATAACGATAGGCATCCATGGCTGTCTGCGGCTATCTGGACGGGCATTGCGCTGAGTCCGGTGACAGATGCCCATGCCTGGGATATCAGGACAGCCAAACCTGAAATCGTGATTCATATGGCGGGTTCAACGCTTGCGGATGGATTCCTGCATGATGTCCTGCGTGATACTCTCTGCGATAGTGATACTGCCTGGATCAACGCCAGCCCATTGGCGGCAGCGGATAGTGCGACAGGTATAGCGTCAACCTACTGGGGGGCCGCCTGCTCGCTTAAAACTGGCGCGGTACCTTCGATCAAGGGCAATCCACGGTTGCTTTTCCTTAAAAATGGCATGGATTCCAGTTGGGGAGTTTATCCGCTGGTGCAGACGGTTAAGGGGGCTACGGCGGGAAGTTACGCCACGCAGAGGCCAGCGGACTTTCCTGATATAGGTAAATGCGAACCGGGTACTGCCAGTAGCGGCTGGAACTGGAACTGCGGCGGCAACCAGAAGGCGCTGATTGACGCGGGTCTGTCACAGATTGAACCTGCGATGTATCTCGGTGCTAACCGGCCCGACGACAAGAGCGTGACAGACATTACGCCTGCCCAGTTGGCATTGCTTTCCGTCACGCCGTTTGCAGCAGGTCTCTACGGTGTGACCGTCAATCTGAATTTCAGGAATGCCCTGCAGGAAATCCAGTTCGGTGGGCCAGGTAACAGCTGTGTGAATCAGGAATCGCTGGCCTGCATGCCCAGCCTGAGCCGTTCCCAGATTATCGCAGTGCTGACGGGACAGATTCAGAGCTGGGATCAGTGGCATGTTCAGAATGGCGGTATGGACAAGTCTGTGACCGATGAAAGTCTGACCTCTGCCGTTTACCGGACAGGGAGTGGTAGCAGCCTTTCTGCATTTGACCAGAGAGTCTATATCTGTTCACGACAGAAAGGCGCCGGGACGCTTGCAGTGTTCAATGCCATGTTGCTGAGCAGTCCATGCTCCAGCAATGGTGGTCTGAAGATGTCTGCAGGCAATGCCGTCTCAGGTCCAGTTGTCACGGTGAATACGGCGACAGAGTTTGAACAGTGCATGACTGAACTGGATACCGGTGTACTGGCCAGCGGGAGCAAATTTACTTTCCCTTCAGCCACTAGAGCCTGGGCCATCGGCATGCAGGGTACTGAGAAAAATGCGACCCGCAAAAAGGCATACCGGTTCATACGCATTGATAACATAGCTCCTGTCCAGAGCAATGTATGGAATGGCAGCTATCCTCTTTGGGCTGAGTTTACCCTGCAATGGCGTTCGGGTATGAGAAATGCGACAGCTTCCAGCTATATAAAATCGCCCAATCCAGGCGCCAATGCAGTTGCGAGCAGTACCCTGAACAGCGGCAGCAATAAACTGGCCATCCTGACTGTGATGGCAAGGGCGGCAGGCAACGCAGGCGCTATTGCCAGATTTAATACAGGCAAGGCGCATCATGGTTTTGGCGATGCAGGTTATATGGCGCTCGCTGGCGCATTCAGTGATACACCGCTGGCAGATACATCCTCTTACCGACCTGAAAACCCTGTGCTTGGCTACCGGCATCAGAATCCAGTGACCAGCCAGCTGAATACCTGTTCACCCGCAACTCCCAGGCAGCCATTGTCCGGCCCGGCAGGATGGCCACTGCTCTGACATAAGGGCAAAGTCGAGAATGACGGACATCAATGCTAGAATGGCTGCCATCCTTCGACAATGTTGTGGTCAATGGCCATGTCTGTTACACCTCCAGTCCAGCACTGTCTCTCCGTCTGTCTTGCGGATGCCTTCCGTTACAGTGAACTGAGAGACAGGCTGCAGGAAAGTTCGCAAAGTACGCTGGTATTCAGAAATACGCTGGTTATGACTTACCGCCATGGCTATGCAGTGATCTTTGCCTATGGGGTTGTGGTTTACTGGAATGTGGATCGAGACGAGCGGATAGCGCTTGAAGAAGTGCTGGTTGAATATGGAAAGCGTGTTGATCCTCAGCCCCAGAAAGACAATTTTACCTATGCGCTGGGCTGCGAAACGGACAGGATACAGCACGATCATGTAGAACTGCAGAAGGCAGACGTCAAGGCGATACTGGCGCTGTCACACGCCATGGCGCAATCGATCAAGCTTGCCGCCTTTGAAAATCACGCCATTCATACCATTCAGGCAACCAGTCATCTGCCACGATCGCTTGCCAGGGATGGCAAGATAAAGCTGAATCGCAAGTCAATGGCGATGATCAGGGGGCAACTGTTTCTGACCAAAAGTGACATCATCCTGAATTATGATCTTCTTGATATTCCTGAGTTTTTCTGGGAGCACCCGGAGTATCAGGGTATTTATTCCATGGCAGCCAATTACCTGGAGATCAGTCAGCGTACCGATGTCCTTTCCAAAAAGCTGGAAACCATTCATGAGCTTCTGGAAATGCTGGCCGATGAACAGCGGCATCAGCATTCATCAACGCTGGAGTGGATCATCATCTGGCTGATCGCTGTCGAGATTGTGATGTCGATCGGGGACAAGTTATTCTGACAGCTTGCCTGTGTTAAGAGCATCTTCTATGGCCTGCAGTTCCTGTTCCGTGGCAGCAAAGTCGTGGTAGCTGTGCGATGTTCTGGCATACCAGTAGCGGCTGTTGCCCTCGTCAGGCTCTATTTTGTGCAGCAGTGCGTGTATCCAGCAGGCCAGTGAGTCTTCGCGGTACTGTACTATCCGGTGAGCATCATCCCACATGCCTTGCCTGAGGAGGCCTGTGGCCTGCAAAAGTTCCCTGTGTTTCACGGGTATCTCCTGTCACTCTGTGTCTGCATGGTTTTTCTGGACTATAATGCTGTTTTCACTGCGACGTAAAGTGATTTCAGCATCATGATGTTGCATGGTCTGGCCGCTTTTTTTCTTGTCCTGTTTCCCATGGTGCTCCATGCGGAATCCTCTTCAAAAGGTAGTGACTGGCATTGGGGCGCTTATGCTGATCTCAGTTACCCGGCCAACTTCAATACCTCAGAACCCCATCTCTGGCGTAGCAAGCTGACAACAAGAAAGTTAAGCCAGTTCAGTCCCAATCTGGGTATGGTCTATCTGCGCAAGGACATCAGTGCCGCGTCCTCATGGGGTCTGGAGCTGGCAGGGCAGGCTGGCTATGACACGGCGGGACAGTTACCAGCCTATAGCCCCCTTGCAGGGGCTGACACACTGCAATATGTTTCAAGAGCCAATATCAGTTACCTTGCCCCTATAGGAACGGGTCTGAAGCTTACCGCTGGACTGTTCAACAGTTTCATTGGCTGTGAATCGTTTTATGCCAAGGATAACTCCCACTATACCCGCGCCTGGATGGCGGATTACTCACCCTATTTTCTGATTGGAGGTGGCGCCCAGTACGCTCTCAATGCGGAGATGGACGCAGGTTTCTATCTCCTGACAGACTGGAATTACCTGCAGAGCATCAATGCACTGCCTAAATATGGACTCCAGTATACCTGGCGGTTGCGGCCAGGCCTTAAGTGGATGCAGAACTTTTTTGTGGGGCCGGAACAGACGCAGACCGCCATTGCAAACTGGCGTGTATTTTCCAATACCATGCTGGAGCATACTGCTGATGACTATACGCTCACCATGCTCTATGACGTAGGTACGGAGCATCTGCAAGGCAGCACTGGCCCTGACCTGCAGGCTTTCTGGACCGCCAGCGCCCTGACCGGACGCTGGAACTTTTCAGGGCCATGGTCAGTCGCCATGCGGCCTGAGCTTTACTGGGATGCCAATGGCCTGATGACGGGCTATGTCCAGTTCATCAAGGCTATCACCACCACACTGGAATACCGGTTTACAGATGAAGCTGCGACAGGGCGCATCCGTCTCGAATACCGCTATGATAACTCTACAGGGCAACAGGGTGGTTTTTATGGGGCAGGAGGCATCGATGCGCCTCTGGTAGCGGGTCAGTCAACGCTTTTCATGGCGCTACTACTGTCTTTCGATCAGTAAGTCGCCAACAGGATTAATTACTAAAGGTTCATTTCATGTCAGATCAACAGCATTCGGGCTCTTCCTCCCATCGGACAGCTACGCTGACACTTGCAGCAACGGGGGTCGTCTATGGGGATGTTGGTACCAGCCCCCTGTATACCATGCGGGAAATTTTCAACAGTGCCTACGGTCTGGCCATTACACCTGAAAATGTGATTGGTGGTCTGTCGCTGGTGATCTGGACCATGACACTGGTCGTTTCCATCAAGTATGTCATTTTTGTCATGCAGGCCCATAATCGCGGGGAGGGGGGTATCATGGCATTGATGGCTCTTGTACTCAGCAAGCGTCACCGGCGCTCGCAGCGGCTGCTTATCATGTATCTTGGACTGATGGGCGCGGCGCTGTTTTATGGTGATGGTATCATCACGCCTGCCATATCGGTACTCAGTGCGATGGAAGGCATTGAGGTGATCGCTCCCGCCATGCACGAAGTCATTGTGCCTGCATCCATCGTGGTGATTGCCCTGCTTTTTGCCATGCAGAGCTGGGGCAGTGGCAGGGTAGGATTCTGGTTTGGCCCGGTGATGGTGGGCTGGTTTCTGACGCTTGCCTGGATGGGGTTCGACAATCTGGAACGATATCCAGGAGTCGTGGAGGCACTGAATCCACTGCAGGCACTGGACTTTTTCATGGTGCACAAAATCGCTGGCTTCTGGGTGCTGGGGGCAGTGGTGCTCTGTGTCACTGGGGGAGAGGCTCTTTATGCTGATATGGGGCATTTTGGGTCCCGCCCCATCCGGCTTGCCTGGTTCCTGCTGGTATTTCCTTCGCTGACCATGAATTATCTGGGGCAAGGCGCACTCATTCTGGAAAATCCTGAGGCTATTGCCAATCCGTTCTTCAATCTTGCCGATCGTGATTTGCAGATTCCGCTGCTTGTGCTTGCCACACTGGCGACGGTGATCGCTTCCCAGGCAGTGATCTCCGGGGCTTTTTCCATGACCCGTCAGGCAATCCAACTGGATTTCATGCCAAGGCAGCGCATGGTACACACCTCTGCGGTAGAAATTGGCCAGGTCTTTCTTCCTGGAGTCAATCTCTGGCTGATGGTGGGGGTCATGGGCCTGATTCTGGCGTTTCATAGTTCCAGCAATCTGGCTGCAGCCTATGGTTTTTCCGTCACTGGCACCATGCTGATGACGACCATGCTGATCACCTTTGTGGCCAAGGATACCTGGAAGTGGAAAGGCTGGCAGATTGTCTTGGTGATGGGAGGGCTGATGCTGATGGATCTGGCCCTGTTTTCCGCCAATGCTCCTAAAATTCCCCAGGGAGGCTGGATGCCCATGCTGATGGCCGTTGTCATTTTTACCATCATGTTTGCCTGGAAACTGGGTCGTGAGGTGGTCATGGCGCGCCTTATGGACCGGACTACATCCCTGCGCGAATTTTTGCTGCAACTGGAACAGAACCCACCCCTTCGAGTACCCGGTACGGCGGTTTTCATGACGACCCGTTTTCTGAGCCTGCCACCTGCACTGCTACGCAACTATGAGCACAACCGGATCATCCATGAACAGGTAGTACTACTGACCATTCATATCAGCGATATACCCTATGTCAGGCTGGCAGAACGTGTTTCAGTGGAGCAGATGGAGCAGAACTTTTATCGGGTGACAGCCCATTTTGGCTTCATGGAGCTGACTGATGTGCAGGAGGTGCTGCGGGCATGTGCCAATGACGGACTCAGGCTGAATGCAGAAGAGGTTACGTTCTTTGTCGGACGTGAACTTCTGCTGCCATCTCCCTGCAAGGATATGGGGCCAGTCATGGAGCGCCTTTTCATATCTCTGGCGCGTAACGCCAGCAGTCCTCTGGCCTATTTCAATCTGCCACCTGAGCGTGTCGTGGAACTGGGCACCGTGATTTTCGTATGAGCGGCTGGACTTCGTTGCTGGCGGTAGCGTTGGGTGGTGGAGGTGGTGCGATGCTGCGCTACCTGCTGGGTACCCAGATTACGGTGTGGCTGGGGCGGGATTTTCCTTGTGCCACACTGCTGATCAATATCAGTGGTTCTTTGGTCATGGGCCTGATGGCTCAGTATCTGCAGGCCCGCTGGCCCGATATGTCTTTGCCACGTCTGCTTGTCCTGACAGGGTTGCTCGGTGGATATACCACGTTTTCTGCATTTTCTCTGGAAACCCTGCAACTGTTGCAGCAGGGCGAATCCGGCCGTGGTCTGCTCTATATCCTGCTGAGTCTTGCTGGCTGTCTCTTTGCTGTCTGGCTGGGGGATACTCTGGGTGACTGCCTGTTCAAGGGAAAGATGTACTGGCCAGAAGCGTTGCAGGTCATCCTCTACGGCTGTCTGATGATGGTGGCAGGAGCTCTGGTATCGGTCGGTCTGCTACAGGTCTCACCCATGCTGTTTCTTGGTGATGCTGGACAGTTCATGACTGCGATGCTGGCGTTGGGGACTCTTGGCGGCCTTGCTGTTCTTGGTTTCGGGCTCTATGGCTTTCACTGGCAGGCCAGCCTGTCGCTGGGACAGGCGCTTGAACTTGGATTGGCTATGGCCATAGGCGGATTCCTGCTGGCAAGGCGCCTGTCAGCGTTGTTTCAGGGGTGAAAAAAGAATCCGGCACAGACCACTCCGTAGGTGGCCAGCAGTAATGCTCCCTCCAGCCAGTTGGAGCGGCTGTCACCGCTGAGCGAGTTGGCGATCAGCACTGCGATCACGATGGCGATCAGCTCGAAGGGCTCAAAATCCAGATTCATGGGTTGCCCCATCACCTGTCCCAGAATCACCAGAACGGGGGCCACAAACATGGCAATCTGCTGGGTGGAGCCCATGGCGACTGCAATGGTGAGATCGACTTTATTGCTGCAGGCAAAGCGGACGGCAGTAATGTATTCGACAATGCCTCCAAATAGCGGTATCAGGATGACACCCATGAACATGGGGCTGAAGTGAAGTGTGGAAATAGTGGCTTCCAGACTGCTGACCAGCATATGCGATGCACACACAAGGGCTATACTGCTGATGCCTAATTGTGCTAACGCAGGCATCATGCCGTTTATGGTCTGGCCAGATTCGACGGAAGATTCTGCCAGCCCCATTTCAAACATCTTCCTGTGTGTTTTCATGGAAAATACGAGCGTCAGCAGATAGTAGCCAAGCAGAATATAGGCTGATACCAGCGTAAATGACCCGGCTATCTCACTGGCCATGGAGGCTGGACTGGTCATGCGAATACCCGCTGGCAGCAGCAGAACGACCAGAGCCAGATTGAGTGAGGAGGCATGCAGCCGCGCCAGCCGGCGCTGGAACTGCTGTTCGTGATGGATAAGACCACCAGCCAGCATGCCGGCGCCCATGGCAAGCAGCAGGTTGGCAATAATGGTGCCGGCAATGCTGGCCTTGACTATTTCCACCATACCTTCGTTGAGCGCAACAATCGCCACCACCATTTCTGTCGCGTTCCCGAAAGTGGCATTCAGCAGGCCTCCAAGTCCTGTACCGACCTTGTCAGCAATCTGCTCGGTAGCTTTGGCAATACTGGCTGCCAGAGGAATGATGGCAAGCCCTGACAATATAAAAATCAGGAATGATGGTGCATGCAGCCATGTGGCTAACATGGCCAGCGGCAGAAAGCCTAGCATGCTTCTAAGTATCAGGTTACTGGAGGATGACAGCGCCGCTGGCCGGTGATGGGTAGTGTCCAGATCAGCATTGATGAACTGCATACCCAGTATTTCCCTGTTGTTTATATTGCTATTTAATCTTACAGATTTGGTATTCATGCATCAAGCCCATGATTCTGCTTTGGTTATGCATGATAATAAGTGTCTCATATTAAAGTGCGTTGACGATTCCAGGTTCGAGGCATAATCTTGCTGACGGATCTTACCCCTCTTGATCAAAGGATTTTCTGATGGATGCAATGACGCGCAGAGCGATCATGGCCGGAGTGATTGGCAATGCGCTGGAGTGGTATGACTTTGCCCTGTACGGGCATTTTTCGATCACGATTGGCAGGCTGTTTTTTCCGCCTGAGGATGCAACGACAGCCACGCTGGCTGCATTTGCCGTATTCAGTGTCAGCTTTTTTCTGCGTCCGGTGGGCGCTGTGATCTTCAGCCTGATCGGTGACCGTCTTGGCCGAAAACGCGCACTTTCCATTTCCATACTGGGGATGGCGCTACCTACGGCTGGCATTGGTCTGCTTCCCTCTTATGCTGATCTTGGGCTGACAGCTACTGCACTGCTTATCTTTCTGCGCATGCTGCAGGGGGTTGCCATGGGAGGAGAGATGGGTGGGGCTGTCACCTATGTCATGGAGCATGTAGCACCGGAGCGGAGAGGGCTGGTATCTGCATTCATACAGTCCAGTACCTGCCTTGGACTGCTCTGCGGTGCACTGGTTGCGGTCAGTGTTTCCATGCTGATGCCTGAGACACAGTTTGAAGCATGGGGTTGGCGCATCCCGTTTCTGCTGGGACTGGTGGCTGCCTGGGCGGGCTGGCGCATACGCAGTCACATGCCGGAAAGCGATCATTTTGAAGGTATCAGGCTTTCAGGAGCACTGCTGGATAATCCCATCAGACAGGTGCTGGCCAGAAACCGGCTTTCCCTGCTGATAGGCCTGCTGTGGCTGATGCCTATGACCAGTTGCTTCTTTCTGGCCTTTGTCTATTTCAACAGTTACATGATTGGTGGTTTTGGCTATTCGTCCCAGCATGCACTGATGATGACATCGGCGGCACTAACGGCTTCTGCCGCTGTGACCATTCTGGTTGGCTGGCTGGCTGACCGCTGGTGTACCATGCAGACTCTGGCGGTTGGTTCCGGTCTTATGGTTCTGCTGGTACAGCCGCTGGTTTCTCTCCTGTCCGGTTCGGATGGCGCCGGCATGATGTGGCTGTCCTATATGGCGCTCTCCGCGCTGATCGGTTGTTATACGAGTGTTGTCTTTACCCGTGTTGCCGAGCTTTTTCCAACAGAGGTTCGCTATAGCGGTGTCAGTCTGGTACTGAATGTGGCTTCGCCGGTATTTGGCAGTACAGTACCGGTGCTGGCCGTCTGGCTGGTGAGCCATTATGGCACCACATTCGGATTCCAGCTGCTGGGCAGTTATGTGATGCTGCTGGCTGGCGGTGCTGCACTGGGCGTGCGTACCTATTACCGTCTGCGGCACAGGCTTCCACAGCTTGCTCTTGACCAGTCGCCGGTTTAGTATCGTAATGTTTTTAGTCTGGACTAGGGAGTGGGATTGAGATGAATGTGACTGACGAGTTTTTGGATCTGGCAACCCCTCAGGGTGTCATGCGCACCTATGTGTATGCCCCTGTCCAGCGTGCAGGCAAGGAAAGGACATTACCCGGGCTGGTGCTGTATTCCGAAATCTTTCAGCAGACCGGCCCCATCCGCCGTCTCGCATTGCAGTTTGCAGGTCAGGGTTATCTGGTCATGGTGCCTGAGGTGTATCACGAGCATGAGCCACCAGGTACCGTGCTAGCCTATGAAGGCACGGACAAGGACAAGGGTAATGCCTATAAGCTGACGACCCGTATGGAAACCTTCGACCATGATGCCAATACAGTCATTCAGGCACTCAAGCGTGATTCTCGCTGTAATGGCCGCGTGGGTGCTGTTGGCTTCTGTCTTGGCGGCCATCTTGCCTACCGGGCGTCCCTGCATCCTGAAGTACTGGCTACCGCCTGTTTTTATGCTACCGACATTCATAGTGGTACGCTGGGCGTAGGCCAGAATGCCGATTCACTGGCAAGGGCAGGCGATATCCAGGGTGAGCTGATGATGATCTGGGGGCGTCAGGATCCCCATATACCTGAAGCAGGGCGTACGGTGATCAGGCAGCGTCTGCAGGAAGCTGGTGTCTGTTTCACCTGGCATGAGTTCAATGGTGTCCATGCTTTCATGCGTGATGACAATGAGCGCTATGATCCAGCGCTTGCCCGACTGGCGATGGGGCTGGCGCTCGACCTTTTTCACCGCACCCTCTAGCCGGTTGCCTTGCCCGCCAGTGACCTTGCCATGGCATCCAGCAGCAGGGCGAAACTGGTGGCGCCAGCGTCTGGGTGTCCGGCAGAACGGGCACCCAGACGGCTTGCACGGCCTTTGCTGGCTACCATGTCGCGCGTTGCCTCAGCCGCAGCCAGCGCCGTGCTGCCAGCTTCTAGCAGCGCTGTATGGATACTTAGATCCTGTCGGTTACTGGCACTGGCCAGGTAGTCTGCTGCAGGCAGGAGTGCATCCAGCAGCGTTTTATCGCCGCGCTTTGCGCCCCCTGCCTGACTGATGGCATCTCCCATGGCGTGGAGAATATCGACCCAG
The DNA here is from genome assembly GCA_041158225.1 of Pseudomonadota bacterium. GTDB lineage: Bacteria > Pseudomonadota > Gammaproteobacteria > Methylococcales > Methylococcaceae > JBEBBU01. The sequence continues at coordinate 5,651 of JBEBBU010000188.1, read as the reverse complement.
ATACGGCAACTGTCCAGACTGTTTTGCTGGGCGGCAACGCCAGCGGCTGCGGCAAAAGCAGACTCATAGATCGGGCCTATGGTGGCGCCAACGTCATCAGCAAAGGCGTCTGAAGCTGCCTGAAACACCTCGCCCGGTGACGGCTTCGCTGGCAGCGATTTCAGTGCCCGGGCAATGGCCCTGGCGCCAATCGTCATGCTGATACCATGATCACCGTCACCTGTTTCGCCATCGATAGCACAAAGTCTGTCCTTGTGGTTTTCGATCACCCTGCAACCTGCAAGCAGGGCAGTGCGTAGCTGTTCACCTTCAATGACTGGCATAGGCTGTATCCTGAAGTTTACGGTAAAGGCAGGTGTCAATCTCGCTACGACTTATAAGATCATGCATCTCGCTGTCAAGCCGCATAAGGCTGATGGATGCGCCGGCCATTTCGAGGGCGGTAACCTGTTCTCCCACATGGCTGAAGCGGATGCTGATGTTTTTGGCTTTACAGATCGTCTGAACGCGCTGGTAGACCACATAGAGCTCTTCAAGGGGAGTGCCACCCAGTCCGTTCACCAGCAGTGCTACATCTTCGCCGGCAAAATCCAGATCAGCGCAGAGTGCATCCATGATTTCATCGACCAGTGCATTGGCGGGTTTAAGGTGGGTGCGCCGTATACCGGGTTCGCCGTGGATACCCAGACCAATCTCTATTTCATCATCGGCTATGCTGAAGGTGGGCTGACCATAGGCAGGCACGGTGCAGGAGGTGAGTCCTATGCCGGCGGAACGGGTATTGGCATTGGCTTTCTGCGTGACCGCCAGTACTTCTGCCAGAGAGGCCATGCGCTCTGCCTTGGCGCCTGCAACATGCCATACCAGAAACAGGCCCGCGATACCGCGGCGTTTTTCAGCTTCATGACGCGGAGCAGACAGGACATCATCGTTGAGTACCACTTTTTCCACCTGGATACCCAGTGTGCGGCAGTGAGTCATGGCCCTGTCGAAATTGATGCAGTCTCCCTGATAATTGCCATAGGTGTACAGCAGGCCCGCGCCGCTGTGGGCGGCGAGACTGGCTTCAATAATGGGTTTTGCAGGAGGTGACGCAAAAATATTGCCAAAAGCTGCAGCATCAGCCATGCCGCGTCCCACATAACCCGCAAAAGCTGGCAGATGGCCACTTCCACCTCCAACGACAATGCCTACCTTGCCGGGGACTGGAGCATCAATACGGGCAATCGAGCGGCGTCCGGTGCGGCGGATGATACGGCTGTTGGCGGCAATAAAACCATCGACCAGTTCTTCCACCATGTCAAAAGGATCATTGATGAGTTTTTTCAAGGTGATCTGACTCCTGTAGCGGCTCCCTTGCGGAAGGTCATGGCTTCGGCGCTGGCCAGGTAGCGTATGATGGGGTAACAGGCATTTTCAGGGCTGCATCCCCAGGACAGCAGTCCGTCCTCATGGCCAGCCATGGTGAGCATGCCCTGCTCAGGGCTGCGTGCTACCTCTTCGTAGATGGCATGGGCCATCGCTGGGGTGCCGTAGCCTATATCAGCTGCAACGGCGGGAAGTTTCAGTTGACCTGCGGCTCGCCAGATCACTGGACAATGGATATGCACAACGCAGGTTGCATCCGGGGAGGCAGCATAAACAGCTGCATGACTGAGCGCTTCGGATGAGGGAAGACTGGAGCCATCGGCCCAGATCTGGTTACTGTCGATATCAGCGCGCGTCACCCGGGCGAAGTCCTGGGGGAGCAGCAGACTGAGGCCACCCGTCTGGGTGCCGCTGATCCAGAAATGCTCCTCCGAGACTCTCAGGCTGATATTGCCATAACCAAGACCGTGGTAACGATCCGGATCCTGGCCTATCAGCCCGAGTTGATGGAGTATGTAGCGCCAGCTCTGGATCACCGCAAAGACTTCAGTATCCATGAGGATGGTACTGTTGCTCCGGTGCAGCAGAAACTGGATGACGCCTTCATCCATGAGCGGGTGTTTTCCGGCTGGGGTGTCGCTTCAGTGCGGAGCAACGGGTTCAGGCGTCACCCAGTAACGGGTAGGGCCGCCGCCGCGTTTTCTGACTTCACTCACTTCCTTGCAGAAGGCTTCCGTATCATTCAGGCTCTCCGCCACGACCAGGCCGACATAGATGCCAAAATAGCCCATGAGGCCATTTTCTATGCGTCGCTGCTCTTCAGCACTGCTTTTCTTCTGCAGATCTGCTGCAAAGCGCTGGAACTCTTCATCCAGGGATTTTTCGTTAATGTCCAGATTGTCACAGACATCACCGGCCACGGTAGCGTAGGCAAGATCGACCATGGCATGCTGTTTTTCAGCGCCAATCACGCCACTGACCTTTTCCTGCATGACCATCCAGGCAGGATCCAGCTTGCTGGCGGCGGGAGCAGGGGGCGAAGGCTCAGCGGCCAGTGTGGCCGAGAACAGAAGGGTGCTTAATGTCATCAGGGTTTTTTTCATGACGGTCTCCCTGTTACCAGCGACGGCCTGGGTGATAGTAACCCATGTTGTTGTGCCAGTTGTTGTTTTCAACGAACACGTTATTGCGGTGTCCATAGCCCCATCCGTTGTTGACGAATACAGCATTTCTTCCCCAGCCATTATTGTAGTAACCATTGTTGTAGCCACCTGCGCAACTGGTCAGCAGCAGGCATAACATTCCCATCAGAGGCAGGTAAAGTTTCCGGAACAGCTTGTTGTATTGCATGGTAATGACTCCAGACAAAAACGGGTTACTCCCAACCCATGATGGTGGTTATACTCCACCCTTTGAGAAGGAGCAAGTCATATGGCGGCCATGCAGACGGTCATTACAGTTGCTACGCATGGACGTGAGTCCAGGGATATTACCCATGATGTCAACCGCATAGTGGGGCAGTCTGGTGTAAGTGCGGGTCTGGTGAATATCTTCGTGCAGCATACCAGTTGTGGGGTTGCCATCATGGAAAATGCGGATGCCGACGTCAGGCGTGATCTGGAAATGCTGCTGTCACGCTGGGCGCCGGATGCGGATCCGGCCTATCTGCATACCCTTGAGGGCAGTGATGATATGGCCGCTCATGCCAGGTCGCTGCTTACCGGTAACTCACTGACCGTGCCGGTGGCCGGTGGGCGCATGCTGCTCGGAATCTGGCAGGGCATCTACCTGTTCGAACACAGAACCGCGCCACACCAGCGTCATATCGTGGTGACTGTGATGGACTGATGTCCCGCGCAGTCTTCAGACAATGGCTATACCCATGATGCTGTAGGCCAGAATCCAGCCCATGGCCATGGAAAAGCCCCAGAGTATGCCTTCTACTACAGTGTTCAGTTTACCAAACATGATTTTCTCCAGCTTTTGATTGCACGTTGATGTTGACGCAATAACGTCCCCGTTTGAAATGATAAGTGCTAATCCGGTTATAATGAAGCGTTAGATATCACACTCAGGTTATTTCCCTCATGCATTCCAGACTGGCGCGACTCCAGCCTTACCCTTTTGAACGACTGGGCGCCCTGCTTGAAGGGCTGGTTCCTCCACATGATCTCTCTCCAATCCGTCTTTCCATTGGTGAGCCGAGTCATGCCATACCCGATATCATCGTGAATGCGCTGCACAGTCACAGTCATGACTGGTCGGTGTATCCCACGACGCGGGGGCTGGGGGGGCTCAGGGAAGCGATAGCCGGCTGGCTGTGCAGGCGTTTTGCCTTGCCAGCGGACGCCGTCAATCCGGATAGCCATGTACTGCCGGTCAACGGGACGCGCGAGGCGCTGTTTGCATTTGCCCAGGTCATGGTGGATGCCAGTACCGATAGTCGGGTACTGATGCCCAATCCTTTTTACCAGATCTATGAGGGCGCGGCACTGCTTGCGGGTGCCGAGCCTTATTATCTGCCTCTGCTGAAGGAAAACGGCTATATTCCTGATTATGCGTCAGTACCGGATGAGGTATGGGCAGAGTGCAGCCTGCTTTATCTCTGTTCTCCAGGTAACCCTGCCGGCACCCTTCACGATAGCAGTCATTACCGGCAATTGCTGGCACTGGCTGAGCGGCATGATTTTGTCATTGCCTCTGATGAGTGTTATTCCGAACTTTACAATGATGATGAGGTTCCGCCCACCGGTTTGCTGCAGGCTGCGCATGCCATGGGTAACACCACATTCCGGCGCTGCATGGTATTTCACAGTCTGTCCAAGCGCTCCAATGCGCCGGGGATGCGTTCCGGTTTCGTCGCAGGCGATGCCACGCTGATTGCCGCTTTCCTGAAATACCGCACCTATCATGGCTGTGCCATGAGTCTGCCAGTCCAGTACGCAAGCACGGTGGCCTGGCAGGATGAATCCCATGTCATCGAGAACCGGCAGCTCTATCAGGAAAAATTCAGGATATTCACTGACATCCTCGGCGAAGCCATCCAGGTGGTTGTGCCGCCGGCAGGTTTTTACCTATGGCTGGAAACCCCGGTCGCCGACACCCTGTTTGCCTCCCGCCTGTATGAGGAGCAGTTCGTGACAGTACTGCCTGGCAGATTCCTGTCGCGTGAAGTGCAGGGACTGGATCCTGGCGTTGATCATGTCCGTATTGCGCTGGTAGCTTCCGTTGCTGAATGTGAGGAAGCAGCCTTGCGCATCCGTTCTTTTGTCGAATCCCTTTAAGGAAAAGAGATAACCATGTCATTGGAAAATGTGATTGATCAGGCTTTTGAAAATCGCGCGGAGTTTTCTCCCCAGCATGCTCCTGCCGAAATACGCGAGGCAGTGGGTGAGGCGCTGCAGTTGCTTGATCAGGGTCAGCGTCGTGTTGCTGAAAAGGTGGATGGTCAGTGGGTCGTCAACCAGTGGCTGAAAAAGGCAGTACTGCTTTCTTTCCGTTTGCATGACAATCGTGTCATGGATGGCGGCGAGACCCGCTATTTTGACAAGGTCGAGCCCAAGTTTGGCAGTTATGGCCCTGCTGACTTCGCAGCCGCAGGCGTGCGCGTGGTACCGCCTGCAGCCGTGCGCAAGGGCGCTTATATCGCACCTGGTGTGATCCTGATGCCATCATTTGTCAATATTGGCGCATGGGTCGATACGGGTACCATGGTGGATACCTGGGCTACTGTCGGTTCATGTGCCCAGATAGGCAAGAACGTCCATCTGTCCGGTGGCGTCGGCATTGGCGGGGTGCTGGAACCCTTGCAGGCCGGCCCTACCATCATTGAGGATAACTGCTTCATTGGCGCCCGTTCCGAAGTCGTGGAAGGTGTCATTGTGGAAGAAGGCTCGGTGATTTCGATGGGTGTCTATATCGGGCAGAGCACCAAGATCTATAATCGCATGACGGGCGAAATCAGCTATGGTCGCATACCCGCAGGATCTGTCGTGGTTTCAGGCAACCTGCCTTCATCCGATGGCTCTCACAGCCTTTACTGTGCTGTGATCATCAAGCAGGTCGACGAGAGAACCCGCAGCAAGGTGGGCATCAATGAACTGCTGCGTGACTGACAGCACATCCATTCCAGAATATAACAACAGACCTTAAGGAAACAGCAATGAGCAGAAAGGCGATACTGGCGGCAGTCATGATGTTCTCGGCAACTGCGATGGCAGGTACCGATCACTATCTTTTGCAGGATGGCAACCATGTCCAGCACCTGCGCATCCACAACCAGG
>JBEBBU010000187.1:0-4726 GCA_041158225.1 Pseudomonadota bacterium | reverse complement strand
CAGAGTCATTCAGGATTTTATCAAGAAACCTCTTGCTGAAGAAATCCTTTTTGGACGCCTTACCAAAGGTGGGGTAGTCAGGATAGGCATCGCCGGCGATACGCCCGTCTTCGATTTCACGCCACAGGTACAGCAGGCAAGGGAAACAGCTACCGTCTAGCAGAGACGCTGACGGTAGCATCCATCAATCAGCGCTGGCGGAAAGTGATCCGGCCTTTGGTAAGATCATAGGGTGTCATTTCCACCTTGACCCTGTCGCCTGTGAGGATGCGGATGTAATTCTTGCGCATCTTCCCGGAAATATGGGCGGTTACAATATGCCCGTTGTCCAACTGGACCCGGAAAGTTGTATTGGGCAGGGTTTCCATGACCCGGCCTTCCATTTCGATATGATCTTCTTTAGACATGAATGGTAAAACACCATGATATTGGATTAAACGGAAATTATAGCATGAGGCGGCAGGCGCCACGAAACCTAGTCAGAATGGCGGGCATATTTTCGCCGTAATGCCTCCCGGTTTCTGCCCAGCCACTGCAGGCCTATGATGGGAATTGCTGATTCAATACGCCCCGTATCCAGCAATGTCATGGCTTCGGCATAAGGCACGACATAGGCGCGGATATCCTCGTTTTCCTCATCAAGTCCATGGATGCCCTCAACACCACTGCTATCCACCAGACCGCAGAAAAGAGTGATTTTTTCTGAACAGGCGCCAGGACTGGTGAAAAAGGAACAGACCTGCATCAGGGTATGGATTTCGCAACCGGCTTCTTCACGCGTTTCACGCATGGCGACGTCGTGCGGACTCTCCCCAGGCTCAATGGCACCCGCCACAATCTCAAGCAGCCAGGCGTTGGGCTGGACGTGCATGGCGCCAACCCTGAACTGCTCGACCAAGATCACGGCATCGCGATCGGGGTCGTAAAGCACCACCGCCACACACGCGCCCCGGTCAAACAGTTCGCGACTGACAGGGGCGCTCCAGCCACCCTTGAAAAGGGTATGCCGGAGATGATACTTAAGGTAGCTGAAATATCCGCTGTAGAGCTTCTCAACGCCGACAACCTCAAATTCGGCCATCAGCGCAATGCTCCACCCGGCATGGCACCGCTTTCTTCAAGATGCCTGAACAGGGCTGACCCCATCTGGGTTCCCATGCGGGAGCCAAGCTTTTCCCAGAACTTTTCCCGTGGCGTATAGTTGATCCTTTCCTTGGCACCAATAATATCTTCAGCCACGCTGCGCTCATCACCAAAATCATCAATCAGACCAAGTTCCTTCGCCTGACGCCCGGTCCATACCAGACCACTGAACATGTCTGGAATCTCCTTGAGGCGATCTCCCCTGCCCTGCCTGACAGCAGCGATAAAGTCCTGATGCACGCTGTTGATCAAACCCTGAACATGTGCCTGCTCTGCAGGCTGGGTAGGCGCAAATGGATCCAGCAAGGCCTTGTGCGCCCCGGCTGTCAGGGTACGACGCTCCACCCCGAGTTTTTCCAGAGTGCCCACAAAGCCAAAACCATTCATGATCACACCGATGGAACCGACAACACTGGTGGGATGTGCGTATATCTTGTCAGCTGCCGAGGCAGCATAGTAACAACCGGACGCGCACAGATCCGACACCACGGCTACTACCGGTAACTCCGGATGTCTGGACTTGAGCTTGCGGATAGCCTCATAGATGTAGGCCGACTGAACCGGACTCCCACCAGGGCTATTCATGCGCAGGAGAATACCACGGGTTTCCTTGTCTTCAACCGCATCAAGCAGACCATCCTCAATGGTATTGGCATTGGCCGGCGCATCCTCCATGATCATGCCAAATACATCCACAACAGCCGTATGCGGCTCTCCTGATCCTTTGGCGCTCTGGTCAAAATCATTGAGTGAAACCAGATAAAGCACGGTACCCGTCACTATCAGCAGGGAAAGCAGACGGTACGCCAGACTCCAGCGCCGCGCTTTCCGCTGCTCAAGCAGCGAAGCCATGAGCACATTCTCAATGACCTCACGTTCCCATAATGTTTTCTGCTCATCTGAACGCATGAGATTTCCTTGTTGGACAGATTATTTCCGGTTTACGGGCAAACGCCGCATCTGTTCAAGCACCTTCTGCAGATCTTCTGCCAGAGGCGCCTGCACGCTGATCCGCTCATGACTGGAGGGATGCACGAATGAAAGGCTGGCAGCATGAAGAAACAGTCGCTTCAGTGCCCGCTCACGATAAAGCCGGTTGGAGACTTCACGGCCATAACGTTCGTCACCCAGCAAGGGATAGCCCATGTGCTGGGCGTGTACCCGGATCTGATGAGTCCGGCCCGTGACAGGCGATGCCTCAACCAGAGTGCTGTCGGCAAAACACTCCAGATTGCGAAAAAGCGTGACGGCATGTTTACCATCCCGATGCACCCTGACCATGCGCTCGCCACTCTGGAGGACATTCTTCTGCAATGGCGCATCCACAGTCTGGCTGGCCTTGCGCCAGACCCCATCCAGCAGGGCGATGTAGGTCTTGCTGATGTCATCGCCCCTGAACTGCTGGTGAAGCACACGTAGCGCGCTGCGCTTTCTGGAGATCATCAGACAGCCTGAAGTGTCTCTGTCCAGACGATGCACCAGCTCAAGATGTCTGGCATCCGGGCGCATCTGCCGCAACAGTTCGATCACACCGGCCTGCAGGCCGGTACCACCATGCACCGCCATACCCGCAGGCTTGTCCAGCACGAGCAGCCAGTCGTCTTCATACAGGATACGCCCGACCAGACGCTGCTGCAGCCATGGCTGATCCTCAGGCACTACGGTATCCGTATGGCGATGCGGGGGAATCCTGACCGCATCGCCACCCTTGAGCCGATAGGATGCCTGGATGCGACCACCATTCACCCGCACCTGCCCCGTGCGTAACAGCCTGTACACATGGCTGCGTGGCACACCCTTAAGCCTGGACATGAGAAAGTTATCAATCCGCTGATCAGCAAACTCCTGATCAACCAAGACCGTACTTGCGCCTGAAGCAGTCAGCTTAACATTTTCGTTCATGGGTACATGATACCAGCACTGACAGTACTGATGTTTTAAATCAATAAATAACTGGAAGAAAATAAGATTCATTGCTATAGTGCAGGCGACGACAGGTCGATGCTGGCACGCCTTAATCCGTTGCCTGCCACTGCGGTGGTGCATCCCGTGTCTGTTAACAGAATATGAGGGTTTGGCGCTCGACCCATGAAGAGCGCAGCTTCCATTAAGGAACGCGGTTGCCCGAAGTGTGCTTCAGTGTCATTTATACCTGTAGCGTCCAACCGGATTGTCTTTCGTTCTCCCCCATACCAGACAGGGTTATAACCTGTTGATCGTCCTCGCGCCATGAGCAGGCAGGACAGATGCCTGGAGAATGAAAATAAAACCCTGCACTGAGGGTAATCAGCGGCAATGCAAGGCACTGTACAAGTGCCCACTTAGGATTCGCTGAATGAAAAGAATGCTTATTAACGCCACGCAACCCGAAGAATTGCGGGTTGCGCTGGTCGATGGACAGAAGCTGTACGATTTTGATATTGAAATACCGGCAAGAGAACAGAAAAAAGCCAATATCTACAAGGGCACCATTACCCGGGTGGAACCAAGCCTAGAGGCCGTCTTCGTCAACTATGGCGCTGAGCGCCATGGTTTCCTGCCTTTCAAGGAAATATCAGGACATTTCCTTGGACAACCCGGCGAAGCTCAGCCCTCACGGAAAGAGATCAGGGACTGTCTCAGGGAAGGCCAGGAAGTCATCGTCCAGGTAGAAAAGGAAGAGCGCGGCACCAAGGGCGCAGCCCTCACTACTTATATCAGTCTTGCGGGCAGTTACCTGGTACTCATGCCCAACAATCCCAACGCAGGCGGTATCTCACGGCGCATTGAAGGCGATACCCGTGCAGACATGCGCGAGGTCATGGCCAACCTTGTAGTGCCAGAATCCATGGGCCTGATTGTACGTACGGCCGGCGGCGGAAAATCCGTCGAGGAACTGCAATGGGACCTGAACTACCTGCTGCAGTTATGGGAGGCTATTGATCGCGCCTCACGGGAGAAGCCCTCCCCCTTCCTCATATTCCAGGAAAGCAATGTCATCATACGTGCGCTCAGGGATCACCTGCGTGTTGATATTGATGAAATTCTTATCGACAACCCTGGTACTTTCAAGATCGTGCATAGTTTCATGCAGCAGGTGATGCCACAGTTCCTGCACAAGGCCAGACTCTATCAGGATCATGTACCACTGTTCAGCCGCTACCAGATCGAATCCCAGATCGAAATGGCTTATTCCCGTGAGGTCCCCCTGCCATCCGGTGGCGCCATCGTCATTGACCACACCGAGGCTCTGACCAGTATTGACATCAACTCTGCCCGGGCCACCAAGGGCAGCGATATTGAGGAAACGGCCCTCAACACCAACCTTGAAGCGGCAGACGAAATAGCACGACAGCTTAAACTGCGTGACCTTGGTGGCCTGTTTGTCATTGACTTCATTGACATGATGGCCGCCCGTAACCAGAGAGCTGTGGAAACACGTTTACGTGACGCACTCAAGAGCGACCGCGCACGCATACAGATTGGCCGCATATCACGCTTCGGCCTTCTGGAAATGTCACGGCAGCGCCTGCGTCCGTCGCTGAGCGAAGCCACCCTGAGTGCCTGTCCGCGCTGCAAAGGGCAAGGGGCCATCCGTGGTGTC
>JBEBBU010000186.1:0-9745 GCA_041158225.1 Pseudomonadota bacterium | reverse complement strand
CAGAAGCGGTAACGACTTCGAGAACGATTTCCGTGTACAGGAAGTTCATCCAGTAGGTTTCGAACTCAGGTGCGAAGCTGTCCAGACCAGCGGACCAGCCGTAAACGCCTTCGTACCAGCGGACCCACATGTAGAACACGGTGTAGATCGTGAATGCAAATGCCAGCCAGCCCTTGTCGAGCAGTGGCTTGTCTTGTGCGGCTACGCCGCCAATAGTTGTTGCAGCCATGGTAGTGACCTCATAAGTAGTTTAGGAAAGCTCTGGCTGGATGGCTGATCCGCCAGAGACAACATTATGACCCGGACGCAGGCCTAAAGTTTCCTTTCTGTCCAGTGTCCCTGCGAAAGTGTTACCATCTTCACGTTTTTTGCAGGTCTTAGGCATACGAGGCAGATATGTTTACACGCCAGCATGCCCGTGCTGCCGGGGATCAGGGCAGCCAGTCGGGTATCAGGATGATGGTCAGCAAGGGATCTCCCTTGCCTATGGGCGTTCACCAACTGGAGGATGGCGTGAATTTCACGCTGTTCAGCAGGCATGCAACCGCGGTTTCGTTGCTGCTTTACCTGAAGGTAGATGATGATGTGCCGGCACAGACAGTGGCACTGGATCCTGCCATGCATCGTACCGGTGATATCTGGCATGTATGCCTGCCGGATGTGCAGGCTGGCATGGCTTACACCTGGCGTGTGGACGGGCCCTGGGCGCCAGAGCAGGGGCACCGCTTCCGTCCTGACCGATCACTGCTTGATCCCTATGCGACTGCGGTTTACCTGCCGGCCAGCGGGCAGGGCAAGAAAAATCTTGTCATGGCACATCACTTCGAGTGGGGGGGGGATGTGAAGCCGCGCCATCCCTGGTCATCCATGGTGATTTATGAGCTGCATACCCGGGGATTCACCATTGATCCATCTTCCGGGGTCAGGTATCGGGGTAGTTTTCTCGGGCTGATCGAGAAAATTCCTCATCTCAAGTCTCTGGGTATCACCGCCATTGAGTTGATGCCTATCCAGGCCTTCTGCCCTGAGCTCATCAGCGCAGTCAATCCGGAGACGGGAGAAAAACTCCGGAATTACTGGGGTTACGATACCGTAGCTTTCTTTGCACCCCATCCCGGCTATGGTTCCGGTAGCCATCCGGGGTGTGAAGTTGAAGAGTTCAAGCGTATGGTCAAGGCCATGCATGAGGCAGGTATTGAGGTGCTGCTGGATGTGGTATTCAACCATACTGCCGAGGGTAACGAGCATGGGCCAACCCTGAGTTTCAGGGGGCTGGACAACCGCATATTCTATCTCCTGGAAGAAGATCGCAGTTTCTACAGGAATTATTCGGGTTGCGGCAACACCATGAACTGTAATCATCCTGTGGTGCGCAACTATATTCTTGACTGCCTCAGGTACTGGGCGGTCGAGATGCACGTCGATGGTTTCCGTTTCGATCTGGCTTCCATTCTCGGGCGGGATCAGAGCGGAAGTCTTATCGCCAATCCCCCGCTGATCGAGCAGATTGCGGAAGACCCCATCCTGCGTGATGTCAAGCTGATTGCCGAAGCCTGGGATGCCGCAGGCGCTTATATGGTGGGCCGTTTTTCCGGGGATCGCTGGTCTGAGTGGAACGGCATTTACCGGGATGACATCCGCCGTTACTGGCGTGGTGATGCCGGTATGGCCGGAGCGCTGGCCAGCAGGCTGTGCGGTAGCGCGGATATCTATCAGCATTCTGGCAAGGCGCCCATTCACAGTATCAATTTTGTGACCTGTCATGACGGTTTTACCCTGCATGATCTGGTGAGCTATGGCCTGAAGCATAACGAAGCCAACGGTGAAGGTAACCGGGATGGCGCCAACGACAATTATAGTGCCAATTATGGTCATGAAGGTCCAGGTGCGGATCCGGCACTGGTACGTCTGCGTCTGCGCCAGATGAAAAACCTGATGGCCACGCTGCTGCTTTCGCGTGGGATTCCGATGCTGCTGGCTGGGGATGAGCTCTGCAGGACTCAGGGCGGCAATAACAATGCCTATTGCCAGGACAATGCGACCAGCTGGCTGAACTGGTCGGTGTCAGCGCTCCAGAAAGAATTCATGCAGTTTGTCAGGGGTATGCTGGCGCTCAGGGCCAGTCTGCCGGTACTTTCCTGTGAGGAGTTTTATCAGGAAGGGGATCTGCAGTGGTTTGATCATTTGGGCCAGTATCCCGACTGGCATGAAGGCCATGGCGCCATAGCCTGCATGATCCGCACCGATTGCGCTGGCACCCGTCCGGCCCAGCCTGGATTGTGCCTGCTATTCAATCCATCGAATGGTCCGGTGGAGTTTCCACTGCCTCCGACGCCGGACGGGGGGCGCTGGGCGCTGGCTGTCGATACGGGTCAGGGCAGGGGGCGGGATGTGGTGGATCTGAAGCATCTGCGTGCCCTTGGAAGCCCGCTTGCCATAACCCTGATGGATCACAGTCTGGTGGTACTGGTCGAAAGCTGAAACCCCGTCAGGGCTGCATGTGAGCCCGGACGGGGGGTGGGGGCTGGTGTGCTAGGGGTTGTTCAGCGGCTGCTTCCAGCTGTAGTGCTGGTCAAGATTATCCGTGATTTCCGCCTTGAGTTCACCGCCCTGATGATCAGGTACAAGGTTGAAGCGGAAATTGGGGTCGGCGCTGATGCCAATATCGGTTGTAGCGCCAAATACCGCTGCACCGTCGTAGCTGACATTCACTGATTTGACGAAATGCGCTGGCTTCACCATGCGGGTGATCTGGTCCATCTGCATGCCGCTGAGGTTGGGGTGGCTGATCAGCAACTGGACTTCATTCACGGCTCCGGTTTTGGCTTCAGTGCCATCCAGCTTGAATTTCATTTTGCCAAGCCTTGCCATGGCGGCCTCCAGATCGGCGCCGAGAGGGGCAGAGCAGCCACCGCTGGCCTTGACGAAAGCCTTGTTCATATAGAGCTTGCCATCGCTGGTCTCTGCAATGGCGCGTACCCAGGAATAGGCGTTGACCCTGGCGCGGAAAGCAACATCGGCGCGGCCGCTGAGCGGTGTAAACTGGAACGTGCCAGTCCATGGTACCGGGTTGCTGTCGATGATGACCATGATGCTGCGAATACTGCGTTCACTGGACTGAGGGAACTGGGCCACCACCTGCAGGGGAACCAGCGCCGCATCTTCTGCCCTGTAGGGCGCCTTGATCTGAATGACATCGCTGCCTTCCGTGATGGGCCGATCCTGAAAGAACCGGTTTTTCAGGCTGGCCTGCCAGGCCGTTTCAGGTGGCGTTTCTTCGGCGAGTGCCATGCCTGCAGCAGTCATTAAAGCCAGTGCCGCGCAGAACTGCAGGCAGCTTTTCCAGTCGGGAAATCGTCTGTTCATCCTAGTTATCCTCCCATTCCATCGCGGCAAATGCTGCCGCCACATTGCGTTTGTGATACTGGTCAAAAAGTTGCCAGTGATCCCTGAGATCCTGACCGGCAGTATCCATGGCCGTTTCCAGCGTGGCATTGCGGTCAAGGGCGTGCCTGACAGACTGTTTCAGTCCATGCAGATAATGCAGTTCGCTATCCATGGCCTGCGGCCAGGGAGCGCTGACCGGGCCATGGCCAGGAATGGCCCGTACTGCCTGGATTTTTCCCAGTTCGCTGAGTGTCTGCAGCCAGCCACCAAGATTGCCGTCCACGACGGGCAGATGATCCATGAACAGCAGGTCTCCCAGCCACAGGGTCGATGTTTGCGTATCAAGAATGGTAATGTCGGTTGAGGTATGGGCGGTTGGCCAGGCCTGCACCTGTAGCGTCCTTTCGCCGAGATCAAGTGTCAGGGTCTGCTGTACCAGCATGTCAGGCAGTACGAAATCTTCCGGCTGGAGTTGCACCTCCCAGTCCCTGGCTGCCCTGTCCCTGTCGTGCTGCGCACGGGCTGCCAGATTTTCCGGCAGGCGGTAATGCCCCACAAAATGCACTCCCGGCATCCTGAAGGCACTGTTGCCCAGTACATGGTCTCCGTGCACATGGGTATTGATGACATAGCACACAGGTAATGAGGTCTGTTTTTCGATCGCGTGCCTGAGCGCCCGTCCCTCCTCGGGATTGCCGCCGGTGTCAATGACCGCGACACAGCGTTTGCCTGTGATGAAGCCTATGTTGGCGATTTCATTATGATTAAGGCTGTCAGGTAAAGCCACTTTGCCGGGATGGGCATAAACGCCATCGGCAACGCCTTTGAGTTCGAAAGACTCACTGAAACTGGTAGTTGGCGATAGCAGCAGGGCGAGCGCAAGTGGTGCGGATTGAAACCTGTAGGACATGGACATGGACTTTACCCTGGGTCAGCGCATCAGATGCCTATTTTACAGGGCTTTGCCTGATGGCGCGAGGTAGCCGGCAGGCAGGGCAGTTTCATATTGACATTTGGGACATTTTCCTTCAACTTACACCGCCAGACGGCCGGCAAGGGATACAAGTCATGTGCGAGCTGCTTGGCTTATGCGTGAGGGTGCCGTCAAAAGACTTTACCATCCATGAAACCAACAATTATCGTGTCCTGCATGCCTGCAGTGAATGCGAGGAGGATCAAAGATGAATAACCCCGTGAAGAGCTGGCTGATTGCCACTTCCATTGCTTCCATGCTGGCAGCACCCGGGATTTCCTTCGCCAATGCTGAAGTGGAAAGCCTCAGCAAGAGCAGCAAGAACTTTGCGCTGTGGGGTGGGGATTACTTCGGCTCCCGTTACAGTTCCCTGACCGAGATCAACACCAGCACTGCCAAGCAGCTGCAGCCACTGTGGACATTCTCCACCGGCGCCCTGCGTGGTCACGAAGGTGGTCCTCTGGTCGTCAATGATGTCATTTACATCCATTCCGGCTATCCCCACAAGGTTTATGCCCTGGATCAGGACACCCAGAGCGTCATCTGGGAGTATGTCTACGCTGCCGACAAGGGTACTGACCAGTCTCAGGTTATCTCTGTCATGTGCTGTGACGTCGTCAACCGTGGTCTGGCTTATGGTGATGGCAAGATTTTCCTGTCTCAGGGTGATGCCACGCTGGTAGCGCTGGATGCCAAGACCGGTAAGGTCGTCTGGAAAATCGCCAATGGTGATCCCAAGCAGGGCCAGACCAGCACCAACGCACCTCTGGTTGTGAAAGACAAGGTGTTGACCGGTATCTCCGGTGGTGAGTTTGGTGTACGTGGCTGGATCGCTGCCTACAACATCAAGGACGGCAGCCTGGCCTGGAAGAAGTACAGCATGGGTCCTGACAATGAAGTCGGCCTGAACCCCAACACCACCATGACTTGGACGGATGGCAAGATGGCGCCTGTCGGTGCTGATTCCTCGCTGAAGACCTGGAAGGGTGACCAGTGGAAGATCGGTGGCGGCACCACCTGGGGCTGGTACAGCTATGATCCACAGCTCAATCTGGTTTACTACGGTTCTGGCAACCCCAGCACCTGGAATCCGGTACAGCGTCCTGGCGACAACAAGTGGTCCATGACCATCTGGGCCCGTGATGCAGACACCGGTGAAGCCAAGTGGGTTTACCAGATGACGCCTCACGACGAGTGGGATTATGACGGCATCAATGAAATGGCGCTGATCGATCTCGACATGACCGCCAAAGACGGTTCTCACCATAACAAGCTGCTGACGCACTTTGACCGTAACGGTTTTGGTTATACCCTCGACCGCGTGACCGGTGAACTGCTGGTAGCCGAGAAGTTCGACAAGGCTGTCAACTGGGCTACCCATGTTGATGCCAAGACCGGTCGTCCTCAGGTCTCTCCATCCTATTCTACCGAGCATGGTGGTCAGGACGTGGATACCAAGGGCATCTGTCCTTCTGCCATGGGTGCCAAGAACGAGCCACCTGTTGCTTACTCTCCCAAGACCAAGCTCATCTACATCCCAGGCAACCATACCTGTATGAACTATGAGCCCTTCGAAGTTGAGTACACTGCTGGTCAGCCTTATGTCGGTGCTACCCTGAACATCTTCCCAGCCAAGGTCAATGTCAAGACCGGCGCCAAGGAAGAAAGCAACCACATGGGCAGCTTCACTGCATGGGATCCTACCAACGGAACCATCAAGTGGCAGATTGACGAGCCTTTCTCCCTGTGGAGCGGCATGCTGGCCACTGCAGGCGACGTGGTTGTTTACGGTACGCTTGAAGGCTACCTGAAGGTGCGTGATGCCAACACGGGTGAAGAGCTGTACCGCTTCAAGACCCCATCCGGTGTGATCGGCAACGTCAACACCTGGAGCCACAACGGTCACCAGTACATCGGTGTGCTGTCAGGTATCGGCGGCTGGGCTGGCGTAGGTATGGCAGCTGGTCTGGAAGGTGATACGGAAGGTCTGGGCGCTGTAGGTGCTTACAAGGCCCTGAGCTCACACACCAAGCTCGGTGGCGTGTTCACCGTGTTCGGTCTGCCCAAGAACTGATCCCGGTTCTGGTAAATCCCCTGAGCCATCAGGGGTGGCAAGAGAAACCCTGGACGGTTCTGCCGTCCGGGGTTTTTTGTTATTCACCATTGAGGAGAGTCGAGATGCGATCGCATAATCTGGGTCTGGTGTTGGTGATGCAGTGTCTGTTGGCGGGTCAAGCGCTGGCCGCCGGGGAACTGAAAGTCTGCGCTGACCCGAATAACCCGCCCTTTTCTGACCGTAAAGGAACAGGTTACGAGAATGCCATTGCCGAGCTGCTGGCAAAGGATCAGGGGCTGAAGCTGAGTTATACCTGGTTTCCGCAGCGTATGGGGTTTGTGCGGAGTACGCTCAAGGCGCAGGATCCGGATACCGGTGAGTTCAAATGTGATGTCATCATGGGCGTGCCTGCGCGTTCGGACATGACGGCGACAACAGATGCCTATTACCGCTCAAGCTATGCGCTGGTTTATGTGACTAAAAACTGGGCGGCCATTCCCTCGCTGGATGCGCTTGCTGCCTGGCCCAAGGAAGCAAGGGTCGGCATCCGCATGGCCATGTATGATGGATCGCCAGCAACGACCTGGATGCTCAGGCATGACCTGATTGAGCAGGGGGTGCCTTACCAGAGCATGGGGGGGGATGCCTCGGTCAATACGGCGCAGCAGCTGCTGAAAGAGTTCAGGGATGGACGCATCAATATGGCGATTGTCTGGGGGCCTATTGCCGCTTATCTGGTCAGGCACGAGACGACTCCAAAGCTGGCCATGCTGCCAGTCAAGTCAGAGGAGGGTGTGACCTTTGAGTACAGCATGTCCATGGGGGTGCGCATCCCTGACAAGGACAGAAAAGCCATGCTGAACGGCTTCATCCAGAAAAACCAGGCTAAAATCAACGGTATTCTTGAAAAACATGGTGTGCCGTTGCTGCCACTTTCCAGTGACGCTGATGCCGCTGCAAAAAAATAGGCAGAGCCTGGAGTGGCTGGTCAAGCAGGACGGTCAGTGTTATACTGATCCATTCGATGAACGGGCACTGCTTGCTGGCGGTGCCTTTTATTTTGGTGGGATGCAATGCCTGTAATAACGCTGCCCGATGGAAGCCGTCGGGAATTTGAATCTGCCCTGACAGTCCTGGCGGTGGCGGAATCCATCGGTGCCGGTCTTGCGAAAGCGGCTATTGCAGGGCGCGTGAATGGCGTGGTGGTTGATCTTTCCTTTCTGCTGGAAGCGGATGCGGAGCTTGCCATCATCACGACGCGTGATGCAGAAGCGCTGGATATTGTCAGGCACTCTACTGCGCATCTGCTCGCTCAGGCAGTCAAGCAGCTGTATCCCTCTGCGCAGGTGACCATCGGGCCGGTCATTGATGACGGGTTCTATTACGACTTTGCCTATGAGCGCGCCTTCACGCCTGAAGATCTCTCTGCCATAGAAGTGCGCATGAAAGAGCTTTGTGCGGCAGCTGCACCTGTCAGTCGCAGCGTCATGGCGCGAGAGGATGCCGTGCGTTTCTTCACTGAGAAGGGCGAGCACTACAAGGCTGAAATTATTGGCTCCATTCCCGGTGACGAACCTGTATCGCTTTATACCCAGGGGGATTTTACCGACCTCTGCCGTGGGCCGCATGTGCCGGATACCGGCAAGCTGAAAACCTTCCGCCTGATGAAGATCGCCGGCGCCTACTGGCGCGGTGATGCACGCAATGCCATGTTGCAGCGTATCTACGGTACCGCCTGGCTGAAGAAGGAGGATCTGGATGCCTACCTGAAGCGTCTGGAAGAGGCGGAAAAAAGAGATCACCGCCGTCTGGGGCGTGAAATGGATCTGTTCCACTTTCAGGAAGAGGCCCCCGGTTCGGTATTCTGGCATCCCAAAGGCTGGACCCTATTCCAGACGCTTATCGGCTATCTGCGTCATGCCCAGAAGAAGGCTGGTTATGTCGAGGTCAATACCCCGGATGTCATGGATCGTTCACTCTGGGAGACCTCTGGACATTGGCATAACTTCCGCGACCATATGTTCACCACGCAGACGGAAGATGAGCGGGTATTCGCGCTCAAGCCGATGAATTGTCCGGGTGGCGTGGTGCTGTACAGGCATGGTCTCAAGAGTTACCGCGATCTGCCTCTGCGCATGGCTGAATTTGGCAAGGTACACCGTTATGAGCCATCAGGTGCCCTGCATGGTCTGATGCGCGTCCGGCATTTTACCCAGGATGATGCCCATGTTTTCTGTACCCTTGACCAGTTGCAGGATGAATCACGCGATGTGGTCAGTCTGGTGCTGGGTATTTACCGCGATTTTGGTTTCAGCGAAGTCAGTATCAAACTGTCGACGCGTCCTGAAAACCGTATAGGTGATGATGCCATCTGGGATCAGCTGGAATCTGTGCTTGCCAAAACCCTGGATGGTCTTGGCCTGGCCTATACCATCAACGAAGGCGAGGGGGCTTTTTATGGTCCCAAGCTTGAGTTTGTGCTGCGTGATGCCGTAGGTCGTGACTGGCAGTGCGGTACCCTGCAGGTGGATCTGAACCTGCCGGAACGTTTTGACCTGAATTATGTATGCCCTGAAGGCAACAAGCTGAGGCCAGTGATGCTGCACAGGGCCATTTTTGGTTCGCTGGAGCGTTTCATCGGGATTCTTACCGAGCATTATGCCGGGCATTACCCGTTCTGGCTTGCGCCGGTGCAGGCGGTGATCATGAATATTACGGATCGCCAGGCTGGATATGTGCATGAGATACAGCAATTCCTTGATGATCATGGTTTCCGGGCTGTTTCGGACTTGAGAAATGAGAAGATCGGATTTAAAATCCGGGAGCATTCCCTGCAGCGTATTCCTTACCAGATCATTCTGGGTGATAAGGAGGCGGAAATGCGTACGGTAACACTTCGCGCGCAGAACGGGACTGATCTGGGTGCTTTCCCGCTTGAGCAACTGCTGCAGCGTTTCCGTGAGGAATCAAGGTTTCAGACCCACCAATAATAATGATATGGGAGGACTAAGGTATCACTGCCAACGATAGAAAAGAGCCGCGACTCAACGAAGAGATTACGGCCCCCGCCGTCAGACTGATAGGTGCGGAAGGACAACAGATCGGAATTGTATCCACACGTGAGGCCAGACAGATGGCCTTCGACGAGGATCTCGACCTTGTTGAAATCTCTCCTGGTTCAGACCCACCGGTCTGCAGGATCATGGATTACGGCAAGTTCCGTTTTGAGCAGAACAAGAAAGCTCATGCTGCCAAGAAGAACCAGAAACAGATTCAGGTCAAGGAAGTCAAATTCCGTCCTGGTACTGATGAGGGTGATTATCAGGTCA
>JBEBBU010000185.1:0-2511 GCA_041158225.1 Pseudomonadota bacterium | reverse complement strand
GAACAGGCCGATGGCGGCACGCTGTTTCTGGATGAAATCGGCGAGATGCCGCTGGATCTGCAGGCCAAGCTGCTCAAGGCCATCGAGGATCGCAAGATCCGCCGCCTCGGATCAGAAAAGGAACTGTCGGTCGAAGTACAGATTCTGGCGGCCAGCAACCGCGACCTGCAGGCCATGGTGGACCAGGGCACTTTCCGTGGCGACCTCTACCACCGCCTCAGCGTGTTCAGCCTGAAGCTGCCCTCACTGCGCGACTGCATCGAGGATCTGGAGGATCTGGTACCGCTGTTCGTGGCCGAGTTCAATGCCAGGGCCAACAAGCAGGTCAGGGTGATACCGGAAGATGCCTGGCGGGCACTCAGGGCCTATCACTGGCCGGGCAATGTCAGGGAACTGCGCAATGTGATTGAACGCTGTGTACTGTTTGCCGAAGGGCCAGTATTCCCCAGTCACTGGCTGCAGCTGCCGGGCGCGCCTGCTGCCGCCGTCACCCACGCCACCGCAGAGGGTGGCATGGAAGAGCGCCTGCTCATCCCGCTGGATGGCAGCATGGCGCTGGATGACATGGACTGCCACATCATCCAGACCACGCTGCTGCGCTGCAATGGCAATGTCACCGCTGCCGCGCGTGCCCTCGGTACCACACGTGAAACCCTGCGCTACCGTATCCGCAAATACGGCCTGAAGGAAACCGCCTAGTCCAGCCGCAGGGTGATGCCCGAGGCTGCCAGCATCACCGCTTCCTGCTCCAGATCGGCGGCGGTCAGGGGATGATCCTCGAGCCAGCTGGCGCCGCAGTGCAGCACCACCGTATCGCCCTGGATGGCAAACCCTAGTCCGCCTTCCGGCATGGCCACCGGTAGCCGGCTGCGGTGCAGCAGCACCGCCAGACGCAGGATAACCATCACCCAGCGCAGCTGCGATTCGGGCGGCAGCTCCAGTTCTTTCAGCTGACGCTCAGGAAACTTGCGCCGATGGGCGCGGATCAGCAGCGCCAGCAGCTGCTGGTCCTGCTGGGAAAACCCCGGCAGATCGGCATACTGGGCAATATAGGCGCCATGCTTGTGATACTGGCTGTGGGCAATATCCAGACCGATTTCATGCAGCTCAGACGCCCATAACAGCATGGATTCCATGCGCCGCACCTCGGCAAAGCTGTCGGGTGACAGCTGCTGCAGTAACTGCAGGGCCGTCGCCCCCACCCTGGCGGCATGCTGGCCATCCACGTGATAGCGCTGCGCCAGCGCCGTGACACTGCGGGTACGCACATCAGTATCCTGCAGACGCCCCAGCAGGTCATCCAGCAGGCCCTCACGCAGGGCACCATCGGCGACACGCATGCGGGTGATGCCGAGTTCACGGAAGGCGGCATGCAGGATGGCCAGTCCACCCGGAAAGATCGGACGCCGCTCGGCCGAAAGTACCGGGAACGGCAGACGGTCGATATGCCCGGCCTGGCAGGAGGCTTCCACCAGCCGCTCCAGCGATTCAGCGGTAATACCATCCCTGGACAGCCCCTGTGCCAGCACAATGCGGTGGATGGTGCGCAGGGTGCCAG
This sequence comes from Pseudomonadota bacterium, assembly GCA_041158225.1. Classification (GTDB taxonomy): domain Bacteria; phylum Pseudomonadota; class Gammaproteobacteria; order Methylococcales; family Methylococcaceae; genus JBEBBU01. The sequence goes on along the minus strand of JBEBBU010000185.1, from coordinate 953 downwards.
AGGCACCGACCGCCTCTTCCCACTCGCCGGCACCAAAGGCGCGGGCAATGGCTTCCAGCTCCACACCGGCATTCAGCGCGGCTTTCTTGAAACGTTTGGCGCTGATCTTGCCATCGGTAAAACAGTCCATGCTCATGGAGACGCAGCCCATGCGCAGGCTTTCCTTGAGAATCGGCGCCTTGTCGACGCCAATGATGAACTCGGTACTGCCGCCGCCAATGTCCATGACCAGACGACGCTGCTCGGTGGAAGGCAGGCTGTTGGCGACCCCCAGATAGATCAGGCGTGCCTCTTCAATCCCTGAAATGATTTCGATGGGATGGCCCAGCGCTGCCTCAGCCAGGCGCAGGAAGCTGCGGGCATTACGGGCAATACGGAAGGTATTGGTACCCACGGCACGCACACTGCCCGGCGGCATGCTGCGCAGCCGCTGGCCAAACCGTTCCAGACACTCCAGCGCCCGGTGCTGGGCCTCCATGGAAAGTGTCCTGGTCGGGGTCAGCCCTGCCGCCAGCCGCACCATTTCACGCAGCTTGTCGATCACCACAGGTTGACCGTCCTGCATGCGGGCGACGATCATGTGAAAGCTGTTGGAACCAAGGTCGATGGCCGCCAGCAGATCAGGGGCGGCCGGAGTGGAAGACGCAGACTGGTGATACAATGGCGTGCCCTTGCGGCGATGCAGTAAAGTCTGCATTTTAACGAATCCTGAGACAAAAATACGCCATCCATGCACGCACTCAGCCTTCACGGCCTGAAAAAAACCTATCGCAACGGCCATCAGGCCCTGCAGGGCATTGATCTGGATGTGATCCAGGGTGATTTCTTTGCCCTGCTCGGTGCCAACGGTGCCGGTAAATCCACCGCCATTGGCATCATTGCCGGGCTGGTGAAAAAGTCGGAGGGACAGATCCGGGTATTTGGCCATGATGCCGACCGTGAACCCTTCGCCG
>JBEBBU010000184.1:0-9264 GCA_041158225.1 Pseudomonadota bacterium | reverse complement strand
AGCTACATGCAAGGGTGCACCAGTACTGGTGCACCCCAACCGACCGCAACGGTGTATTGCGCCCTTTAGATGCCAGACTGTCCAGCCGTACAGGCACCCAGCAACAGGCACGCTTTATGCTGATATGATGGACAATATTGGCTCAAATCAGGTGTCGTCATGCCCAAGAATGCTTTTTTCCCCATGCCTGCTGAATGTATGCTGCCCATGAGTCTTTTTGCCGCATCTGGAAAAACCCTGCTGGATACGGAAGAGCAGGCAGAACAGGTCGTGGCCGAACTGGTTCACATGCATGAAGAACATTCAGCTGCCAGTATTGAGCTCGACTTCACAGGCGTCCGCGATGCATCGGAACCTTTCCTTGAAAACCTGTTCAATCTTGCGCGGCAACACCTTCCAGGGGTATGGCTGATACCAAGACACTACCATCCAAGGATCAGGTCTCACCTGCATGAACAGCTGTATGCGATCAACTGCCAGCGTGAGCAATGCTGGCGTCTGGCCTCAGAAAATCCCCCAGTCTAGCGGGATGTACTAAGACGGTTGGACAGATCTTCTTCGGCGCGGGTTGTATCCTGAATAGCCGACAGGGACCGGGACCAGTTGAGCAGATCCTGCTCGGAAGGCTCTGTCAGCGGGTCATCCGGGTGGCGGCGCCGGGCAAAAGTATGCGACATCTCGGTCGCAGCTGCCATCTGCTCTTGGTGATGTCCGGCTGCTTCCGCCTCCCCACGACTCTGGGGGTGATGTCTGCTGATACTGTAGGTGATGCCCCCCTTACGTGTCATCAAGATGTAAAGCGCCAGAACCAGACATCCACCAAGCATACCTGAAATAAAACTTGTCCACATGCCTCCATCTGACTCGGTGATGACATCCTCACGGCGATGAGCGGAGGCGTCTTCCCGGATATCAGCGACAACATCCTCACGGTCATTCGTGGAGGTGTCTTCCCGAATACCAGCGGCAGCATCTTCACGGTCATTCGTGGAGGTGTCGTCCCGGATACCAGCGACAGCATCCTCACGGTTATTCGCAAAGGTATCATCCCTGATGGTAGCTCTATCTACCAGCGTAACGGATGATGTCGGAACAGAAACACCTGCAGAGCCGGACTGTAAAGGCTTCTGATCTTGCAGAGCCTGCCGGAAGGGAATGATGTCTGGCGAAAAACCGTTATCCGGCATTTCACTCCGCACGACAGGATCAGATTCGTGCAAATAGCCAGCCACATCAGGGCCAACTGCCGACTTGCCTTCCACCCCAGGTGGTAGCGCCCCAACCACGGTATGCTGATGGGGCTTCCTTTCCAGATAACTGCCAGGCTTGAGAATACGTCCACGCGCACTAAATGCATCAGGATTATCCATGACCAGCTCATCCACGACTTTCTGGATAGACTCATGGTGACGGTGCATGAGCCAGGCGATGCTCCAGATAGTATCTTCCTTGCGCACAGGGCCATAGCGGTGACCATTCAGCAATGCCGGATCGACATGCCCACCTCCACCGGCAGCATGCGCCACCGAAAGACAGAGCCCCCCCAAAACCAGCAACCGCTGACAGAGCACCGTGACCTTGATGATATTCATACCAACTTACCCCTCAGTAGAGAAACCAGCGCTCAAAGAACCAGGGCTCTCCATTGACATTCACCAGATTCTGGCCAGGCAACTCGATTTCATAAGCATCACTCAGTGGGAGTTCAAGCATGCTCTTCCAGTAGGCGCCAGGATCGGTAAACATGAAATACATGGCGACCGTACCTTTGATCGGGGTTGTGATCGTCATGGTGCAACGCTCCCCGGGGTAGACAGGACGCCCCCCAAGGAGCGTGGCATCCTCTGAATCAGGAAATGCCCGGGCCACGATGGTGTCATACTTTTCGTTGATGAACTGTTTTTCGTTGACATTCCTCGCCACCATGTAAACCATACGTCCGTCATTGACACTGATCGACGGATTGATATACAGCGTAATGGGAGGAGGAGGCTCCGGACCATTCGAGGAACAGCCAGAGAGCCCCAATAAAAGAAGCATCACACCAGGAGCTGTTTTTTTCCATCCAGACATCAGCAGCATCTCCTGTTTCATCGCGTATTCAGGGCGCGGAAAAGATCAAATGGATTTTTGCGGAAAGTATAGCCAACCTTGATCCTGTGCTCAGGTGCGAGCGGATGAGGAATCGTCCAGTCATAATGGCTCTGCTGCTGGACAATATCAGCCTGCTGCAGAAGCCGGAATAGCGACCACATACTCTCATCCACATCCACACCAGAATATTTCTTGATTTTCTGATCACCGCTGATGAACTCGACACCTACAGATGCAGCGGTACTCTGCCACCATTCATATTTGAATGGCTGCCAGCTGATGTGCTGGTTAAACCCCAGTACTGAAGATTCACCTGAGCGCAGATAGGCCAGGGAAGCATGGGGCAGATTATCTTCATCCACGTCCACCCGGAGATCAGGAAGCAGGTCAGCCTTCACATCCATGACCAGCGGTGACGGGATACCCTGGGGCCCCCACAGTGCTGCGGTCAACTGGGCGGCAGCATTCAGCCGCGCAAGCATCTGGGGTGGAAACTGGAGCGCATGAATCACGGATGGCGCCGGTACCCACTGCGTTTCATTTACAGTAAACAGGCTGCGATAAACCGAATTGACCCCTTGCCAGAACTCCCCCTTAAGAGGGTGTAACGACCTTGCCAACTGCTCTGCAGAAATGATGTTGCCTTCCACAGTCTGGTTGGCATCAAAGGGAAAAAGACCAAGCATAGGCTCCACTGCCCTACCCCACAGTTCACTCCAGTGGGATGCAATAGACTGGTTTATTTCCAGCCGTCCATAGTCCCTCAGTTTCTCCATAGGCAGCAGGAATGGATGCTGCCAATGATCTGGAATGGCCATTTCCCTGATCCATTCTTCTGTTTTTCTGAGATAGGAGGCATCCGTATTCAGGATCATATCCATGGCCAGACGCCCCATAGGAGTCAGTATCGGCTGCAGACCCGCCCCAACAGCGGTAGCATCCACCACGGGGATATACATTTTGGGCTTAAACAGCTCATCATTGACTTCGATGATAATCTGCATGTAACGCATCAACTGTGGAAAATTGCCGCCCTGTTCTTCCAGCAACCGCTGCAGAAACCTGAAGTTTTCCATTTCCTCCCTGAATGCCTGAAAATTGGGCCCGGATGGAATATCAAGAATGATATTCTCCTTGATCGCAATCAGGTTCTGGTAAAACTCCGAGCCTGGTCGCTGCAACTCCCTGAGATATTGCAGCAACTGGAAAGGGTTGTTAATCCTGAGCTGCATGTCAGAAAAAAATCCCCAATAAGTCGCGGCATAATGCGATGCATAGACACTGAGATTCTGTACGACAAAATCAACCAGCCGCTGTTTTTCCTGATCATCTACCGTCAGGCGGGGTAAAAGGGTGGCAAGCAGTTGAACCGCAGGCTTGACGTGAGAATCAAACATGCCACGGGTAAGCCGCTCATCAACCTGAAAACTGTTTGTAAGAACCCCGGCACCATCGGTACTGACCCCCATAGGCAGTCGGTAAGGATGCGATCCCTGATCGAAAAAGCTCCAGCCATTGATGAAATAGTGGGTCCGGTAGAACTGCTCCATCAATGCCTTCAGCTTGCTGCGCAACATCAGGGACTGCCACTCGTAGTGATTGAAATCAAACACCTTGTTAGACATTTCAATCCGCACGACACCCGACAGCTGGCTGGTATCCTTCATCTTGTGTCTGTCAATGATGTAGCCAAGCTCCATCAGCAGTTCGTAAAGATTGGAAGGTTGACTATCATCGTCAATATTACTGTCAAGAATCAGCCGCAGTGAATCTTCAAGTGGTTCATAAGTCAGCTGTCCCTCGGTAGGATGTCGACGCCATTCAGCCAGCGTGGCCTGCGAAATGTGTCCATGCCGCTCAAGCCAGTGGCGCTGCTGGTCCAGAGTCTTGAACTCCTTGACCTGACTGATCAGTGCAGACAGCTGGTTCCCTGTTTCCTGGATATGGAGCAGTTCCTCCCGGGTGATATAACGTTTGCCCAGAGCAGACTTGATCTGGTCAGCCATGACTTTCCACGGATGCACATCATCGCGGTTGATAACTTCGAACACCCCATAATCATGCAGGGCGAGACCCAGCATCTGGGCATCGTTGATATCCTCATTAAAGGTAATGTAATCATTAATGAGAGGTAACGGCATACCGAGTCCATACTCCTTATGCACCTCTGAGAAATACTCAGACAGTTCGTTATTGCGGTTAGCATGCAGTAGTGCGAGAGCCCTTATGGTTTTGACATAGGCGTTTGACTGAAACTGTACCAACTCCAGTTTGGGAATAAGATAATTGGCGCGGATCGAGTACACCAGTTCATTTTTTGCCTGATCGATCTGCGCAGAGAAATAACGGTGCAGGATATGGTTCAGCGAGTGCCTGGAAAAAAAACTTCCATCCGGCGGATAGAGCGATTCAAAGACCGGATGTGCTTCACGCACATACTGCTCGGAGCTCATGGCGGGTATCCGCCTGATCATGGCAAAAACTTCTTCTATGTTGGACTTCTGGCTCCAGTAAACCATACACTGCCCCAGAACCAGCGTGGCCGAGATCACTCCGGCACGACGAAAATGCTTGGGAGAATGGGCTCTGGTAGTTCTGGTGGGTGCACCCAAATCAAGGAAAGGGTTATTGGCAAGATCTGACACATTTTCATGTGCCGATACGCCGAACAGGGCAAGTTGTACCAGATCAGTATCCACGAGACCTGATCGCTGACAGGCCTGCACTAACTGCTGCTCAATTACACCAAATATGGCATCGACATGGTCAAGGAAATGCAAGGTAGCAATAAAACTTTCTGGTTTATGGTTCACCAGAACATTGTTCATACAGGCAAACAGGTGTGAAAGACCACCGCTGAATCCCGATATGGGCACCGCCCTGCTCAGCCGCACTCGGGTATCCAGATTTTCCCGGGTCGTGGTATAGCGAAACTCAGGATAACCGGGCACTTCATCCATATGCGTCAGCACGATACGGTAGGCGACTGGCCGCTCATTGACTTCTGAAAGCAGGGCAAGTTTGCCTATCATGGCATCAATGATATGACTGCGTGGTGGCTCACCTACAGCAGGCGGACGCTCCCGGGCGTTGAGCACCATCACCAACTGAACATTGAGAGGCAGTTTTTTCCATAACCGGAGCAGCGCATTGGCGTAGTCACGGGATGCGGACAAAACCAGGCTGGATGACAGCTCAATGACCACAGATTCATTGGCCAGATAGATCTGAACCAGAGGATGCGAGGTATGGCTGAAATGATAGCGCTGAACCTGTGCCTCAATATGGGTAAAGCGCTTTATAAGCTCGGTTTTACCCGAACGCGCATCACCCATGACTACACAGACGGGATACTTTTTGATCTTGGCACGAAGTGCTCTGGGTATACCCTCATGAAATGCCGTGAGCACCCTGACCAGTTCATAGGGGGATATCTCAGGCTCCTTGAGGAAGACCTCCCACCGCGCTTTGATCTCATCACCACGCCGCGTCCATATCCACCAGGCAAGACCTGCGATAACCAGCAGCAGGAGCAGGCTGCCAAGTAGCACGAGCCAGTGCGACTCAAGCCAGCCAAGCACCTGGACGCCCCCTGGCACAGTCTGAGCGAAGGATTTGGCTGGCGCCTCAAGCTTCTGCTGTACCAGTGCGGTGGATGCAGGCCCAGCCTGCGGCACAGGAACTGCTGCTGTTGCCATATCCACAGCCGGGGCGGGTGGACTCAAAGCCGCACCTGCACCTGTACTTCCAACTGATCCAGCCACTTCCGCCATGAGAGTATCCCACGAACACAGGTACAGGCAGACGGCCAGCAGTCCTGCCCACACTTTCTTTTCCATATTGCTCATGACGGAAGATACAGGTCAGCTGATGTTGAATACGAGGCTGTCATCGGACTCGCTATAATCGATAACCAGCGTTTGGCCAGGCAGAATTTCTCCGAGCAGAACCCTGTCGGATACTGGATCCTGCACCCTGTTCTGAATGACACGCTTCAGCGGACGCGCACCATACATGGGATTGTATCCCCATGTGGCAAGACGGTCAGACGCTTCTGGCGTTATTTCCATCTGGATATGCTGCTCAGCCAGACGGTTGTAAAGCCGACGGATCTGTATGTCCACAATAGGCCGCATGTTTTCCAGGGTCAGCTGACTGAAAATAAGCACATCGTCCAGCCTGTTGAGGAACTCGGGTCTGAAATGCTGCCTGACAACCTGCATGATCTGTGCGTTCATCTCCTGTTCCTGTTCGGGAGTTTCAACAGGCTCGATAAATTCAGCGCCCAGATTGGAGGTCAGGATAATGAGGGTGTTGGTGAAGTTGACTACCCTGCCCTGCGAATCCGTCAGACGCCCATCATCAAGCATCTGCAGAAACAGGTTGAATACATCAGGATGGGCTTTTTCAACTTCGTCAAACAGCAGGACACTGAAAGGCTTGCGACGGACACTATTGGTCAGCACGCCTCCCTCTTCATAGCCAACATAACCAGGAGGGGCGCCAGTAAGACGGGTTGCTGCATGCTTTTCCATGTATTCGCTCATGTCAAAGCGCTGCAAGGAGGTTTCATCAGAAAACAGCTGCTCTGCCAGCGCCTTGGCCAGTTCTGTCTTGCCAACACCGCTGGGTCCCAGCATGAGAAACGATCCAAGAGGCTTCTGGGCATCCTGCAGATTGGCCTTGGCGCGTCTGATTGCTTTTGAAATGGCAGCCACTGCAGCATCCTGCCCCACAACACGCTGATGCAGGAAATCTTCCAGATGAATCAGTTTCTCACGATCTCCCTCCTGCAGTTTGTCCACAGGAATACCGGTCCGCCTGGCTACAGTAGCCGCAATGTCCTCCCCGTGGACGGCATTGTCACGTTCACTGTTTTCCAGTTCTGACAGGTCACCAAAGGAAGCCACGACTTTTTCGGCTTCGGGAATGATCTTGTACTGCAGTTCAGCCACACGGGTAAAATCTTCCGCACGGATTTTCTCTTCCAGTTCCCTGCGTGCATTTTCCAGTGTCTGGTAGGCAGCCCGTACCTCATGCATACCCTTGCGGTTATGCTCCCATGTCGAGGTCAACTCTTCACTTTTCTTTCTGAGTTCGCCGATCTGTGTCTCCAGTTCAGCAAGCCCCTCAGGGTGATCCTCATTGCGCAGGGAACGCAGCTTGATTTCCAGCGTCACAATCTCCCTGTCAATGGCTTCCAGTTCCGGGGGCTTGGAAGACAGCCTGATACGCAGGGCGGCGGCACTCTGGTCGATCAGGTCGATGGCCTTGTCAGGCAGGTATCGATCTGTGACATAGCGGCTGGACAGCCTGACTGCTGCCTCCAGTGCCTCTTCAGTAATACGGACACCATGATGCTGCTCATACTTTTCCTTGATACCACGCAGAATGGTAATGGATTCACTGAAGGAAGGTTCAGGCACATCCACCGGCTGGAAGCGTCGCGTCAGTGCATCATCCTTCTCGAAATACTTGCGGTATTCATCCAGCGTCGTCGCACCAATACAGCAAAGCTGACCACGTGACAATGCAGGTTTAAGCAGATTGGCAGCATCCATCGCACCATCGCCCTTGCCTGCACCTACCAGCGTATGAATTTCATCAATGAACAGAATGGTTTTGGGAGTCAGACTGATCTCGTCAATCAGTCCTTTCAGTCTTTCCTCAAACTCGCCTCTGAACTTGGCGCCCGCAATCAACTGCCCCATGTCAAGCGAGCGGATAATGGAACCCTGCAGGTTGTCAGGGACATTGCCCTCGGCAATCATCTGCGCCAGCGCCTCAACCACTGCTGTCTTGCCAACACCTGGTTCACCGAGGAATATGGGATTATTCTTGACGCGACGGCAGAGAATCTGGATGGCAAGCGCCACTTCCTTGTCACGACCGATGACAGGGTCCATCGCGCCCTCACGCGCCATATCAGTCAGATTGCGCGTATATTTGTCAAGGACACTACCGCTGAAATCATCACCAGCTCCAACGGCAGGCACCGCCTGTTTTTCATGAAACCGTCCCTGACGCAAGGCCGCCTGTACACCATCTTCAGTCGCCCCAAGCGCTTTAAGACAGGCAAGCACCTCGTCAACACCGAAAAGCACCTGCTGCAGCACCTGTATGGTAATTTTTCCACTGCCGCCTTCATCCACCATGGACTCAGCCTGAATGAACAGACGCTCCAGATCGCGGCTGACAGGGGTTTCCTGTACATCCCGCAAGGCCTTGGGCTGCTCGGCAAGACGAAGCTCAACCATCATGGATAACTGCTTGCGTTCCAGCCCTTCCATGGCAAGAACGCCCATAGGCTCAGAAGCGACCATGGCCGCAAGCAGATGCCAGTGACTCACAAAGGCGTGGTTTTTCTGTACCGCCAGCCTGCAGGCCTTTTCAATGGTGGACTGCGCGGCTGGCGTAAACTTTTCTATCAGCATGACATTACCTATGTAGGTTGCTTCATCAGGAGTTCTTTCTTTAAATGACTGAGACTCGCATAAAAGGGATGAGAACACCGGCGCTCCAGCTCTCCTGCAAGAAAAAGCTGCATGCACCAGTCAGCGTTCACATTCCCGCTCCCATCAAGCCTCGGAACCAGCGCATAGCACCTGATGCGATCAGGCAATGCCGCGGGTCCCAACTGGGAAACAATCAGCTCACGCAACACGTCAGGCATGCGATCATCACAGAAAGCAAGCAGCACATGCTGTGCCCGATTTTCACCCGAACTTACCGGAACTTCAAGACAGACATGCCATACCCCCGGTCTGGCAAGCAGTTTTTCAACAAGACGGGCAGGATAGACAGTACCGTGCCGCCCCGGAGGAAAAAGTCCGAGAAAAGCCCATTCTCCGCTATCGCCTATACGCATGAGAAAAGGCGTCGGAAAAAAATCTTCGCCCTGACGTAGACACAGTCGCCCGAGATCAGACTGCGTTGCCAGCCCAGGCTGGGCAATGTTGCCAGGATAGACATCAAGTCCTGGAACTGGCTTCACTGCAACGGGCACCTGTACGGCGGATGCCCGCCCAAGATCACCGGAAACAGCCAGCATGCCGCCCAGTGCCGCTTCACCAGCGACAATGTGACAGACCGAACCACTTCCTGCCGTGACTCTGGCGATAAAATCCAGCCATTGCGGCGCATGATTGAACTCTGTCATCGGAATAACCC
>JBEBBU010000183.1:0-17196 GCA_041158225.1 Pseudomonadota bacterium | reverse complement strand
ATAGGCCTGACAGCTATGCCAACAGTCGTTTCAAACAGTGATCCAGGATACCCTGTAGCGATGCCGTGGCTGTTTTGCAGCCACTCGCACCTCACAATGCCGGTAATCTGATCGGACCAGTCCTTTTCGAGCCAGAGACTGCCACCCAGCCAGCTTCCATCCGTTCCCGGCATTTCATCATCAAGCGTTGTGGCATCATTGACTGTTCCCTGTGTAAGATCGACAGCCAGCGACCAGCCATCATCCAGTTGCATTTGCCAGTTTTCTGACAGAAGCAGAATATTTCCCATAACCGGCGTCGCCAATGTATCAAGATCCGTGTGTATGGCCGGAACACCCGACATCATGACCGTTGCCATACGCATCAGCCCGCGTCCATAGTTGAGATAAAAAGAAAAATTATTTTCTTCTTTTTCGGAAGATTCAACGGTGAATCCAGCGATATAGTTGGGTTCAAATCGGTTGAAAATCCATAGATCAGGTGCATTGATCAATCCCTGATAAAGACTGAAACCATGGCTGCCTTTCCATGTGAAGGCCAGGCCGGTCTGGGTGGTGGGATAAATGAAATTATAAAGATAGCCAGTGGAGTAGAGAGGGCGCTCTGGTGCCTGAACATCCTCGTAGCCATATGGCGTATACATTTTGCCAACATCAAGGCTGAAAGAGGCTGTTTCTGCCGTCACAAATGCCTGTGGAAGGTTCCATCCTGGCTGATTCCAGCGAAAGGCATCATCCAGAAAACCATAAGTATAGGTATTGTTCCAGTCTGTACCAAAAAGATTGTGCACTGTCATGCCCATCTGTCCCCAGTCCAGCTTCTGCGAGTAAGCTGTGCGCAGATAAAGCTGATTTAAATGAACCTCCTGCGCAGAAACTGCGTCGGTGGGGCCAAAATTGAAAACGCCCTGACGCCCATGTAGTGAAAGAAAACTTCCACCTTCAATCCAGCCGTCTATGTTGAAGGGCGTCGTTTCCTCAGGTGTTGGCTCCAGTGCATGAACGCCACCGCACCCGAGTAACACTGACAGTATGATCCAGGCTTGCCCGTATTGACAGGGAACGGTCACTTCCGCATGAACTGGCAACGGAACAGCATGAAGCTTATGGAGCAGGTGTCAATCAACACTATGACGAGAATGGCCCATTGCACGGACGCCGTCAATTCAAGTGCGATCAGATTGAACATTTCAGCCTGAAACTGGTGATTGACATAGTCCATGACTTCAACCACCAGTCCCATGGCTACGAGGCTGATGCCATAGAAGCGGATTGATTCATGGGCTTCCAACGGTAGCATGGTGGTTGTGTGGTGGAAAATCCTTTCACTGATTTCATCTCTTGATTCAAGCACCACGCCCCATACCACGAGGGTAGAGGCAATCGTCTCCAGGCGCAGATTTTTGATCATGGTGACGCACTCATGCTGCAGGCCTTCATTGACGATGGAGAACAGTATGCCTACAAGTAATGCGTTGAAGCAGAGAATAAAGGGTATCGATACAATGATCCTGAAGATATAGCGACTGAAGAAGAACGGATGAAGGTGACTGTTCACGGGCGGCTATCGATCAAAAGGCTGTCTGAAAAGCATGGCATATGCTACCACTTGCCATCTGCGATATGGCAGTGCAGAGACATGTTGCTTGGGCTTGCCGGATGAAAAGCGGTAAACTTGTGCCGCCAATCTTGATGGAGCGTAGACAGGTCATGTTTAGAGTATGGATGCTGATGATGCTGGCCCTGATGGTCAATCCAGTCTATGCGGTGACGCATGCCATCTATGTGCAGTCCAATGCCAGCCAGATGAATGAAGTTGCCTGGTTGTTGCAGGATACCAAGACCGGAAAGCTGGCATTCAAAGGCAGTCGTGAAACGGGTGGAAATGGTGATCCCGCCATCAACGGCAATCAGGCACACGCAATCGCTTCAGATGGCAGGTATCTTTTTGTGGCCAATGCCGGTGATGACAGCATTTCAGTGTTCAGGCTTCTCAAGGCAGGTCAACCTGTCTTTACGGGGAAGTTCGCTTCTCTGGGCAGGCATCCCGTCAGCCTTGCGGTCAACCATCACCGTTTACTGGTGGTCAATCAGGGCGATCAGATGATTGATGGTGCGACATCCTCAATCCAGAGTTTCAGGATAAGCGCTTCGGGCAGTCTGAGTCCGCTTAAGGGGCGCTATACCTACCTTTCCAGCTTTGTGCCTGTTGATATCACTACCACGCCGTCTTCCGGTTTTTTTGCGGTGGCATTGAATGGTATTGATCAGATTGATTTCTTTAGTCTGCTGCCCAGTGGCGTGATGGCTCGCATGAATTCCATTACCGGCATTCATAATCCGCTTGGCGGTGCGATGGGACGTCTCAATAACAGCCGTCTTGCGTTTACTCTGGCAGGTGATGATCAGCCTGGTGTTGTCAGTATCGGCATGAAAGGACTTGCGCCAGAGACGGTTATTCAGGATGTGAGGCCTGATTTGCTGGATCCATGCTGGGCTGCAGCACAGTCTGGAGGCAAATATCTATGGACATCCGCCTTTAAAACACGTGCGTTGACCCTCTATCGCTGGGAAGCCAGAGGCAGTCTAAGCTATCTGGGGGTATCCATTCCTGATGTCGAGGGTCCTGGTGGGCTTGATGTTACCCTTTCGGATGATAATCGCTACCTGTTCAGGCTCAGGGGGGACAATGTGGAGGATGACACCATTCCAACCAGACCGCTGGTGGATGTTTTCCGGGTAAGCATTGCCGGTAAAAGAGAGGGTGCCGGACTTTCCATGCTTGACCAGACTGCTTTGCCAGAATCCTGGGCGGATGCAAAAGCTACCGGGCTCGTGGCGGTTTCAGTCAAACCTTGAAGATGCGGGGTAAACAATGACTTTTTTTTCGAGAGATTCGCTGACTGAACTGAACAGCCGGTTCGAGCATATCATCACTCTGCTGTATCCGCTGGTGGATGCAGCCATACGCTGGTATTTGGCCAGGATATTCCTGCTTTCTGGCTGGAGCAAGGTATCTGACTGGAGTTCAACGCTTTACCTTTTTGAAAATGAATACAGGGTTCCCCTGCTTTCGCCTTTTGTGGCGGCCATTTCAGCCAGTGCATGTGAGCTTATGCTGGGAGCCATGCTGTTCGTGGGGTTCTTTACCCGCTTTTCTGCGCTAGGCCTTTTTATTCTGAATGGTGTGGCGGTGTTGTCGTACTACGATACGCTGAAGGCATCGACTTCCGCGTTGCATGACCACCTGGAATGGGGATTGCTGCTTGCTGGCATTCTGGTCTCTGCCAGAAGTGGATGGCGCCTTGACCACTATTTCAGACGTTGGTGACAGGCGGTTCTTCGGGCATTTCCTGTCCTGCGATCAGGATGCCTTCTGTGGTCCAGTTTCCCAGATAGGTGGCCGCAATCACTTCAGGTTGTTCGTTGTCCGCATGATTCAGTGCGATCTGTTCGCATATGTCAGGAAACGTTGCACCACCGGATATGCTCTTGAGAGCCAGATATTCAGGGAGAGGGACACTGCGCCAGTGACCGCTGCCATCTCCGCCCCGGTAGATTAACCAGTGGGTGAGGCCATGCTGAAAATCAGGCGGTTTCTGTCCGTTTTCCCAGGATTGCCAGATGGCAGGGGCATTCCATTCGAGGCTTGGCAGGCTGACCGATGGATGCAGCCTGAACTTTACTGATATCCACTCCTCCTGCGTCATGGCTGCGAGTTGCGGGTATCGGATGGGGTCCGCATCAGCCGCGTCTATCGTGTGTCGGAGTGCCCATTCGAAGCGGGCAATATCAGCCAGAGCTTGGTGCGTTTTCGCTGGGTTTTGATGAAGCAGGAAATCAGCAAAGCTTGCGCCAAACCAGCGAATGGATCTGTTCTCCGGGGGGTTGGCAGCGCGATACTCAAGAAAAAGATGTCCAAAGTCTTCTTCACCAAGCAGATGATAAAGACAGGGATAATTGCTTTGCAAAGCTTCAGCGAGTCTCAGAAGATAGGCGTTCTGATAGATCTTAAGCCCAGTGACTGGATCCGGATGATCGGGCGCCAGCATCCCGGCTGCCATGCAGTTGGAATAAGTGAGAATGCTTTTTTGTAATGAGTCCTGCCATGCTTGAATCGATGTCACAGGTACGGGACTCCGGAATGAGGTTCAGTCAGTTGCTGCTGGTATTCCCTGATCCGATCAAGTTCCCTGAGCAGTACGCCAATTTCTGGTATGTCATCATCACGCTCCACTAAGGTAGGAACGGCAACGCCAAGCATCTGAAGGGTTTTCCGGTAGAGTCTCCAGACATCATCGCATATCTCCCGATCGTGGGTATCAATGCAATGGTCACCATAATCCGTATGACCTGCCATATGGCAGAGCGCAACAGGGCAGCGACTTATACCCTCAAGATAGTCAATGGGGTTAAATCCATGATTACGCGATGATACATAGATATTGTTCACATCCAGCAGTAGCAGACAGCCAGATCTGGTGACAATCTCGCTTATGAATTCCCATTCGCGCATTCCGGATGGATTTGCAAGGTAGGATGACAGATTTTCAACGACAAGTGGTCTACCCAGGATCTCTTGCGCCAGCTGGATACGCTGGACCATATGTTCCACAGATTCTTCTGTAAAAGGCATGGGCAGGAGATCATACAGCCGCTGTCCGGCAAAGCCAGTCCAGCAGAGATGGTCAGATACGTAGTGAGCCTCGATGCGATCTGCAAGTCCACGCACCCTTTTCAGATAGTCAAGGTCGAGTGGGTCAACAGAACCAAGGTTCATGGCTACACCATGCATGGTTACAGGGTAGTCACTGCGTATTTTCTCAAGAAAATAGAGCGGTTTGCCTCCAGGAACGAGATAATTGTCGGTAAGAATCTCAATCCAGTCGACTGGTTGCGGAGATCTGATGAAGTCCTGAAAATGTTCAGGTCTGAGACCAAGGCCGGCACCCGCGATGCCTGCAGATACCGATGATGATGCCATGCTGGATCGGTGCAAGGTGCCAGCCCTGATGGTGCAAGCAGGCCTGTTAAATTACTTGATGACGGAGCCGCCTTTGTCGGTGCAAGCCTGTGCACTGGCAGTCAGCAGCCAGCCTTTGCCTTTGCAGGAGTTCTGACCTGAGCATGCGGATTCAGCAGTGCTGCATTTTGACTGGCCCTTGCAGCTGTTGATGCCCATGCACTTGACGGTTCCTTCACTGGACCCCTGCTTTTCTGCAGCAATGGCAGAAGGAATGGCTGATGCGCTGAACAGTGCAGCGGCAGCAGTGGCAATGGCATATTTGTTGACAGTTTTCATGGTAGCCCTGATGAGAAAGGTTGAGTGATACAATGCTGGAGTGCCGGATATTTAAGCATCCCAAATGCATGGGATCGTTGCATTCTCTCATTTCAGATTCAGTAAGGCAATCTGATCATAAGCGGGAGCCAACATCCTCATGAAGTCATCCTGTCATGCTGCATATACATGATATACATGGAGTTATCCCGATGGATGCCACTGATCCGGGACGTTTTGTACCCCATCATCCCTGGCTGGCGAACTGCCATGTCCAGACGCTCTGGCCAACGCTGGCCCGCCGTCAGCCCGTACATCGCTGTCGCCGCGAGCGCTTCTTCATGGCGGATGGCGATTTTCTGGATCTGGACTGGTGGGGGCCAGTACCTGGGAATGTACCCTTGGTATTGCTGTGTCACGGACTGACAGGTTCATCCCGCTCACCTTATATCCGTGGCATGCAGGCGGCACTGAGTGCCATGGGCTGGAGCAGTTGTGCCATCAATTTCAGAGGCTGCAGCGGTGTGCCCAACCGGACAGCCAAAGCCTACCATTCCGGTGAAACCTGTGACATTCACGAGGTTTACCTTGCCATACGCCAGCGTTTTCCAGCCATTCCCCTGATGGTGCTGGGCTATTCCCTCGGTGGCAGCGTGGTGCTCAAGTGGCTGGGTGAGCAGGGTGACAGGGTGGATCTGGTGGCTGCAGCGGCGGTATCGGTTCCCCTGCGTCTGGATATCTGTGCCGACCGTCTTGATCAGGGGGGGGCACGGTTTTACCGTAACCGCTTGCTGGCCGAGTTGAGCGATTATACGAAGGTGAAACTGGACTATCTGAAGCAGGCAGGACTGGAAGCTGAATGGAAAAAGCTTGAAGCCCTGGGCGATCTCTCCGGCATTCATTCTTTCTGGCAGTATGACAGCCGTGTCGTGGCAAAACTCTATGGTTTTCGTGATGCTGCTGACTACTATGCCCAGTGCAGCGCCAGGCAGTTTCTGTCTGCTATCAGAATTCCCACACTGGTGATCCAGTCGCGTGATGATCCATTCATGTCAGCCGCCGTATTGCCAGAGCCACATGAGCTGTCGGACAGCGTTCACCTGCTGGTCACCGAGCGTGGCGGTCATGTGGGCTTTGTCGAAAGCTTCAGGCGTCCGCGCGCAGGTGACTGGCTGGAGCGCCGTGTGCCTGCTTTTCTGCATTCGGTCATGCAGAGGCGTCTTCAGGCAGGATGCTGTCTGCGTGAGTGCCAGCCGTAAAGCAGCAGGGGTAGCAGGAGAATCCAGAGGAAGGGGAACAGCAGCGCCAGGACGAATGCCATGATCATGCCCAGCCAGAATATCAGCATCAGCCCGAATCCTGCAAAAAACAGCAGCAGGGCCAATAGCAGAAATACGGAAAGCACGCCGCCTGCAAGCAGAGGCACTGGTAGCCCCAGCCAGGATTCCGGTAGCGCTGTGCCATTATAGATAATGGTTGTTTCCGGCAGTGGCATGGCCAGAAACCAGAAAAATCCTGCCAGTGACATCAGGAGCATGATACCCAGAAAGACAGGTTTCATGAGTCAGCCACTTCCTGCTGGCTGTCGGCGCGTTTCATCAGTTGCATCGCCTCACGGATCTGCAGTTCATTACCCATATTGAGTACATTGCCCAGCAGTTTTTTTGCCTGGCGCAGGTCGCCCATGCCAAGATAGGATTTTGCCAGATCCAGCCGGGTTTCCAGAGGATCATTGTCGGTCAGGTCCTGCAGTACGCCATCACTGCCGGGACGCGGTTTTGCCTTGATGCTGCCGCTGGCCGAAGGATCCGGTTTCAGTACCAGTCTGTCCTGTGCTTTCAGATCCCGCAGCGTGCCGATCATGTCGTCAATGCTGTCATGAGGTCGCAGAGCCTGGCCAATGGCATTGTCAGGATTGGCCAGCAGTGGTGCGGCCATGCCCGCCTGGGGCAGGGATGCTTCATGTATACCGGCGTCATCCAGTATAGGAGAGGATTTTTTTCTGCCGGGGCGGGTGATCAGATAGGTGCTCAGGCTGCCTGTCACCAGTCCCGCACAGAAAGCGCCAAAAATGGCCAGCAGTCCAATGGCCAGCAGGCTGCTGTCCAGACTTATCGTGGTCTGGTCATGAGGTGCTTCAGTGAGGGCGGGTATCTGTATTTCCCTGTCTGTCACGATCCCTGTGTTTTGCTGGTCGTGCTGCTCAATCATGACCTCGTGAGTGTCTTCGTGATCCTGTGCTGTTTCTTCCATGATATCTACGGGTGTTGCCGGTGTACTTTCAGAAAGCGGAGGTGGGGGGGGCTGGAGATTGGGAGCTTCTGTCGTCGTGTCTGTATGACGACTGTCATCTGCCGCGGCGGGTGCTGCGACTAGCGGTGGCGTCTTTGTCCCCGACAACGCTGTCATGGTGGCCTGGGCGGCATGCTGGCGCGTGGTTTTCTGCTCAAGACTGCCAAGAACGGATTCTGGCGGAAAGTGCAGGTAGCGGCCGGGTTTAAGGTTGAGGGTATGCGCCTCCAGGCTGTCGCGGTTGGCCTCTATGAGGCCAAGCAGCATCTGATCCTGGGTATACGGGGTCTCCAGTCGCATCAGTTCCGCAACACTCCAGAGGGTGTCGCTGGCGCGCGTCGGGCCGTAGATCGGGCCGTTCAGCAGGGCAGGAGTAGCATGAGGTCCCGGCATGGGGGCATGGTAGTGGCGGGTGACCTGCAGGGCGCCAAGGCTGGCATTCAGATCAAAATCCAGCGCCCGCGCCTTGAATGGCTGCAGGGTGCTGATTTCGATAGTGTGGTTGTCCTGCCTGATTGCAAACCTTAGCGGGGGGTGCTTTCTGGCGTAACCTGCGGGCGCTGATGTATCGGTCGTCTCCCTGACAGCAAGGCGTTGCCATGATTCCTGCGCATCAAGCTCCAGATCAATGCTGGCTTTCAGCGGTTCATCAAGCTCAGAATAAATGTGCAGTGTACCCGGCGCCAGCGCATGGCTGGTATCTGGCAGACACCACAGGCAAAGCAGGACAAGACTGGCAGTTTTGCAGGCACTCACGACAGGGAAAAGACGCTCGAATTAAGTATGGACATTATGACTTTTTCCTATAAACTTTGCATCGCCGCGGGGGACTGCCCTGTAGGCATGCCTCGTCAAAGAGGAGGAGAGCCCTTCAGAGGGCTATAATAACAATAACGACGAATAATAATACAGACATCATGAAACGCCCGCATTGTTGCGGGCTTTTTTATGCCTGCTCTTCCTGCGGTTCAGGAATATGGCAGACAAAAAAAAGCGACCTGATTTCCTGAGGTCGCCAAAAAGGAGGAGAACCCATCACATGACCCGTGCCGGGAGTGTGTGTGGCAAGTTCTGTCGAGTTGCATAAATTATAATTCATGCTGGCTTGATCTGTTATCAGGATTTCTTATGTATAACATGGCTGGAGATTATAGGTCGATGATTTCTGGGGATTTCTCCCGCGACAGCCATGCTGACGCGGGAGATGGTGTGGCTCAGGCCCTGAAAGCCTGTTCGAGTCGTTCGAGAGCGCTTTCCAGATGGGCGCGACTGGTGGCAATGGAGAGTCTGATGTGACCATCGGCGCCGAAGGCCGAACCAGGTACGACTGCTACGCCTGCATGTTCCAGCAGCTGTTCTGACAGCGCCATATCATCCTTGAGTCCCATGCGCTGGATGATGCCGTCCACATTGGGCAGTACATAGAATGTACCATCGGTGGCCAGGCATTCTACGCCAGGCATGGCGTTAAGCGCCGCCACGACAAAATCATGCCGTTCTTTGAAGGCTTTGACCATCATGGTAATAAATGACTGATCGCCATTCAGGGCCGCTTCTGCGGCGACCTGGGAAATTGAGGTGGGATTGGAGGTGCTCTGCGACTGGATATTGGTCATGGCCTCTATCATTGCGGCAGGTCCCGCCGCATAGCCAATGCGCCAGCCCGTCATGGAGTAGGCCTTGGAAACGCCGTTCAGCACCATGGTGCGGTCGTAAAGGTCAGGGCAGGCATTCAGGATATTGCAGAAACTACCTTCCCAGAGGATGTGTTCATACATGTCATCGGTGGCAATCATGACATGCGGGTGCCGGCGCAGCACTTCGCCCAGAGCGGCCAGCTGTTCACGGCTGTATGCCATGCCCGTAGGATTCGAAGGACTGTTGATGACAAACAGGCGCGTGCTGGGTGTGATCGCCGCTTCAAGCTGTTCAGGTGTGATACGGAAGGCATGTGCCTGGGTCGTCTGGATGATGACAGGAACACCACCCGCCAGCAGCACCATATCCGGGTAAGAGACCCAGTAAGGTGCCGGAATGATGACTTCATCTCCCGGGTTGAGCATGGCCTGGGCCAGATTATAGAAGCTCTGTTTGCCGCCGCACGATACCAGTATCTGCTTCAGGTCATAATCAAAGCCGTTTTCCCGTTTGAACTTGGCCTGCACCGCCTTTTTCAGTCCGGCAGTACCATCAACCGCGGTATACTTGGTAAAGCCGCGCTGAATGGCCTCCACCGCCGCCTGCTTGATGTGATCAGGAGTGTCAAAGTCTGGTTCGCCGGCACCAAGGCCGATGATGTCTTTGCCTGCTGCGCGCATGGCGGCGGCACGGGCGGTGACCGCCAGCGTGGGCGATGGCTTGATCGACTGGACGCGGTCCGAAAGTTGTATGGTCATGTCTGCTCTACGGAAAGTACAGTGGGATATTTTTCGACTCAACTGTGTATTCTACTGCAATTTCATGATCAGGATAAACCTGACCTGCCAAGTTCCCGGAGAAATCCCCTATGTTGCCTGGAAGTGCAAACGCTCTGGCCCAGCCCGCCGAGCATCCCGACCTGCAAGGGTTGCAGCGGCAGGGCAAGGCTTTTCAGCTGCACAGCAGCTATACGCCTTCAGGCGATCAGCCAGGCGCCATCGCTGCTCTGGTACAGGGCATCATGGACGGCGAGATTCACCAGATCCTGCTGGGCGTTACGGGTTCTGGTAAAACATTTACTGTCGCCAATGTCATCCAGCAGTTGCAGCGTCCCGCGCTGATCCTGGCGCCCAACAAGACCCTGGCCGCCCAGCTCTATGGCGAAATGAAGGAGTTTTTTCCCGAGAATGCCGTGGAGTATTTCGTTTCCTATTACGACTATTATCAGCCTGAAGCCTATGTGCCATCCTCGGATACCTATATCCAGAAGGATGCAGCGCTTAACGAACATATCGAGCAGATGCGCCTGTCGGCGACCAAGGCTCTACTGGAGCGGCGCGATACCATTATTGTAGCGACTGTATCTTCCATCTATGGCCTGGGGGAGCCTGCTTCCTATTTCAGTATGGTGCTGCATCTGGTACGCGGCGACATGATTGAGCAGCGCGTTCTCATCCGCCGCCTTGCTGAACTGCAGTACACCCGTAACGAGACCGAGTTGCGGCGTGGTACTTACCGGGTCAGAGGCGAGGTTATTGATGTGTTTCCAGCCGAGTCCGACATGGAGGCGCTACGCATCGAACTTTTTGATGACGAAATCGAAAGGATCTCTCTATTTGATCCATTGACCGGTGAGATTGTTTCCAGAGTGGCCCGCTATACGGTGTATCCCAAAACCCATTATGTAACGCCAAGAGAGACCCTGCTGCAGGCGGTTGATGCCATCAAGCAGGAACTGAAAGAACGTCTGGAAGAACTCAGAAACGACAACAAGCTGGTCGAGGCACAGCGGCTGGAGCAGCGCACACTGTTCGATATCGAACTGATTCTGGAGGTGGGCTACTGTTCAGGTATCGAAAATTACTCGCGCTATCTGTCGGGTCGGCAGGTTGGGGAAAGCCCGCCTACGCTGTTTGATTATCTGCCGTCGGATGCCATGGTGATGATTGATGAAAGCCATGTCACCATTCCCCAGCTTGGCGCCATGTACCGCGGTGACCGCTCACGCAAGGAAACGCTGGTCAATTATGGCTTCCGCCTGCCTTCGGCGCTCGATAACCGTCCTCTGCGTTTTGAGGAGTTTGAGCAGCGGGCCAGGCAGCGGATTTATGTTTCGGCAACGCCAGGGCCCTATGAGCTGGCGCATGCCGGTGCGGTGGTTGAGCAGGTGGTCAGGCCGACCGGCCTGCTGGATCCACTGGTCGAGGTCAGGCCGGTGCTGACCCAGGTAGATGACCTGATGTCAGAGGCCAAAGCCTGCGCTGCGCGCAATGAGCGGGTGCTGGTGACGACACTTACCAAGAAAATGTCGGAAGACCTGACCGAGTATCTGGGAGAGCATGGACTGGCTGTGCGTTATCTGCATTCTGATGTGGATACCGTGGAAAGGGTCGAGATCATCCGCGACCTGAGGTTGGGCAAGTTTGATGTACTGGTGGGGATCAACCTGCTGCGTGAAGGACTGGACATACCGGAGGTCTCGCTGGTCGCCGTGCTGGATGCCGACAAGGAGGGATTCCTGCGCTCGACCGTGTCCCTGATACAGACCATGGGGCGGGCTGCCAGAAACCTGCATGGTCGCGTGATTCTGTATGCCGACAGGATCACCCGTTCCATGCAGGCAGCGATGGATGAAACCCAGCGCAGGCGTCTGAAGCAGGAGAGTTTCAATCAGGAACATGGCATTGTGCCCCGGGGTATTGCCAAGAATGTCAGCGATATTCTGGAGTTGCCCATTCCAGGCGCTGGTGCCGAGCAGGGGCGGCGCAAGCTGCAGAAAGCTGCCGAGCCTGAAGCGGCTTACCATGTGCATAAGGCCGAGGATGTGGCCAGACAGGTCCGGCAACTGGAGGAAAAAATGTATCAGGCTGCCAAAAACCTGGAATTTGAAGAAGCCGCGAGGCTCAGGGATGAAATGAAGCGATTGCAGGCACTTGCGGATGCCCTCTAGAATGCATCCCGCGCATGCAACAGGCTGGGCTTGTCATGCCGTATGCTAATGGTTATAATATCGCTTCTTCGCTAGACCCGTAGCTCAGGTGGTTAGAGCGCTTCCTTGACATGGAAGAGGTCGTTGGTTCGAGTCCAATCGGGTCTACCATTTCCCATTATCCTTCTCATGCCCTTGCCAGCGTCCAGACGCTGACGCGGTGGCTCTGATATTCCAACAGATCACTGACTGCCCTTGTGGTAGCGCCGGTGGTGTAAACATCATCAATTATCACGATCTGTCGTCCTGCAGGCAGGTGGTCGTATCCAAAGGCGCCGCTCAGGTTCGTCTGTCGTGCTTCGCGGTCCAGCCTTGACTGTGCATGGGTCGCCCGTGTGCGGCGCACTGCCAGTGGATCCACGGCAACGCCAAGCGCCCGGCCAAGTGCGGCTGCCAGCAGTTGTGACTGATTGAATCCGCGCCATGCCTGACGCAGGGTGTGTAACGGAACCGGGATCAGAACATCGGGTTTGGGTCTATGCCCGACAGCCATGGCCCAGAGGCTGCCCAGTGTCCTGCAGGGTACCGGATCGCGTCCAAACTTGATGCGCTGCAGCAGTTGCGGGATGACGCCCTCATAGCGGAACAGGCTATGCACGGCAGACAGGCTGGCCTGTTCTTCGAGGATACAGGGGCATGGCCCCTGATCGGTGCCGGATTCGGTGTGCATGCAGCTCCAGCGGTATTCACAATCCCAGGGCAGGGACGCTATGCAGTCTCCGCACAGGTCAAGGTTGGCCAGTCCCCTGTCACCGCAAAGCATGCAGGTCGCCGGAAAGACTATTTGTTGTATACTGGAAAGCCAGGATCGGTACTGGCGTCGTGTCGCTGTAGCCGTCATTTCCATGTTGAATCCCCGGAGACAAGTTTCCATGCAAGCAGAAACCCTGATACCTAGCAATTGTAGTCAAGCCATCAGGGGAGGGGAGCTGTTGCGCCATGACTGGACGCTGCATGAGGTGGAAGCATTGCTTTCCCGTCCTTTCAACGATCTGCTCTATGCGGCCCAGCAGGTGCACCGTGAACATTTTGATCCCAACGAAGTCCAGGTCAGCAGTCTGCTGAGTATCAAGACCGGCGCGTGTTCCGAAGATTGCGCCTACTGTCCGCAGAGTGCCCATCACAATACCGGCCTGGAGCGTCAGGGGCTCATGCCGCTGGAAAGTGTGCTTGAAGCTGCCAGCCGTGCCAAAGCTGAAGGCGCCAGCCGTTTCTGCATGGGGGCTGCATGGCGTAGCCCTAACGATCAGGAAATCGAGCATGTCGCGAGCATGATTGCAGGTGTACGCCAACTCGGGCTGGAAACCTGTGTCACCCTCGGGATGCTGAGCGATCATCAGGCTTTGCGTCTCAGGGATGCAGGCCTGGATTACTATAATCACAATCTGGATACCTCCGAGTCCTTTTACTCGGAAATTATCAGTACCCGTACCTATCAGGATCGGCTGGATACGCTCGACCGGGTGCGCGATGCGGGCATTCATGTCTGTAGCGGGGGCATTGTGGGCATGGGCGAAACCCTTTCAGACCGCGCAGGTCTGCTGGTGCAGCTGGCCAATCTGCCGCGCCATCCCGAAAGTGTGCCCATCAACATGCTGGTCCAGGTGGAGGGTACGCCGCTGTCTGGCACAGAGGCTCTGGATCCCATCGATTTTGTACGCATGATCGCCGCAGCCAGAATCATGATGCCGGCATCCCGGGTCAGGCTTTCTGCCGGCAGAACCGACATGAGTGATTCACTGCAGGCGCTATGTTTCCTGGCTGGTGCCAATTCCATCTTCTATGGTGAAAAACTGCTGACCACCGATAATCCGGCCGCCAACCGTGACAAGGCGCTGTTCGCCAGGCTTGGTATCCGCATGCAGGGACTCAGCGCCGGTCTCGTGTGAGCGGTTTTGATCTGGCGGCAAGGCTTGAACTTCTCGCCGCTCGGGATGCCTTGCGGGTCTGCCGGGTACGTGAGGGACAGCAAGGGCCTACGCTGTGGCGTAACGCTGAGCCTCTGGCCGATTTCTGCAGTAATGACTATCTTGGGCTGGCCAGTCACCCGGAAGTCATTGATGCACTGACCGAAGGTGCGCGCCGGTACGGAGTGGGCTCTGGCGCGGCCCATCTGGTATCTGGCCACTGCGATGTGCATGAAGCGCTTGAAGAGGAACTGGCGCAGTTCACCGGTCACGAGGCTGCCCTGCTGTTTTCATCCGGTTATATGGCCAATATGGGCGCCATCAGTGCGCTCATGTCAGAGGGCGGACGCCTGTTTCAGGATCGTCTCAATCACGCTTCCCTGCTGGATGGTGGACGCCTGAGCGCTGTCCGCCAGCAGCGTTATCCTCACCTTGATGTCGATGCGCTGGAGAGCCTGCTGGCTCGCTCTGACGATGCCCCCAGGCTGATTGTGACGGATGGTGTTTTCAGCATGGATGGGGATATCGCGCCATTGCCGGCACTGGTCGCTGCTGCGGCCAGACATCATGCCTGGCTGATGGTGGATGATGCGCATGGACTTGGCGTATTGGGCGCAGCGGGCGCAGGGACATTGCAGCATTTCGGTCTTGCGCCCTCATCCGTTCAGGTACAGGTGGGTACGCTTGGCAAGGCGCTGGGAACTTCAGGCGCCTTTGTCGCCGGCAGTCGTGAACTGATCCGTTATCTCATGCAGAAGGCTCGGACTTTCATGTTTACCACCGCAATGCCGCCCGCTATTGCCATGGCGACCCGAGCCAGTTTACGGCTGGCAGCTATCGAACAGTGGCGCAGGGATGCTCTTAGCCAGCATATCGCCCTGTTCAGGGCTGAAGCTGAAAATCTTGGGCTGACACTGTTGCCGAGCTACACCCCGATACAGGGCATTGTGCTGGGGGATAACCAGCGCGCACTCAGCGCCAGTGACGCGCTGGCGCGCAAGGGTTACTGGGTGGTGGCTATCCGGCCACCGACCGTGCCTGAGGGTACGGCGCGTCTGCGTATCACCCTGTCTGCCGCTCATGCCCCTGAACAGATCACCGGTCTGGTGCATGCTCTGGCTGAATGTCTCGCAGGAAACGCGCCATGACGGTGCGCCTGCCCCTGCTGTGGCATATTCAGGGAGACCGTGGTTCACCCTTGGTACTCCTGCATGGCTGGGGCATGCATGCAGGACTTTGGGGGGCTTTTGCCGGGCGTCTTGCTGATCAGCACCGTCTCTGGATGGCTGATCTGCCGGGGCATGGGCAAAATCGCGCAGATGCTCTATGGGAACTGGATGAACTGGTGGAGCAACTGGTGCATGCGGTGGATGAACCGGCGCACTGGATGGGCTGGTCTCTGGGGGGGGCGATTGCCATCAGGGCGGCACGGCTGTTTCCTGAACGGGTGAAATCGGTGGTGATGTGCTGTGCTACGCCCAGGTTTCGTGAGGATACCGGGGGTTGGCCAGGCATGTCCGATGTTCTTTTGCAGCGTTTTTCAGGGCAGTTGCAGCAGGATTATCATGTCTGCATGCGACGTTTTCTTGCACTGCAGACCTGGGGGCTTGAGCATGCTGGTCTGTTGGCGGCAGAACTGGAGCGCGGCACCGGCGATCTGGCGCCAGGCCCCATGAGCCTGGCATCTGGCCTGCATGTGCTCGAAGCATCGGATCTGCGCGAAGATCTTCTGCACCTGCCTCAGGCTGTGCTGGCGATTTATGGCAGCCGGGACCGGGTGGTGTCTCCGTTGCTGCACGATGTGCTGGGTGGCCAGCCCTGGCAGATTGCAACCAGGCTGGTACAGGGAGCGGGGCATATGCCTTTTGCCAGTCATCCGGACGAAACCCTGGCCATGGTCAGCGCGTTTCTGGCCAGCCAGGACGCTGCCATGAGCAATGTGGGATGGTATCCGCCGGGCCGGTGTCATGAACAGCGCTGACCAGTCACGTATCGCCCGCGCTTTTGGCCATGCGGCGCCGACCTATGATGCAGTGGCGGATCTCCAGCTTGAGAGTCTCAGGGGCATGGTGGCGCAGCTCGTGGATGAAGACAGGCTCAGGGCAGGGGACTGCTGGCTGGATCTGGGTTCAGGCACAGGCGCTGGCATGATGGAGCTGGCCCGTGTCATGCCCGGACTGGATATTGTGTCGCTGGATCTTTCCCGTGAAATGCTGTGTTTCCAGCGGGAGCGCATCCAGGCGTTCCCGGGTTTGCGCCGCTGGATTCAGGCCGATGCCGCACAGTTGCCGCTGGCGCCTGATTCGGTGCATGGCGTTTTTTCCAATATGATGCTGCAGTGGTGTGATGCGCCGGATCAGGTGCTGGCAGAATGCTTCCGGGTGTTGCGTCATCAGGGGCATCTTGTGCTGACGACCTTTGGGCCTGCTACCCTGTGTGAACTCGCGCATGCCTGGCAGGCTGTGGATGACAGGCGCCATGTCAACGATTTTGTTTCGCCTGATGAAATACTGCGTTGCGCAGAAAAGGCGGGATTTGAGCATATAGCGGTCAGTACCAGAAGTCTAAAGAGGACTTACACTTCGGTAGAGCACCTGATGCGCTCCCTGAAACATCTGGGCGCCAGAACAGTCACTGGCGGTAACAGGGGAAATTATCTGCTGACACCAGGCAGATTTCTGCGTCTGAAGGATGCTTATGCGCAACAGATGGCGCATGATGGGCAGACGCAGGCCACCTATGAGATTATCATGGTCAAGGCTGCCAAAATGACGGGGTACAGATGAGCGCACGTTGTGTTTTTATTACGGGTACGGATACCGGTGTTGGCAAGACAAGGGTAACGCTGGCGCTGATGAATGCGCTCAGGGATCTGGGGCAGCGCGTGGCGGCCATGAAGCCTGTGGCGACCGGCGCTTTCATGACTGACGAAGGCCTTCATAATGAAGATGCCGTCCTGCTCAGGCAGTATGCATCGGTAGCCATGAGTTACGATCAGGTGAACCCCTATGTTTTCGAAATGCCTTCTTCGCCGCACCTTGCCGCCAGAAAGGCTGGCGTCACCATCGACATGGAAGTGATACGCCGCC
>JBEBBU010000182.1:0-3409 GCA_041158225.1 Pseudomonadota bacterium | reverse complement strand
TCCCTCCATGTAGTAGCGTTTTTCATGGGCTTCCCCCATTGAGAAAGCTTTTCTGGGTAACGGGCCGTGCTGGCTGATGGCTGGAAACAGATGATGTCTGGAAAGGGCAGGCAGCAGTATGCCGCTATGGCCCTCCTTCTGGCTCAGTGTATACAGGGTTGCATCGCCATGGATGTATTCGATCTCTATGGCTCGATCCGTTGCCATCTGGTCAAGAAACATCTGAACCAGTTCAATAGCCAGTCTGCAGACGCTACCATGCATGGCAAAGGCAGTGATCTGCTTCTGGTCTATGACAACAAAACGGAGAGCATCGTCTTCATGGGGCTCTACCCAGTTGGTGGCTTCATCCAGGCTGGTCAGTATTTTCCTGGATATGGTGATGGGCTGGGCTTCTCCCCAGATCTGCAATGCTGCGATGAGTGCTTCTGCATCCATACCCTGAATCAGGCGGTGAATGGCCTTGAAATCCAGCCCTTCGTCGTGCAGGTTGACGAGTTCTACCATGGCATAGCGTGCCGGATGTTCCTCATTGTTTCCGGACAATGTGGCTTTAATACTTTCCCATAGCACTCTTGCAGCAGCCAGTGAATGATTGCCATCGCCTACAGCATAAAGCGGTCGCGCTGGGGATGCTGCACGTGCTTTCTGCAACAGGGTATCCAGCGATGTCATCAGGTGCGGTGTGGCCAGTTCACAACTGACCTGTCTTCCACGAAGACTGCCTCCCTGCAGCATCAGTGGCGTGTCGTAAATCCCTGTGCTTTCCATGCCGAACAGTGGCTCAATGACGGATTGTTCTGGATCATCAATCAGCACCATGATGTGGGGGAACTCCACAGGCGCCTGTTCGCGGATGCTGACTCTTGCGGGCAGGCGCTCTACAATCGTACCCTCCGTGGGGCGGATCAGACTGCTGCTATCGAGCCGATAATCATAGTGTTCAAGGTCGAGCGCCAGCAGAATGCCCTTACGGATGCGGCCGTCCGGCAGGGTGCGCGCAACCGTCATCAGGCCATCAGATTGAGGTTGCAGGATACCCTCGGTCAGCCACTGGTGCATGGTAGTGTGAATCGTCCGTATACGCTGTTCCCGATCCTCTGCGCCCAGAAAGGCTTCCGGATAAATGGCCTGCAGGGTGGAAGGCCCTGTATCCACCAGCAGAGCCACCTTATGCCAGTAATCAGGTTCGGCGCTGAACTGGTCACAGGCAACTACAGGCCAGGTCTCAAGGCTGACAGCGGATGAAGGCAGTAATAGTTCCGGAAGCCGGAATCCCAGTCGATTCATACTGACTTTGCCCTAGAGGATCTTTCTGGCAGACAGTACACCCGACACCTGCCGGATGGCGTTCAAGGCTGCTTCCAGCTGGTTTTCACCTTCTACATCGATCAGTGTCCAGGCTTCGTTGCCTCTGGACTTGTTCACCAGTTCCAGAATGTTCAGCTGGTTTTCACCGATAATCGAAGTGATACGACTTACCATGCCCGGGATATTGTCATTGGCTATAGCCAGGCGCATCGTACTGCCTCCAGGCAGAGGGAGATAGATGTCCGGGAAGTTGACGGCATGGCGCAGATTGCCAGTTTCCAGGAAATCACGTAATTGGTCAGCTACCATGATGGCGCAGTTGTCTTCAGCTTCGACTGTCGATGCACCGAGGTGTGGCAGGACAATGCTGCCGGGCTGGCTGATCAGACGCACATCAGGGAAATCGGTGACATAGGCCTTCAGGCGCCCTGCATGCATGGCCAGGATGGTCTGTTCAACATCGACGGTGGCGCCCCGGGAAAAATTGAGCAGTACAGCGCCGGTTTTCAGTTTTGCCAGACGCTCATGCCCCATGAAATGGCGGGTTTCCTCGTTGAGAGGAATATGCAGGGTAATGAAATCAGCCTGTTCCAGCAGTCGGTCCAGATGCGGGGTGTGGGCAATATCCCGGTTCAGCTGGCGGGCATTATCCACCGTGAGCAGTGGATCAAAACCGATGACGCGCATGCCCAAAGCGCTTGCTGCATTGGCGACCCTGACGCCAATAGCGCCGAGGCCGATAACGCCCAGTGTCCTGCCGTGTAGTTCAAATCCTGCAAAGCGTTTTTTTTCTTTCTCGATCTGGTGGTGCAGTGCTTCATCATCGCCTTCGAGCGCCTGAGTAAAGGCACATGCCTCAGTCAGGTTACGGGAAGCCATCAGCATGCCAGCCAGGACCAGTTCAGCCACAGCATTGGCATTGGCGCCGGGGGCATTGAACACAGGGATGCCCCGCCTGGTAAGCGACTGTACCGGAATATTGTTGACTCCGGCCCCCGCTCTGCCTACTGCCAGTACACTTTCTGGCAGGTTAATGCCGTGCAGGTCAAAGGAACGCAGCATGATGGCATCTGGCTGATCGATATCTGGTCCGGTCTGGTAAGCATCGGCAGGTAATCGTGCCAGGCCTGCAGGTGATATGGCATTGTAGGTACGTATGGAAAACATCAGGATTCTCAGCCTCTTGATCTTTCAAATTCGCTCATGCACTGGATCAGGGCTTCTACGCCGGATTCAGGCATGGCATTGTAGATACTGGCACGACAGCCACCAACGGAGCGGTGGCCTTCCAGATTGACCAGTCCTGCCTCCCTGGCACTTGCCAGAAAATCCTTTTCCAGCGCTGGCAGCTTCAGCGTGAAGGGTATGTTCATGCGCGAACGTGCGTCTGTGGCAATAGGATTGGCAAACAGTGATGACTGGTCAAGGAAATCATACAGCCTGGTTGCCTTGCGTATGTTGATCCTCTCCATGACTTCAAGGCCCCCCTGCGCCTGTAGCCAGGCCAGTACCAGCCCGAGCAGATACCAGGCGTAGGTAGGTGGGGTATTGATCATGGACTGGCTGGCTACCTGTTTGCGGTAATTCAGTACCGAGGGTGTGCCCGTTCTGGCTTCTCGCAGTAAATCATCACGGATAATCACGACAGTGATGCCGGCAGGTCCCATGTTTTTTTGGGCGCCAGCGTAGATGAGCCCCAGTCGGCTGACATCCAGCGGACGCGAGAGCAGGGTGGAGGAAAAGTCACCGATCAGTGGTACTCCCTGGCTTTCAGGGATGGCGTGAAACTCCATGCCCCCGATGGTTTCATTAGCGGTGTAGTGCAGATATGCGGCGTCATCGGGTATCAGCCAGCTGCTGGCAGGTGGGAGATCATGGTAAGCAAGATCGCGACTGCTGGCGGCAATGGCAATATGGCCAATGCCTTGAGCCTCTTCAATAGCTTTTTGTGCCCAGATGCCGGTATCGACATAGGCGGCGCTACGTCCCTCAGTCAGCAGGTTGAGAGGGATGGCTGAAAATTGCGCCGTGGCTCCCCCCTGCAGAAAAAGGACATGGTAGTGATCCGGAATGGCCAGCAGCTGGCGCAGCCGTGCTT
>JBEBBU010000181.1:0-10323 GCA_041158225.1 Pseudomonadota bacterium | reverse complement strand
TCCTTTCGTATTGCCTGGACTGCATGAAATCCGGCTGTCTTACCTGCCGCCGCTGATGGTCTATCTGGCGGCTGGTATCTCGGGTCTGACTGCTATCGTCGGTACTTTTTTTGTGAAGGAGTATCTGGGACTCAGTGCGGAGTTTCTGGCGGCACTCGGTTTCTGGGCGTTGCTGCCTTGGTCCATGAAAATGCCGATTGGTCATCTGGTGGATCTGGCCTGGCGTTACAAAGGCTGGCTGGTGGTGTTCAGTGCGCTGCTGATTACCGCCAGCCTGTTCATCATGATAGGCCTGCTGTCGGGACATCAGGGCATGCTGCACTGGATGTCGATGGAATCCTGGTATGTCCTCTCCGTACTGCTGGCGCCTACTGGTTATGTGATCCAGGATACAGTAGCGGATGCCATGACGGTCGAGGCCATCCCGCTCAGGGATGACGCCGGTCAGATGCTGGATGAAGCCACGCTGCAGCGCCAGCATACCCGTATGCAGTCGTTGGGGCGGCTGGCTATTATCGGTGGCACGACACTGGTGGCGCTGGTGAATGTCTTCATGTTTCATGGTGTGGAAGCGCTGGCCAGTGCTGAAAAGGCGCGTCTCTATCTGCGGCTTTACGAATATGCGCTGATCATTCCACTGGTCTCAGTACTTGGTGTGGTGCTGGCCGGCTGGCTGGCGATGCGGCAGCGTCGCCACTGGGCCATGCTGGGCATACAGAACGCAGCGCATGATGGTGATCATGTAGCGCCAGTCATGAATCTATGGGTACTGCTTGGGGGGCTGGCTTTCCTGCTGTATTCCATCGTGATGGGGCTGCTGGATCTGCCCTGGAGTGCCGAGGCGGTATTTGCCGGATCCATGGTCATCATTCTCTGGATCATGCATCAGTTGACCCGCGCCTTGCGTCCTGCCCAGCGGCGTGAACTGCTGGCCACGGCGCTGGTCATCTTCGTGTTCCGTGCCATGCCGGGGCCAGGCGCCGGCAGCAGCTGGTGGATGATTGATACGCTGGGATTTGACCAGTCATTCATGGCGCGTCTCTCACTGCTGGGCAGCCTGCTGGGCATGGCAGGCATCTTCCTGTTCCGTCACTATATGCAGAGCCGCAGTATCCTGCAGGTCTATGTCATGCTGACGCTGACCGGTACCCTGCTGTCGCTGCCTAATCTTGGGCTTTACTATGGTATGCACGAATGGACAGCAGCGCATACCGGCGGGCTGGTCGATGCGCGTGTCATTGCACTGGCGGATACCGCGCTGGAGTCACCGCTCGGGCAGGTGGCGATGATTCCCATGCTGAGCTGGATTGCACGTTCGGCACCTGTGGCGCTCAAGGCTACCTACTTTGCTGTGATGACTGCGTTCACCAATATGGCGCTGTCCCTGGCCCAGTTGGGCACCCAGTACCTCAACCATGTTTTTGTGATCCGGCGTGAAGTGAGAGATGCCGTTGATGGTCATATCACCCAGGCGGCTGACTATAGTCAGCTCGGTGGCCTGCTGTGGGCGACCATCCTCATCGGTTTCTGTCTGCCCCTGCTGGCAGCTGCGCTAGCCGCCTGGGTTTTACGCAGGCATGGGGATGCCATGGCTGAAGGGTAATGCCGGCGCTGAAAATAGGGATAATATGGATAGCCAAACCAGCGAAGTCGCACGCAATCTGTCTATCGAAAAGGCTCTCGCCCCGGATGGTCCGGTGGTGACCACCTTATGCGCTGCCTTGCCAGACCTGCTGGCGCTGTATGCCTTTGGCAGCCGTATGGCGGGCACGTCCCAAAGCGGCAGTGATCTTGATCTGGCGGTGCTGGTCGCGGGATATGCTGATCCGCTGGCGTTGTGGGCTCTTTCTGCCCGACTGGCCGGGATGCTTGGCTGTGATGTGGATCTGCTGGATCTGCGTGCCGCATCGACTGTCATGCAGTATCAGGTCTTGCAGGGTGGGTGCCGTCTCTGGGGGGATGCTTTGCAGGCCGGATTATTTGAGTGTTATATCCTGAGTGAAAAACTGGCACTGGATGAAGCGCGTGCGCCTCTCTTGCGTGACATTCAGAACCGGGGGAGTGTGTATGGCTGATGATGTACTGATCAACAAGGCAGCAGCCATCGAGCGTTGTGTAGCAAGAGTGCGCGAAGAGTATTGGGCTGATCCTGATACTTTTGCCAATAATCATACCCGCCAGGATGCGGCTATCCTGAACATTCAGCGCGCCTGTGAAGCCGCTCTGGACATGGGGCAGCATCTGGTGCGGCGTGATCGTCTGGGCGTTCCCCAAAGTGCGCGGGATGTGTTTGTCCTGTTGCTGCAGGCTGGCTGGATTGAGCCGTCACTGGCGGAACGCATGATGCGTATGGTAGGTTTCAGAAATATTGCAGTTCATGACTATCAGGCGCTGCAGTTGCCGATTACCGTGACGATCATTACCCATCATCTGGATGATTTTCTGCAGTATTCTGCTGCCATCCTGCGTAGGGACGTCTAGCATCCATAACTCTGGCGTCTCATCTGTTCCCTTAGGCGCCGGCGGGGTATCATAGGGGGCTAACGAGGCATTCGGGCAGAATAAGGACAAGTTCTATGGCGGGTCATTCCAAGTGGGCCAATATCCAGCATCGCAAGGGCGCTCAGGATGCGCGTCGCGGCAAGCTTTTTACCAAGCTGATTCGTGAAATCACGGTAGCCAGCCGTACCGGTGGCCCGGATGCATCCAACAATCCGCGTCTCCGCGCGGTCATGGACAAGGCATTCACCGCCAATATGTCCAGAGATACCGTTGAGCGTGCCATCAAGAAAGGCTCCGGCGCTGCTGATGGCGACAACTATGAAGAAGTCCGTTATGAGGGCTATGGTACCGGCGGAACCGCCATCATGGTGGACTGCCTGACCGATAACCGCAATCGCACCGTAGCTGAGGTGCGTCATGCTTTCAGCAAGGCGGGTGGCAATCTGGGTACCGATGGTTCCGTGGCTTACCTTTTTTCCAAAATCGGCGTTATCAACTTTGCCAGCAGCGCGGATGAAGCGCTGCTGATGGAAAAAGCACTGGATGCCGGTGCTGATGACATGCAGGTATTGGAAGACGGCAGCTTTGAGGTCATTACCCAGCCTGAGCAGTTCGAGGTCGTGCGCGATGCGCTCAAGGCTGCAGGTCTGGCGCCTGAATCTGCAGAGGTCACGCTGAGGGCTAGCACCTCGGTGGCACTGGAACTCGAAGATGCTGAAAAACTGATCCGTCTGGTCGAGCGTCTGGAAGATCTGGATGATGTGCAGAATGTCTACTCCAACGCTGATATCAGTGAGGAAGTACTTGCGCAGATTGGCTGATCTGTCCGTGTTCCTGTCATGCGGGTGATCGGTATTGATCCCGGTTCGCGGGTGACGGGTTTTGGCATTATTGACTATCTCGACCGTCCGCGACTGGTGGAGGCGGGCTGTATCCGGGCAGCCGATGCGCATGATGAGTTTCCCCAGCGTCTGCGCTGCATCTATGAGGGCGTGGCGGAACTGGTACGGGTGCACCAGCCCGAAGTCTTTGCCATCGAACAGGTATTTCTGCACAAGAATGCTGATTCGGCGCTCAAGCTGGGGCAGGCGCGTGGTGCTGCCATCTGTGGTGGTATTGCCACTGGCCTTCCTGTATTTGAATACTCGGCACGTCAGGTCAAACTGGCTGTGACAGGCAAGGGTAGTGCCGACAAGACCCAGGTGCAGCACATGGTGCGCTATCTGATGTCGATTCATGACGCCCTTGCCCTGGATGCCAGTGATGCCCTTGCGGTGGCGCTTTGCCATGTGCATCATCACCAGACCCAGCAGAAGCTGGCACGACTTGGAGGTAAATGGTGATCGGATTCTTGCGGGGGCAGGTGGCACAGCGGCGGGCGCCCAGGCTGGTGCTGGATGTTGGCGGGGTAGGCTACGAACTGGAAGCGCCGATGTCCACCTTCAGCCAGTTGCCGGATGAGGGGCAGGAAGTCCATCTGCTGACGCATCTGATTGTCCGGGAAGACGCGCATCTGCTCTATGGTTTCAGTACCGAGGCTGAGCGGGCGCTGTTCCGCTGCCTGATTCGGGTGACGGGTATTGGTGCCAGAATGGCACTGGTGATCCTGTCCGGGATGAGTGTGGCTGATTTCTATGACTGTGTGCAGTGTCAGGATGCCGCCCGTCTGGTGCGTTTGCCCGGTATAGGCAAAAAAACTGCCGAACGCCTGCTGATCGAGGTCAGGGATCGTCTGCCGGAATGGCATGGAGCTTCGCTCCAGTCTGATCCGGGTGGTAAATCCTCATCGGCTTCCGTACCTGCATCGCCTGCGAACAGGCTGGCAGCGGCGCATCAGGAAGCCCTGAGTGCGTTGCAGACGCTCGGATTCAAGGCCGCCGAAGCTACGCAGTTGCTGTCTCCCTGGGCTGAGGATGCTGCTCTCAGTGCGGAAGAACTGATCCGTCTGGCGTTGCAGGCATCGGTCAGGCGCTGACACAGGAGTACAGGATCATGCTGGAACCACGACTGGTATCGCCCCACGGCCGACAGGATGATGAAAGTGCTGACCGCGCCATGCGCCCCAAGCGGCTGGATGAGTACATTGGCCAGAAGGCAATGCGCGAGCAGATGGGGATCTATATCCAGGCCGCCCTCAAGCGCGGTGAGGCACTGGATCATGTGCTGATTTTTGGTCCCCCAGGTCTCGGTAAAACTACGCTGGCTTCGATCATTGCGGCTGAACTGGGCGTCAATATCCGTCATACCTCTGGCCCGATTCTGGAAAAGGCCGGTGATCTTGCGGCACTTCTCACTAATCTTGAACCGCATGATGTGCTGTTTATCGACGAGATTCACCGCCTGTCTGCGACGGTGGAAGAAATCCTCTATCCGGCACTGGAGGATTACCAGATCGATATCATGATCGGTGAAGGCCCGGCTGCCCGCTCTATCAAGCTGGATCTGCCGCCTTTTACCCTGGTAGGGGCGACCACTAGGGCAGGTCTGCTGACTTCGCCGTTGCGTGACCGCTTCGGCATCATCAACCGTCTGCAGTTTTATACCGTGGATGAACTGCACCAGATTGTCAGTCGTTCAGCCAGTATCATGGGCTGTGAAATCAGCCGTGACGGTGCTCTGGAAATTGCTCGCCGTGCACGGGGTACGCCGCGTATTGCCAACCGTCTGCTGCGGCGGGTGCGTGATTTTGCCCAGGTGCTATCCAATGGGCATATCGATCAGGTGATTGCTGACAGGGCGCTGACGGTACTGAATGTGGACAGTGAAGGATTTGACCTGCTCGACCGTAAACTGCTGGAAACCATGATCGAAAAATTTGATGGTGGCCCGGTCGGCCTGGACAGTCTGGCGGCAGCGATTGGCGAGGATCGGGGCACCATTGAGGATGTGCTGGAACCTTTCATGATCCAGCAGGGCTTCATGATGCGTACCCCGCGCGGCCGGGTAGCCACACAACTGGCCTATCAGCATTTTGGTCTGGCAGCCCGCGCCGCTGGTCTGGACAGTCAGGATGCTGGCGATGAGTGAAGCAGCCTGTTTCCGCTGGCCGGTGCGTGTCTATTATGAGGATACGGATGCTGGCGGGGTGGTTTACCATGCCAACTATCTTTGTTTCATGGAGCGGGCCCGTACTGAAATGCTGCGCCATCATGGACTGGAGCAGACGGATATCCGTGAAAAGCTGGGGATTGTGTTTGTAGTCAAAAGCATGAACATTGAATACCGGCGTCCTGCGCGTTTCAATGATGCCCTTGATGTGATGGTCGAAATCCGCGATGTGCGGCGTGCCAGTATGACCTTTATCCAGTCCGTGTACCGTGCAGGTGACCCGGATCCACTCTGTACTGCTGAAGTGATGGTGGCCAGCCTGCAGATCAGTAACTTCAGGCCCTGTGCCCTGCCGCAAGCTTTGCTGGATATCCTGAAGCTTAAATGATTTAATAGGTTGCAATATCCGTATTCCAGTCTTCCCGTCCCCATGAATTCCGAACCGTCATTTATATCCCTTATTACTGAGGCCAGTCTGGTTGTCCAGTGCGTCATGTTCATACTCATGAGCGCTTCTGTGGTTTCCTGGACCTATATTTTCGGTAAATACCGTGAAATCCAGCGTGCCGAGCAGGGCTCGGACGAGTTTGAGGAAAGGTTCTGGTCAGGGATTGACCTTGCTGACCTGTATCGCCAGCTCGCCAAGGATGAATATGAATGTGAAGGCATGGAAAGCATCTTCCTGGCAGGCTTCAAGGAGTTTGGCCGTTTGCGCCAGCAGAACGGCATCACACCGGAAGCTATCATGGAGGGTACTCAGCGTACCATGCGTGTGGCGCTGAACCGTGAGCTTGACCGTCTGGACGAGCGTCTGCCATTTCTGGCCACGGTGGGTTCCACCAGCCCTTATATCGGTCTGTTTGGTACCGTCTGGGGCATCATGAACTCTTTCCGTTCACTGGGCAGCGTCAAACAGGCCACACTTGCCATGGTGGCGCCCGGTATTTCTGAAGCACTGGTGGCAACTGCCATGGGGCTTTTTGCTGCCATCCCAGCCGTGATGGCCTATAACCGTTATTCCACGAATATCGGTCGTCTCAGCAACCGCTATGAAACCTTTACCGAGGAGTTTCTGGGGCTGCTGCACCGGCAGGCGCACGCGCAATGAATGTCGGTGGAGGTGGGCGTGGTCGAGGCCAGCGGCGCCGGCAACCGGTAGCTGAAATCAATGTGGTTCCCTATATTGATGTATCGCTGGTGCTACTGATCATTTTCATGGTTACAGCACCCATGTTGCAGTCGGGGGTGGATGTCGAACTGCCACAGGCCGAGGCAAGGAGTATTGATCCATCTCAGGACAAGCCGATTATTGTCAGTATCAACCGTGAAGGCCTGCTGTTCCTGGATGCAGGTAATCAGGGTGATGTGCAGATGGAACCGCAGGAACTCACCGAGGAAGTGATGCATGCGTTACAGTCAAAGCCTGGTCAGGCTGTCCTGATCCGCGGCGATCAGCATGTGGATTATGGCCGTATCATCACCGTCATGGCTGCATTGAAGAATGCCGGTGTTCCCAGTGTTGGCCTCATGACCAGCCCAGTCGAGAATTGATGAGAGACGACGACCCGCGCAGTCTGCGAAAGCCGCTGGTACTTTCCTTACTGGCTCACCTGATTATCCTCGTGCTTTTTGCCCTGCGCTTTGATGCGCAGGAAGATCCTCCGGCTCCTGATCAGACCATGATCATGCACGCTGTGACCATGGATGATCCGGCTGTAATCAGGGAAGCGGAGCGGCTTAAACAGTCTGAAATTCCGGTAAAACCTGAGCCGGTTCCTCCAGCGCCCGAGCCCTTGCCATCCGAAATCACTGAGGAAGTTCCTGTTGAGGAACTGCCGGAACCCGCTGTGCCAGAAATACCGCAGCCACCTTCTTTTGTGGAAGATCCAGCGGTTGAGCAGGCAAGACTGGCACGTGAAAAGGCAGAGGCTGAAGCCGCCCGAGCAGCTGAAGAAGCGCGGCAGGCTGAAGAAGTCCGCAGGCAGCAGGAAGCTGAGGAAAAGGCGCGCGAGAAGGCTGAGGCCCAGAAGAAACTGGAGCACGAGAAAGCCGAACATGAAAAGGCCGAGGCGCAGAAGCTGGAGCACGAGAAGGCTGAGGCGCAGAAGAAGCTGGAACACGAGAAGGCCGAGCGTGACAAGGCTGAGGCACAGAAGAAACTGGAGCACGAGAAGGCCGAGCGCGAGAAGGCTGAGGCGCAGAAGAAGCTGGAACACGAGAAAGCCGAACACGAAAAGGCCGAGGCCCAGAAGAAGCTGGAGCACGAGAAGGCCGAGCGTGACAAGGCTGAGGCACAGAAGAAGCTGGAGCACGAGAAGGCCGAGCGCGACAAGGCTGAGGCACAGAAGAAGCTGGAGCACGAGAAAGCCGAGCGCGACAAGGCTGAGGCGCAGAAGAAGCTGGAGCACGAGAAAGCCGAACACGAAAAGGCCGAGGCGCAGAAGAAGCTGGAGCACGAGAAGGCCGAGCGCGAGAAGCAGGAAAAGGAAGCTGAGGAACGCAGGAAAAAGCTTGAGCAGGAAGAAAAACTGCTGAAGGAAAAAGCGGCCAAAGCAGCTGAAGCCGAAGCGCAGAAAAAACTCGAAGCCCAGAAGAGGAAAGAGGAAGAGGCACGCAAAAAAGCCGAGGAGCTGGCGGCGCGTAAGGCTGCTGAGGCTAAAGCTGCAGCAGAAGCAAAAGCAGCTGAAGCTGCCAGGGTAGCGGCTGAGGCCAAGGCCGCGGAGCAGGCGCGCAAAAAGGCGCAGGAAGAGGCAGAAAAGAAGAAAAAAGCTGCCGAAGCGCAGGCTAAAGCCCAGCATGATGCCGAGGTGAAAAAAGCCCAGGAAGAAGAAAAACAGCGTCTCCGCCGCCAGCTGGAACTGGAAGGAGAATTACAGGCGCAACTGGAGGCTGAGCAGCGTCAGGCTGCTGAACGCAAGGCAGAGCAGGCCGCTCATGAATGGGCGCGCAAGCGGATCAAGCCACCAGTTAACAATCTATGGCGCAAGCCCGCTTCTGCGCATCGCGGCATGTCCTGTATAATTCTGGTCAAACTGCAGATGTCAGGCGCAGTCGTCGAGGCAAGGGTGATCAAGAGTAGTGGCGATGATGCTTTCGACCGCTCCGCAGAATCGGCAGTCAAGATGGCTTCACCTTTGCCCATGCCCCCAGATGCCAAGGTTGCCGAGAAACTTAAGAGTTTTGAGTTTGAATTCAGTCCGGAGTAATGGATGTTGCAGCGAATGAGCGCGAGAGTTCTTTGGTGGCTTACACTTTGTTTCGCGGTTACGCCGCTACATGCCGAGTTGCGCGTGCAGATTACCCAGGGGGTGGATGCTGCGATTCCCATTACCATCGTACCTTTTGCCGGCCAGCAGTCGTCAGGCGTAGCTATTGGCTCCGTGGTTTCATCCGATCTGCAGCGCAGTGGACGTTTCCAGCCGCTGGCTGAGGCAGGCTACAGCGAACGGCCCACCGCCCCTCAGGAAGTTGATGCGGGCGCCTGGCGTTCACGTGGCCAGGAGTTCGTGGTAGTCGGGCGCATTGAGCCCGCCGGTGCTGGGCAGTTCCAGGCGGATTTCCATGTGGTGGATGTCGTACGTTCGGCTGTGGTGGTCAGTTACCGCCTGCCTTTTGCAGGCGCAGATGCCAGAGCCGGCGCTCATCAGATTGCGGATGTCGTCTACAAGTATATTCTTGGCCAGAGTGGGTCATTTGCGACCCGTGTGGCCTATGTCAATGTGGTGGGGGATGTGCCTGCCAACCGCCAGTACCGTCTGCAGATCGCCGATACGGATGGTTTCAATCCACAGACGATCCTGAGTTCTGTTGAGCCGCTGATGTCGCCAGCCTGGTCACCGGATGGCAAGCAGCTTGCCTATGTCTCTTTCGAAAACAAGCGTCCAGCCATCTGGATACAGAATCTGACCAATGGTCAGCGTCACAAGATATCGGAAACACCTGGTATTAATGGCGCTCCAGCCTGGTCACCCGATGGCCGCAGTCTTGCGCTGACGCTGTCCAAGGACGGTGATCCCGAGATTTATGTCTATAGCATGGCCAGCGGATTGATGCAGCGTCTGACGGACAGCCATGGTATTGACACCGAGCCTTCCTGGTCGCCTGATGGGCAGCAGATTGTCTTTACTTCTGATCGTGGCGGCAAGCCACAACTTTATCTTATATCGCCGTCCGGTGGTGCTGCCAGGCGTCTGACTTATGAGGGCAACTATAATGCCCGAGGCGTATTCTCGCCTGATGGTCGTAGCATGGCCATGGTGCATGGTAGTGGCAATGGCTTCCGCATCGCGCTCATGGATCTGGCAACACATGCCGTCAGGGTGCTGACACGCGGGCCTCAGGATGAGTCACCAGGTTTTGCACCCAATGGCAGCATGATTCTTTATGCCTCGCGCTCAGGTGGACGCAGTCAGCTTTCTGCCATTTCGGCAGATGGCAAATTCCAGCAGGATTTGAGGGTAGATTCAGGAACGGTGCGTGAGCCTGCCTGGTCACCCTAAGCATTCATATTCATCAGGGGAAATATCATGAAACATTCGCATTCATTTCTGGCCTTGACGCTGGCAGCATTACTCGCCACGGGCTGCAGTTCCAAAGGCGACGTCAAGGAAGGTGAAGACGGTCTTGGTGAGGGCGTCACTGGCGGTGTGGGCGGTGGCGCCCAGGTTGGCAAGTATGGCGCGCTGGGCGGTTCGGGTGGTGCTTACGGCGGTGTCGGCGGTCAGGGTGGTGGGTATGGCGCGGGAGGTGGTCTCGGTGGCAGTGGCGATGGCA
>JBEBBU010000180.1:0-7778 GCA_041158225.1 Pseudomonadota bacterium | reverse complement strand
CCGGTGGCAGAGACGCTGGTATCCTTGACTACGGTGGTGCCATCAGCAGCAAAGCCAAAACCGGTATTTTCCGCAACATCGCCAACAGTCTGGCTGGCAAAGATACCGGCGTGGGCAAATGCGTTGCCGGTGGTTCCCATGGCAGCGGTGACGGCTGCGGTGAGAATGATATTCTTGATCTTCATACGTCTTCCCTAAGTGTTTTGAGGTGAACACTCCATCGGCAGTGCGTTGCTTCCGGATTACGGTATATAGGGCAAAACCTGTGCCATGCCGTGGTATGGGGCCTGTAGCTGTTTTTTTGGGGGGTGGCGTGAGGCATCTGCCGCAAAGCTGTGGCATATGCCACAGCTGACGGTGGGTGTGAGTTCTAGCGGCGCAGGTTCAGCAGCAGGGTGGCGATGCCGGCCAGCAGTAACAGGCCGCTGGTGACTGGCATGGCGGCCAGGACAGGATGGAAGCTGCTTCCCAGCAGTGCGGCACCGGCGATGGTCTGACTCAGCTGACGGCGCCCTGTCCTGATTTCTTCACGCAGGGTTTCGACCTGGGCTGAGCGGAACTGGATTTCCAGTTCGCCCTGGGCAGTACGCGAGAGTGCCTGATAGGCGAGATCAGGCAGTTGTGGCCACTGTCGGGCCCATTGTGGCATCTGGCGACGGATTTTTGCGATGCCTTTGCGCGGGCTGAGCTGTTCACGGAACCAGTTTTCCAGAAAAGGCTTGGCGGTTTTCCACAGATCCAGCTGCGGATAGAGTTCGCGCCCCAGTCCCTCAATGTTCAGCAGGGTTTTCTGGAACAGTACCAGTTGCGGCTGTACTTCCATGTCGAAGCGTCGGGCAACCTGGAACAGTCTCAGCAGCAGATGGCCATAGGATATTTCACCCAGTGGCTTTTCGAAGATCGGCTCACACACTGAGCGGATGGCGGCTTCAAACTCATGGATGCGGGTGGTAGCAGGTACCCAGCCGGACTGGATATGCATCTCGGCGACCCTGAGGTAGTCGCGGTTGAAAAATGCCAGGAAGTTTTCTGCCAGATAGTACTGGTCATTGGGCGACAGGCTGGCGACGATGCCGAAATCGACGGCAATATAACCCGCTTCGCGCGTGGCGAAGATATTGCCCGGATGCATGTCGGCATGAAAGAAATTGTCACGGAACACCTGGGTGAAAAAGATTTCCACACCGCGTTCGGCGAGCAGTTTCAGGTCGACGCCGGCGGCGCGCAATGCGGCAACATCGCCGATAGGCAGGCCGGATACGCGTTCCATGACCATGACATTGCGCCGGGTATGATCCCAGTAAACCTTTGGGATATAGAGCATGTCGGAGTTTTCGAAACGCCGGCGGATTTCCTGGGCATTGGCCGCTTCACGCACCAGATCCAGTTCGTCGCGGATGGTGCGGGCAAATTCA
The DNA here is from genome assembly GCA_041158225.1 of Pseudomonadota bacterium. Classification (GTDB taxonomy): domain Bacteria; phylum Pseudomonadota; class Gammaproteobacteria; order Methylococcales; family Methylococcaceae; genus JBEBBU01. The sequence goes on along the minus strand of JBEBBU010000180.1, from coordinate 6,363 downwards.
GCTACGACTTCAGAGGGATGCAGGCGCGAGGCTTCCGGCCAGTAGCGTTCAGCCATGGCCGCCAGGGTTTCCAGCAGTTCGATGTCGGCATCAATCCGCTGTTCGATTCCCGGCCGCAGTACCTTCACCACCACGGCATCGCCATTGGGGAGAGTGGCGGCATGCACCTGGGCGACGGATGCGGAGGCCATGGCTTCAGGCTCAAAGCTGGCGAACACGTTTTCAATCGCTTCGCCCAGAGCCTTTTCTATGGTCTTGCGTGCCGCCGCGGCCGTAAATGGCGGTACGCGATCCTGTAGCCTGACCAGTTCTGCGGCAATATCTTCTGGTAGCAGGTCACGCCGGGTGGACAGTGCCTGACCAAACTTGACGAAGATGGGGCCGAGTTCCTCCAGTGCTTCACGCAGTCTGACACCTCGCGGGGCTTTAGAGCGCCGGCCACGGAAACCGGATCCCGGCAGCCAGCGCAGCCCCCGGTCCAGCCAGGGAAACAGATGGGTCTGTCGGACAAGGTCATCCAGACCGTGACGTAGCAGGACACGCTGAATGTGTAACAGGCGACGCAGTATGCTGAGCTTCATGAGTCAGAGCTATCCTGATGATGAGGTATGGGGTGATGCTGTCTGGCCTGCTGTAACTGTGTGAGGCGAGCCTCAAGGCGTTCGCAGTCATCACGCAGCCTGTCAATGGCGGCAAACTGTTCATCGGCTTCGAGACGGGTGGGCGTCGTGCCGGTTTCTTCCTGCAGCAGTTCGCGTCCGTCCAGCCAGAGTTTGCTGCTGACCATGGCGCCGTAATGCTGGATGGAGCGTGTGACCGTGTGCAGGGTCTGCCGGCCAGGAAACTGTACCTGTGCCAGCAGCTGGTTGAAGCGCTGGGCCAGATCGGCTTTGCCTTGCAGGCGGATATGCCCGCTGAACAGCAGTTCCCTGGCATCAGCGCCCATGGCCAGGCGCAGGAACGCCCATGCCGGCCCGGTCATGCGCAGGTCAGGCGTGCCGGAAAATTCACGCAGCACCTGAATACCTTCGCTGTGCGGACAGAAATAGACCAGTCCAGGTACGGGCCGGATATCAAAGGCGATGACCTTCTGCTGCATCTGTGCCAGCACGGAACGGGTTGCCTTTTCGTCAGGGCGCAGCACCAGCGCCAGCAGCGATTCAAGTGCCCTGAGCAGAAGCCAGTCGGGTATCATGATGGGTAATCAGATCTTGTAACCACGGTGAACAGCCACTACGCCCTGGGTCAGATTGAAATACTCACAGCGCTCGAATCCGGCTTCCTGCATCATGCTTTTCAGTGTTTCCTGATTGGGATGCATGCGTATGGATTCGGCGAGGTAACGGTAGCTTTCGGCATCGTTGGCGACCATCTTGCCCAGCGCCGGCAGGATCTTGAAGGAATACAGGTCGTAGGTCTTGCGGAACAGGGCGCCCTGGACTTCAGAAAACTCGAGAATGATCAGGCGGCCTCCCGGTTTCAGGGCGCGATACATGGAGCGTAGTGCTGACTCCTTGCGCGTGACATTACGCAGGCCAAAGGCGATGCTGATGCAGTCGAAGGTATTGTCAGGAAAGGGAATCTGCTCGGCATCAATCTGCACATAGCCAATATTGCCTGTAGCACCTTCATCCAGCATGCGGTCGCGGCCACGCTGCAGCATGGCGGCATTGATGTCGGAGAGCACCACCAGTCCATCCTGACCTACGCGTGCCCGGAACAGGGCGCTCAGGTCGCCGGTACCACCAGCCAGATCCAGTACCTTTTCGCCACGGCGCACATGCCCAAGGTCAACGGCAATGCGTTTCCACAGGCGGTGGATGCCAAGTGACATCAGATCGTTCATGAAATCGTATTTGGAAGCTACGGAGTCGAACACGCCGCGAACCATACTGGCTTTTTCGGCGATGGGGACTTCACGGAAGCCAAAGTGGGTTTTGTTCTGGTCGGTCATGCGTTCAGTCCGGATGATGTGATGATTTGCAGTTTGAGTGTGAGGCGCAGGATGGGGCGGGTGCGCGCGGCGGCGTGTGACCTGCTTCGCGGCTCAGTCCGCTGGCTGCCAGCTGGCGCAGATATTCCTGCCAGAGCACTTCCTGGTGTTCTCCCAGCTGGTAGAGCAGTGCCCAGTCAAAAATGCCGCTGTCGTGACCATCAGAAAAATGCGGCTTGATGCCATAGTGGCCCACAGGGTCAATGCTGTCGATGCGGACGCCAGCCTTGCCATGCTGTAGTGTGCCCTGACCGGGGCCATGCCCCTGGACTTCGGCGGACGGTGAATGCACCCTGAGGAATTCGCTGTCAAGACGGAATGCGCGTCCGTCTTCGTAGTGCAGCGCCAGTACACCGCTGTCCTGGTGGTAAACGATATCGAGAGGAACTGGATCTGTGTTCATGCTGCCTTTATGGTGTTGGCGACTAGAGGATCTAGAGGATATAGCGGCTCAGGTCTTCATCACGGGCAAGTTCTCCGAGATGCGTATCGACATAGGCTGCGTCAATGGTAAGTCGTGACCCTGAGTGTTCAACTGCCTCATAGGAGATGCTTTCCAGCAGCCTTTCCAGTACGGTATGCAGGCGTCTGGCGCCAATGTTTTCGGTGCGTTCATTAACCTCCCAGCTGATCTGGGCAAGGCGTTCAATGCCACAGGGGCTGAACCCGATATCTACGCCTTCGGTAGCCAGCAGGGCACGATATTGAGCAGTCAGGGAGGCGTCCGGCTCGGTAAGGATGCGGACAAAGTCTTCAACGGCGAGTGGCGTCAGCTCGACCCGGATGGGGAAGCGTCCCTGCATTTCTGCAATCAGGTCGGAAGGCTTGGTCAGGTGAAAGGCCCCGGAGGCAATAAACAGGATGTGATCCGTATGTACCATGCCATGGCGGGTGCTTACGGTGCAGCCCTCAACCAGTGGGAGCAGGTCGCGCTGGACGCCTTCCCTGGATACATCACTGCTGCCCTGGTAGTCGCTGCGCCGGCATATCTTGTCCATTTCGTCAATGAAGACGATACCGTGCTGCTCCACTGCGGTAATGGCGCGCAGCTTGATATCATCCTCGTTCAGCATCTTCTGCGCTTCCTCATCCATGATCAGGCGCATGGCATCAGCAACGCGGAGTTTGCGATGTCGCAGCCTGCCCTGATGCATGTTCTGGAACAGGCTCTGCAACTGCTGGCTCATGTCTTCCATGCCCGGAGGCGCCATGATTTCAACGCCGACCTGGGCAGCAGCTACCTCGATTTCGATCTCCTTGTCCGCCAGTTCGCCATCCTGCAGTTTCTGCCGGAAGCGCTGCCGGGTTGGTGACTCATCTTCATCCTGCAGGGCGGTTGCCGAGGGTAGCAGTGCATCAAGAATGCGGTTTTCCGCAGCTTCCCGGGTTCTGGTCCTGACCTTGTCGATTTCCTGCTGGCGTGTCATTTTGACCGCATGGTCTGCAAGGTCGCGGATGATGGATTCCACATCGCGCCCGACATAGCCGATTTCGGTGAACTTGGTGGCTTCAACCTTGATGAATGGTGCACCCGCCAGACGTGCAAGGCGTCGGGCAATCTCGGTTTTGCCGACACCGGTCGGGCCTATCATCAGAATGTTCTTGGGGGTGATTTCATGGCGCAGTGCCTCATCGCTGACCCGCGCACGCCGCCAGCGGTTGCGCAGGGCAATGGCTACTGCGCGCTTGGCGTCGGTCTGGCCAACAATATGTTTGTCCAGTTCCTGGACGATTTCGCGTGGCGTCATTTCACTCATGTCGGCCCTGATGCAGCTGGATCCGTATCCAGCATTTCGATGGTCTGGTTATGATTGGTGTAAATGCAGATGTCGGCAGCGATGGAAAGTGAACGCTGCACGATATCATGAGCATTCATGCTGGTATTTTCCAGCAGTGCCCTAGCCGCTGACTGGGCAAAGGGGCCGCCGGAGCCAATGGCAATCAGGCCGTTTTCTGGCTCGATGACATCGCCAGTGCCTGAAATGATCAGGGATGCGCTCCTGTCCGCAACTGCCAGCAGTGCTTCCAGGCGGCGCAGCATGCGGTCGGTACGCCAGTCCTTGACCAGTTCCACGGCAGCCCGGGTCAGATTGCCACGGTGTTTTTCCAGCTGGGCTTCAAAGCGCTCGAACAGGGTGAAGGCATCGGCGGTAGCGCCGGCAAATCCGGCAATAACCTGTCCATGATACAGGCGTCTTACCTTGCGGGCGTTGCTTTTCATCACGGTGTTGCCAAGGGTGACCTGGCCGTCACCGCCAATGACGACCAGATTGTCGCGACGAACCGAGACAATGGTCGTACCATGCATGCTGTCCAAATGAGCTGTCCTGCTGCGCTGCTGTGTATCGGTCCATTCTAACAGTTTGTCAGGCTTCAGAAATAGTGCTGGTAGCTCAGGGAGACAAGATTGCCCTCACTCCCCATGCCGCTCTCGCGTCCTGCCCTGAAACGCAGGCTCTGGTGACCACCCGGCAGATTGAGCGTGTGTTCCAGGCGCAGGCTGGTCAGACACTGGTCGGGACTGGCCAGATAGCAGCGGTAGCTGGCATCCAGCATGCCCTGGCCGCCCAGCAGGTCCTGATACAGCCAGCCTGCTCTGGGGCCAAAGCCTGGGTTCAGCCATGATGGCAGTACACTGCCACCGAGCAGGCTGGCGCTGGCCAGTCCATAGAGCAGATGATGGCGTGCAGGGGCGATGGCGCCGCCCCAGTCGCCTTCCAGATAAGCCAGCAACGGGCGCCCGCCATCCATGCTGATGCGGCGTGCGCCCAGTCTGAACTGCCAGGATGAAGGGTAAATGAAGCGGTTCATGGCGTTCAGCGAGGATATGCCCAATGCTTCCAGCTGTTCCAGCTGATATTCGCCATGGCCATAGCTGCGCAGACTGGTATCCAGGAAACTGATGGCGGCTCCCTGCTGGTAGCCTGCAGCTGGATCGGTCAGGTCATGATAGAGTGGGCGGTATTCCAGTTCACCGAATGCCTCGCCATTCTGGAAACCAGCGCCGCTACTGATACGCCTGGATGGATGACCCTGTTCAGGCGCCACCGCTGGCTGTGGCGGCGCCGCCAGTCCACTGCCGGCCGGCTGGTGGCTTCTGGCCGCCAGCAGTGCCAGTGCGCGCTCACTGCTGCGCTGCCGTGATGCCGGCTCCAGCGGTATGGTGTGATAGCGCAGGGCTTCGTAAGCTACTTCGAGTACTTTACCTGGTATGGCTCTGGTCTGTTCCCGGTCGCAGCAGTGCTGCGTGCCGTTTTCCAGGGCGATTACCTCATCCTGTTCATCCTTGCTGAGCTGTTCCACGTGGTACTGCAGGGTACTGGAGGATGATGGACGCCAGCTGACCTGTCTGACCATGCCCCTTTCGCTGAGTGCACGCACGGCATCGACAGGAAGCACCCAGTCGGGCATGGAAGATCTGAGATCCAGTGACGGACGGGCGACATCCAGCAGTGCCAGGGTGCGGTAACTGCAGTTTTCATCCATGAAATAGTAGTCAAAGCGGATAGGGCGCACCTCCCAGACATGACGCATCAGCTGGCGTGTTTCGCTGGCATCCAGCCTGAGTGCATACTCCCAGATGTCGCGGCTTTCCATGTGGTTATAGGTGCTGACCTGGGTATGATAGGGCAGTATGGAAAATTTCCCTGGATAGCCGCCGGTCAGCCCTTTCCATGCGTAGAAAAGCTCATTGTCCCGGCGTGCCTGTTCGGCGTCTGCGGTGAAATTGATGGTGGTGGCGAGCAGGGGCGCTGTTGAGGAAGCTGTTGCCCTGTCAATGCGCAGAAAGCTGTGCCCGAACATGGAGGATGCGCTGTCAAGATAGGCGCCGGGAAAGACCAGCGTGACGCCCTGTGGCTGCACGTCTGCCATCCATGTCTCAAGCTCGGGACAGACGGGAGCTGCGGGATGTCCGGGCGGTAGCAGGGGCTGAAGCGTCTTTTGCTGATAGATCCAGTGCAGCCTGGCTGGATAGCTGCAGGCAAAAGCTTCCATGCTGCCGTGATCCCTGGCCTGCCTGAGACCTTCCAGCGTGGCTTCCAGTTCTGCCAGAGGATCGGTGCTGCCTGTGGGGGAGAGGTAAAAGGCCGGATCGTCGGCTTCTCCCTGATAGTGGCCACTCCATGTGGCGTGGTAATGACCCAGGGCCAGCCAGTCAGGTGAGGTTGCCAGTGCTGCAGGATCCTGACCTGCTGCTGCGCCAGCCAGTGGCCACAGCAGCAGGCCACAGGACCATCTAGCCGGCAGCGTATACGGCCAGCCTTGGTTCCTGGCGCATGACATTCAGCATGGCATCCATGACCTGGTCACTGCTGACCTGGGTGTTGGGATAGATGTCACTGAAGTGCTGTTGCAGCGTACGGTTGAAA
>JBEBBU010000179.1:0-3062 GCA_041158225.1 Pseudomonadota bacterium | reverse complement strand
ATGGTGAAACCGCCGATGAAAAGGTGAATGAACTGGTCAAGCATCTGGGGATTGCCATAGGCACCATCATCGTCCTGCTGGCGTTCAGTCTGGGTACCCGCGAATCCTTCATCGTCGCCATTGCCGTCCCCATGACCCTGGGTATCACCCTGCTGTTCGACCTGCTGTGCGGCTATACCATCAACCGGGTCACGCTGTTTGCACTGATTCTGGCACTGGGCCTGCTGGTTGATGATCCCATCGTCGATGTGGAAAACATTTACCGCCATTTCCGCATGCGCAAAGAACCACCTCTGGAAGCCGCCCTGACTGCCGTGGATGAAGTAAGGCCCCCCACCATCTACGCCACTCTGGCCGTGATCGTGTCTTTCCTTCCCCTGTTCTATATCAGCGGCATGATGGGGCCTTATATGGCACCGATGGCCTTCAATGTTCCTATCGCCATGCTGATGTCGCTGCTGGTGGCGTTCACGGTGACGCCATGGGCCAGCTACTACCTGCTCAAGCCCATTTACGATGAACAAGACGACGGGCATGGTCATGATGGCGGTGATGACAAGGCCATGCGCCTCTACCAGCGCATGATCGTTCCTCTCATCCAGAATCCTTCCCACGGCAAACGCTTTCTCTGGCTGGTACTGGCCGCCTTTATCGGTGCCAGCCTGCTCGCCGTCTACCGTATCGTGCCACTGAAGCTGTTGCCTTACGATAACAAGAATGAACTGCGTCTGGTCATCGATATGCCACGTGGCAGCAGTCTGGAAACCACAGATGCACTGGCGCGTGACTTGGAACGCTATCTGGGGCGACTGAACGAAGTCACTGACTTTGAGAGTTATATCGGCACCGCAGCCCCCATGGATTTCAATGGCATGGTACGGCACTACTATCTGCGCCGTGGTGGCCATCTGGCCGAAATCCATGTCAATCTGCTGCCCAAACAGGAAAGAAAACAGCAGTCGCATGAAATTGCGCTCAGGATACGCCCTGATATTGAAGCGCTGGCGTCACGTCATGGCGCCAGGATCAAGATACTGGAAACACCACCGGGGCCACCGGTACTGTCCACCTTTGTGGCGGAAGTCTATGGGCCGCTGGATGCCAGTATTGCAAAGCTGAACCAGGTCACCGAACAGGTACGGGATCAGATCGCCGGCATCCATGGCATCAAGGATATTGATGATCTGGTCGATGAGCCTGAGGAAGAACTGGTCTACGAACTGGACAGGACCCTGGCTGGCCATCTGGGTATCACCCAGGCAGCGGTAACCCATACACTGCAGATTGCACTGGGTGACCTGAAAACTGGCAGTCTGCAGATACCGTCAGAGCATCAGCCACTGCAGATCAAGCTGCGACTGGCGCGGGAAGATGCGAGTTCAAGGGAATCTCTGCTCAAGCTTGAGGTCAGGGGACTGAACGGCCAGCGGGTCAGCCTTGGTGATATTGGCCATCTTGAGAGCAGGCCGCGCGATGCAGCGATTTACCACAAGAACCTGAAAAGGCTCAACTATGTCACGGCTGAAATGATTGCCGCCACGCCTGTGGATGCGGTGCTGGCCTGGCATGATCTGGAAGCCAGCCATCCGCTTGAATCAGGCTTCAGTGTGGATCTGGCAGGCGAAGGTGAATGGAAAATCACGGTGGATGTGTTCCGGGATCTTGGGTTGGCCTTTGGCGCCGCCCTGTTGATGATCTATGTACTGCTGGTGGCGCAGACTGGCTCCATGAGCATGCCGCTCATCATCATGATTGCCATTCCCCTGACCATCATCGGCATCATGCCCGGCTTCTGGCTACTCAACCTGTTGACCACGGATATTGCAGGTTATGCCAATCCGGTCCTGTTCACGGCGACCGGCATGATTGGCATGATTGCCCTGGCGGGTATTGTGGTTCGAAATTCCATCATTCTCATTGAATTCAATGAACGCCTGCGGGCTGACGGTGAAACGCGGGAGCAAGCCATCATCAAGGCGGGTGCTACCCGCCTGAGACCGATCTTTCTGACAGCAGCTGCGGCGATGGCTGGATCGTTCGTCATCACTCTGGATCCCATCTTTGCGGGCCTGGCCTGGAGTTTCATCTTTGGCATCTTTGCCTCCACGGCATTTTCACTGATCGTGGTGCCACTGGTGTATTTCCTGCTGAACCACACCAAGGCAAGCACCTGATACACAGGTTGGGCGGCAATTTTCGCGTCCAACCCTGCTTGCCAATACCTTCTTTTCCAGCAATATCCCTCCAAAATATCAAGGATTGCGGCTTGTCCTTGCCATCTGGCTGAGGCCAATATGCAATCAGTGGCGCGAAAAATGCTTTATCTGATAGCAGAAGCCATCCCAAACTGGTAACACATAATCTTTTCACCGGAACAGACCGGTTCCATGTCAGAAAATGTAAGAAATGCATGCTTGCCTGTCAGGAAATTGGCTGGTACAAGATGAATCATCATACTTAGGACTTACCATCCATAATGGCAGCAATACTTCAGGATCATATGATGGCAGCATCGGAAATCGTCCGTTCCGTGCTGAATCGAAGGAAAATATCATGAACAGTCAACCCAAGATTAATGACTGGACAGAACACGATCTCGAAAGCACAGGGTTTAATGCCGATGGACAGAGAATCCAGGATCCAGCGAACCCGTACAGCATCAGTGGCGCGTGCATCTGGCTGATGATCCATGCTGGCATGAATAACGCTGCCTTTAGTAAAGCACACCATAAGCATCCTATTCAGTTGCATACACTGAAATCATCAAGGCCTGTCTCATGACTGATGTCATCGCAGTCCCAACAGTTACTGATGAAAAGATCAGTGTGACGTCCACAGGTTCGGGCAGCAATGGTACTTACAAGATTGGCAGTATCGTTACCGCAACATGGAACAACACCAGCAGCGGTGAAAACCAGTCGGGTATCACGGGCGTCACTATCGACTTCAGTCAGTTTGGTGGTGGTAGCGCAGTCACTGCAACTAACGATGGCAGTGGAAACTGGACGGCCTCCTACACCATCGCTTCCGGTTCAATCGATCTTACTAATCGTAATGTCTCG
>JBEBBU010000178.1:0-6590 GCA_041158225.1 Pseudomonadota bacterium | reverse complement strand
ATTGCTGATGGCGTTGGGTGGCCTGGCGGCGGTTGCTGATTCGCGCTACCGTCCAAAGCAGAATATTCCAGCCATGCAGGGGGGGTGATGGCATGCGTTTCATGATACCGCTGGGTATTTTCTTTGTGATGTGCCTTTTTCTGGCCATTGGCCTGAAGCTTGATCCCCGCAACGTGCCATCTCCCCTGATCGGTAAACCTGTACCTGCTTTCAGCCTGCCGCTGGTACAGACGCCAGAGCGTCTGGTCAGTCAGGAAGATTTCAGGGGTGAGGTCACGCTGTTTAATGTCTGGTCATCCTGGTGTGTGGCCTGCAGGCAGGAGCATGCCCTGCTGGTAGCGCTGGCTGGTCGCAAGCTGGTCAGTATCGTGGGTCTCAATTACAAGGATGAGCGCGATGCAGCCATGGACTGGCTGGCACGTCTGGGTAATCCCTACCGCTATAGTGTTTTTGATGCCGAAGGCAAGACGGGTATTGAACTGGGTGTCTATGGTGTACCCGAGACCTTTGTCGTCGACAGGAAGGGAGTTATCCGCTACAAGCAGATCGGTCCGATCACCGAGTCCGTACTGGAAGGCACCCTGCTGCCACTGATACGACAGCTGCAGGCGGAGGCGCCATGAGACCCTGGTTCTGGATGATGCCGCTATGGCTGGCCGTCACGCAGTTTGCTGCTGCTGTTGAAGTCAGGTCGTTTGACGATCCGGCCAAGGCGCAGGCTTATGAGGAGCTGGTGCGTGATCTGCGCTGTCTGGTGTGCCAGAACCAGTCGCTGGCCGATTCTGATGCCGATCTGGCCCGCGATCTCAGGGATGAGGTTTACCGGATTATTGAATCCGGCCAGACCAGGGAGCAGGCGAGCCAGTTTCTGGTGGAGCGTTACGGAGATTTTGTCCTGTATCGTCCACCAGTAAGAGGGATGACCTTGCTACTGTGGTTTGGACCTCTGGTCATGGTGGTGTTAGCCCTCTATGTGCTTTACCGCATTGGCCGGTCGCGACGCGCCCGCAATGGTCAACGCCTCATGAATGAAGAGGAGACAGCCCGGCTGAGGCGTCTCCGGGAACAGTACAAGGATCAGTGATGATGGAGTTCTATCTGGCAGCATTGGTGGTTGTGCTGCTTGGCCTGCTCATGTGGCTGCCGCTGCTCAGGACGCGGAAGAAGCAAAATGAGATGCAGGTGACCAGTCGTGGCCAGTTGAATCTCGACCTGCACCGGCAGCGTATTGATGAGTTGCTGGAGCATACGCCCGAACATGAGCATGATGGTCTGCGTGATGAAATGGAACGTGAGCTTCTGGACGCTCTGGAAGGGTCACGGCAGCAACCCATACACCATGCTGACGCTTCAGGCCGGATGCAGAGCCGCTGGCTGCAGTGGGGTATGCCGGTACTGCTGCTGACTGGGGTTGGGCTTTATGCATCGCTGGGACGTCCTGATCTTGCCAGTTATCATGCCGGACTGTCTGCAGATGAGTCGGCACAGGTCGTCAATCATGAAATGGATCGGCAACTTGCCGATCTCAGGACGAAGCTGGCATCCCGGCCTGATGATCTGGATGGCTGGCTGCTACTGGCCCGATCGCTGATGATGACGGGGCGTTTTCAGGAAGCGCTACCGGCACTTGAGCAGGCCATGCGTCTGGATCCTGCCAATCCGGATATCCGGATTGGCTATGCCGATGCCTGGGCTGAAGCCCATGAAGGCAATCTGAGTGGTAAGCCTGAAGCACTGATTGCAGAAGTGCTGCAGCAGCATCCCGGGCATCAGGATGCACTCTGGCTTAGCGGCATGCTGGCTGTGCAGCAGAAACGCATCGCTGATGCCGTGGTGCAATGGCGTAAGTTACAGGCGCAGTTGCCGGTAGATGGCGATGATCATTTCCGCATCGAAACCTATATAGCCAAGATCCAGGGTTTACCCATGCCGGTTCCTGCGCATGAGACGGCGAAAGCCGGACCGGCCGGTCAGGACAAGCCAGTAGCGCAGTTGAGCATTGAGGTCAGTGTGCGTCTGGATGACCGTCTGAAGGCCCGTATGCGCCCGGAAGATACCCTGTTCATTTTTGCGCGTGCTGCCAGTGGTCCTCCCATGCCTCTTGCGATCGTCCGCAGGAAGGCTGGCGATCTTCCTGTCAGCGTCAGACTGGACGATACCATGGCTATGGCGCCTGGCATGGACATCCGCTCGTTCAGTCCGCTGGTGATTGGCGCCAGGGTTTCCCGTTCAGGTCAGGCCAAGGCCAGCCCGGGTGATCTTCAGGGGCTGAGTGAGCCGCTGAAAATCAAGGCTGGCGGGCATTATGAAGTTGTGATCCGGGATGAAGTCAAAGGCTGACGTTTACAGGGAGCCAAGGAAGTCCAGCAGGCTCTTTTTATCCTGAACGGTCAGTTTCTGGTAGTTCTTGGTGACGCCTGCAGCTTCGCCCTTATGACGCAGTACCGCCTTTTCGAGGCTGGTTTCGCTGCCATCATGGATGAAGGAATGACGCCTTCCGAGACCCCAGAGTGGCATGGTGCGTAGCTTGTTGCGGGTGGACTGCGGACCATTCTGGACGATGCCATCGCCAGTGCCGACATCGTGTAGCAGAAAATCACTATAGGGATGGAAGGTAACTTCGCCTAATGCAGGGGGTATGACATAAGTCCCACCGTGCAGAGCGGTACCAGCCGGTGCCGTGGTGATGGAGGGTACATGGCAGATGTTACAGCCGGTAGCGTTGAAAATATCTTCGCCGGTTCTGGCGGGTAGCGCAGGCAGGCGGACATTTTTGCCAGATCCAGCTTTCAGGGCTGCTGTCAGTGGCGTGGGGGCCGTCACTGGTCGTGTTCTAGGAGGTGCCTTGGTGGCGCGGATGAAATCAGCCAGCAGTTCGACCTGATCATTGCCGGATTCATTGGGAGAAGGCACACGATTAATCACATTATATTTTTCTACCGACCTGCCATTGGAGGTCGCTTCATCAGGGATCAGCGGAGTGGTGATGCCCATTTCATTGCGATAGGCATCGGCAGAGAAGGACAGTACGCTGGAGTGCTGGGATTTCCAGCCAAAACGTCCGACTTCCTGTACGCCCGATGTTTCCAGCACGCCGACCATGACGTACTCACCACGGATCTGTTTATTGGAAAGGGCAGGTTGCTGGTTGGCAATGGCAATCAGGGTCTCATCGGCAACGGCCTCAATATAGCCATCCCCCAGCGCGCTCAGCGAGCTTCTCAGGGCTTTCACATTGGCATTCGCTGGTATCACCGGTTTGATTTCCCTGGCAAGAGCGCGGGCCAGAATCAGTGAGCCTCCTGGCGGATCCATAAAATTCTTGCCGTCCCAGATACCTGCCCGGACAGCCTTGATCTGACTGCTGGCGCCAGTGGCGGTGTCATGATGGCAGGCTACGCAGGACGAGTCATTGAACACCGGGCCAAGGCCTGTGGCGGGTGTTTCCACATCGTTAAACTGTTCAAAACCAAGCTGGTAACGCTCCTGACTGACAGCTCCATTGGTCTGCTCGTCATAACCGGTCAGTGCCTCTTTAGCATGGCAGGTGCCGTTCAGCAGTCCCAGCATGGCCAGGACTCCAAGTGGAATGGCTTTCATGCTGCAGGGGGGTGTTGCCTCATGATTGAAATCACGGATGGATGCAAGGACTGGAGAATGGTTCTGTCGGGCGCTCTTCATTTTCAATGACTCCTGCGGTAGGTGTTTTTCTTGTTTTGCGCAGGACGACACCTGATTCGTTGCCAGTCCTTCACAGGATTATTTAGCGGCCTGCCCTCAGAAATCTGAAGGTGAAATTATGGCTTAATTGAAATTTCCTCTTTTTTCTCATGGGGTTGTGTTATATGGCGCGGTAGGTGTGTCAAATGACGCGACTGATGCCTGGCCAGATGAATCTGTAGATTTGAATGATAGATGCGTCAGGGCGCCTGTTGATGGCTTGGTTTTTGCTAATTTCATGGCGGCGCTGGTTTTGGGGCGTCTCAGGCTAATCAGGCTGGCGCTAACGTCAGGAACAGGAACAGATAATAATGACAATATTACGAAGCGGGATGCTGTGTCGCCTTCTGGCTATTTCATTTGCCATGACCGTCATGGTGGTTATGCATCAGGCGCAGGCCGCAGTCGGCAAGGCTGTCATCGTGAAACCTGTCGTGATTGTTTCAACCGCGAGTTACAACGGAAGTACCAGCCTGTTGACAGTCAAAGGACGTTACACTGCTGCGGGTACTCATCAGCCTCTTGAGATAGTCAGCAATACCGGTACACTGCTGGCGTCAGCCCGCACTGACAGTAGCCGACAGTTCAGTTTCAGTCTCAATGTGGCGGATAAAGCCCAACTCTGTCAGGTCAGGGTCAGAATCCCAGGTGCCAGTTTTGCAAAAACCATCGCGGCAGCACCTGGAACGGACTGTGGTTTACAACCGGTCTGCCAGATAACCACGCCCCAGAGTGGCGTTTCGGTTCAGGCGCATCAGCCAGTCACTTTTCAGGCAAGTACGCTCCTTAAGGATAATGCTGCTAGGCCGCTGGTCCTTGACTGGGATTTTGCCGGTGGTTCCATGGGGCAGGATGTGTCTGATGCGCAGGAACTTAACCGATTTGTCCATCCTCACACGAAATCAACCAGCGTGAGTTTTGATCGCGACAATAGCAGTTACCGCGTCCGCTTCATGGCAAGGGACAAGAAAGGGCGCTATTGTGAAGACAGCGTGGATGTGCTGGTGGGATCACCGCCAGTGGCGCCACCTGCCATCGCCTCTCTAGCCGCAGAGTCTGTCAAGACTGCCCCCCAGGATGCCAGTGCACTGAATGGCAAGGACGGTGATCTGGTGGTGCTGCCGTTTCCTGACTACACCATGCTGGCCAATACCGATGCCCGCTTTACGCCCCGCATCCATGCGCCCATGAGCTATGGCCCATTTAATACGCTGAATGCACAGGTAATCCGAAAGGGCAGGTTGCCTGCCATTCAGTCTGGCAATGATGTCAGTCTGACCTATCGCTCTTCCAGTAATCCCGATGATCCTGTTGGTGCGGGATCAATCAATACAACCAGTCAGAACTATCCTGTCAGCGCTGATCCTCAGGTGCCTGCCCCTTTGATGGGGAGTACCATCAGAAAAACCGATGTGTGGGAAACCTAGACCGGACGCGCTGACAGTGAAAAACTGCCAGGCTACCAGAGTCTCAATTATTACTACCTCATGGCTTGGTGGGTATGGGGTATGGAAGGCGATTTTACCATTCGTCCTGATGAAGGTCTCAGGATAGGTAATCCAGTCAATCCCTGGTGGACATTCCCAGGTTCGACGCCTCCTCCGGTTCCTTACGCTGATGATCATGGGCGCTATATGCCCGGTCGGGATCAGCCTTATGCTGCCAATAAGGCTCAGGATTTCACGACCTACTTTTCCAGTCTTGGTTGGCATACTGCCAGAAATATTCCTGTGACTGACATTGATGATAGCGGCAGGGTTAATCCTTACCCCCTGTTCCGCGTTGAGGCCAAAAGCCGGTCTGAATCAGACAAAAAAGCTTCCGTGGATGCTACAGTTACTTCGTCGAAGGATCTTCACTGCCGTGGATGCCATGCCAAGGGCAAGATTGCAGCGAATGACAGACTCGACTGGAGCCAGTACAAGGCTGCTTATCATTCCAGTTCTGAATATTCACATTGCCCGCCATTTGTAAGAACCTGCTCCAAGGAGTTTCATCCTCCAAGATTTGCTGATGCTGTCGATCGTAACGGCATGCCCAGTCAGGATATCTTTGATCAGGAATATGCGGCGCTCCTGAATATCACGGGTATTCATGAGTTTTATGATGCCGTTTACAATCATGACAATATGACCGGGGTGCTTTTTCAGGCAGGACATGAAAATGCTGGCAAAACAGATGGGGATGCGCCCTCTGCCTGTACCAATTGCCATGGTTCCATGATGAATTATGATATTGCATCGCAGGTTTATACCAACCCCGGACAGAAGCATGGGGATGATGCGTTTTATCCCAACTTCTCCAAATCACTGCACGCTTTCCATGGCCAGTTACAGCTGGATCCCAGTGATCACGGAAAAATCCTGCGCGATGTCACTGGGCGCCCGCTGCGCTGGGATTCTGCCAGAGGTGTCAACCCCAACTCGCTGTTCCCAGTTGTTGATAGCAAGGGCAAAAAACTGCCGGATGACATGAACTGCCAGATGTGTCATTCAGGTCATCGTGAACAGACCTACCGTGACCGACATGCTACAGCGGGGCTGGTCTGTGCCGACTGTCATGGTGACATGATGGCGGTAGGTGCTGAGGCAAACAAGCCAAAGACAGGGCCGGAAGGCTTCCAGAAACGTGTGGACTGGTATGATCAACCGGACTGCGGTTCCTGTCACACGGGCAATGGCAACAAAGGGCGGCTGGCAACAGCTGGCTATTTCAGTGATGGTGTCACCCGACAGGCCTTTGATGCCGCTGACGCTTCTGCCATGTCACGTAAGCCTGAAACCAGCCGCTTCGCTGTCCGGTCAGCCGATAAAACTCCGGTGTTTTATTCTAACTGGCTGGATGCGGACTGGAGTACCCGTAACAGCATC
>JBEBBU010000177.1:0-7644 GCA_041158225.1 Pseudomonadota bacterium | reverse complement strand
CTTAACGCCAGGCAGGAGAGTGATCTGTATGCAACCTATCAGGGTGTAAGACTGCTAACCCAGGATAAAATAAATGCGATACGATCTACTGCGATTGCCAAACTGAAGAACCTTGATCATATCAGTGGCTGATCAAAGCAGATGGTTCGGCCTTTAAGAGATGGATGTGGCCGTCCATCTCTCCCCGCTTCTCTGGCCATTTGCCCTTGATATTTCTTACTGGGGAAACTGGCTCCGACGAAAAATTTGCCTGTGTAGCTCCGCGGTAACTTGCCAAGCACCAGACCGGTCGTCTAGTATGCGTTCTTCTTAATGACCGGACAGACAGGATGCGTGAGCATGCTTGTGCAGAGGAGTGTTGCCAGATGAAAAATCAGGACAGGGCATGGATGCGTGTGCGTCCACGGATGCGTGCATATGGTGTTGGGGTGATGCTTGGTCTCATGCAGGCACTGCCTTTCAATATCCAGGCAGATGAAACATGTGCTTCTCCCTACATGAAAAAAATTACTGGGCAGGAGGACTTCGTCTATGTATGGACGCTGGGCGTGGAAGGACTTGGTGATGCCCAGGATAAACTGGTCACGGTTGATGTCAATCCTCAGTCTCCCCGTTTCGGCAAGGTTATCCATACCCTTTCTGTCGGTGGACGCAATGAAGCGCATCATTCAGATTTTACCGATGACAGGCAATATCTCTGGGCAGGTGGACTGGATACATCGAAAATCTTCATCTTTGATGTGAAATCTGATCCATCACAGCCAAAACTGGTCAAGACCATAGAAGATTTTGTGGCTAAAAGTGGCGGCGTGGTGGGCCCCCACACCATGTATGCGCTGCCAGGACGCATGATCATTACCGGCCTTTCCAATCATAGGGATCATGGCGGCAAGACTGCACTGGTGGAATACACCAATGAGGGTCAGTATGTAGCAACGCACTGGATGCCAGCAGACGCTGATCTTCAGGGAGCGCTCAAGACCGGTCAGTTTGCCGATGGCTATAATTACGACGTGCGTGCGCTTCCCAGAAAAAATCTGCTGGTGACTTCCAGTTTTACTGGCTGGAACAACTACATGATGGATTTCGGCAAGATGTTGCAGGATGGCGAAGCCATGAAGCATTTCGGCAATACTGTCGTGACCTGGGACATGCATACCCTGCAACCCAGAAAGGTATTCGATGTTCCGGGTGCGCCGCTGGAAATCCGCTGTGCATGGGGGGAGTCCCATAACTACTGTTTTACTACAACGGCACTGACTTCCAAAATATGGCTGATTCATGAAGATGAAAAGGGTGAATGGCAGGCAGGGGCGGTTGCGGATATAGGCGATCCAGCCAAAGTGCCTTTACCGGTGGATATCTCAATTTCCAATGACGACAAGCTGCTGTGGGTCAATACCTTCATGGATGGTAACACCCGGGCGTTTGATATCAGTCATCCGGAGAAGCCGGTGCAGATCTATGAAAAGCACATAGGCAGCCAGATCAATATGGTGTCTTCAAGCTGGGATGGTACGCGTCTGTATTACACCTCATCGCTGCTGGCCAACTGGGATAAGAAAGGGGCTGACAATGAGCAGTACCTGAAGCTGTTCCATTGGGATGGCAAGGCGTTATCGCCTGTGTTTGCCATTGACTTCACAGCTGAAAAACTGGGGCGCCCTCATCAGATGCGCTTTGGTGCTTACGCCCTGTATAAAAGCACGCCCTGAAAAAAGGGGAGGGGCACCAGACAGGTGGCCCTCCCTCTTTCCATGCCGGGGATTAGATGTGATAGGCCGTTTCACCGTGTTCGGCAATATCCAGACCTTCCCTCTCCATTTCCTCGCTGACGCGCAGGCCAACCAGCATATCGGCTATCCGGTAAGCCACGAGCGATACAATGGCTGTCCAGATGATGGTGATACCCACGCCAGTGGCTTGGCTCTTGATCTGGGCCAGCATGTCGTAGCTGCCAACTGCATTGGCAACATAGTCATAAACACCGGTGCCACCAAGATCAGGTGAAGCAAAAATGCCAGTACCAATCGCACCAATGATGCCGCCTACACCATGTACGCCAAAGACATCCAGTGAGTCATCGTAGCCCAGAATATTTTTCAGGCTGGTGACCGACCAGAAACAGATGGCGCCTGCTACAAGTCCCAGTACCAGACTTCCCATCGGCCCCACAAAACCGCAGGCCGGTGTAATCGCGACCAGACCGGCGATGGCGCCGGATGCCGCGCCAAGCATGCTGGGTTTGTCGCGTGCCAGCCATTCAACACCCATCCATGCCAGTGTTGCTGCTGCCGTAGCCAGCATGGTGTTGATGAAGACCATGCCGGCGACACCGTTGGCTTCCAGATTGGATCCCGCATTGAAACCAAACCAGCCAACCCATAGCAGCGATGCCCCTATCATGGTCATGGGGACGCTGTGTGGGGCCATGGATTCACGACGGTAACCCAGTCTTCTGCCAATGATAAGGCAGCCCACCAGGCCAGCTATGCCGGCATTGATGTGTACAACGGTACCTCCCGCAAAATCAAGGGCGCCTTTCTGGAAGAGCAGACCTGCTGTCGCAGCAGCCAGTTCGCCCGCTGCAGCATCGGTATAGGCATCGGGGCCAGCCCAGTACCAGACCATGTGGGCGATAGGCAGATAGGCAAAGGTAAACCATATGAGTATGAATATCAGCAGTGCACTGAAGCGGATACGTTCAGCGAAGGCGCCTACAATCAGAGCGGGGGTGATACCCGCAAATGTCAGCTGGAATGCCACATAGACATATTCAGGAATGACGACGCCTTTGCTGAAGGTGGCAGCCGCTGAGTCCGGTGTGACACCCTTGAGGAACAGTTTGCTGAATCCACCAATGAAAGCATTGCCTTCGGTGAAGGCAAGACTGTAGCCATAGATGGCCCAGAGTACGCCAGCGATGCAGAAAACGACAAAGACCTGCATCAGTACCGAAAGAATATTTTTCGCACGAACCATGCCGCCATAAAAAAGGGCAAGTCCCGGTAAAACCATAAGCGTGACCAGTAGCGCCGATACCAGTACCCAGGCTGTATCACCCTTGTTGGGTACGGGAGTATCGGCTGCTGCTGGCAGTGCGTAAGCGAGAGTCAACAACAATAAGAGGGAATATCTGGTTTTCATGACATTGTCTCCTTTGCCATCAGAGCGCTTCTGGACCGGTTTCACCGGTACGGATGCGGATGGTCTGTTCCAGATCCATGACGAAGATTTTGCCATCGCCGATTTTTCCGGTATTGGCTGTCCGGGTGATGGCATCAATCGCTGCCTCAAGCCTGTCATCAGAGATCGCAACCTCCAGTTTGACTTTGGGCAGGAAATCGACAACATACTCGGCACCCCGGTAGAGTTCGGTATGGCCTTTCTGGCGCCCAAAGCCTTTGACTTCAGTAACTGTGATGCCGGAAACCCCAACCTCTGACAGGGCATCGCGCACATCGTCCAGCTTGAACGGCTTGAGTATTGCGGTGACAAACTTCATGGCTCTCTCCTTGATGTTGCAGATAATTCTGGATAACTGTGATTGCTAAAGCAGTAGCCGTGCCAGTGATATTTTTATGGTTTAATAGATTGTATTTGCTATGTTTTTATTGAAACTGAGGCGGGATGGGGCATTAGGTGGATGGTGATATGGATGTGTAGTTTTGCCCTGTTGTGGTGCAAAATGATCGATGGACGATACTCCGGTGAGCCTATATCCTTGTCCGCGCTATATGACTAACGTCATTCATAAAGGAGAAGAACTTTGAGCAGTCATGGAATCATCAACGATCTGAGTCGGCGACTGGTGGAGGTCGTACCTGATCAGGCATTTGGCATGCGTGGCGAACTGGAGAAAAACTTCTATGCTATCTTGCAGGGAGCCATGACAAAACTGAATCTGGTCAGCAGGGAGGAGTTCGATGTACAGGGGGCAGTGCTGGAACGAACCCGACTCAAACTGGCTGAACTTGAAGCCCGTATCCAGTCGATGGAACAGGAATCCCGCCACTGAACAACGTAAGTCTGTCGGGGAACAGCCGTGTCACTGGCTGCCATCCTGACCAGAGGACATCAGGGATTGCAGGCACCTCTGGTAACCGTCGAGGTGCATATCTGTAATGGGCTGCCCCAGTTCAGTCTGGTGGGTCTTCCGGAAGCGGCTGTCAGGGAGAGTCGGGATAGGGTCAGAAGTGCGTTGCTGCATGCAGGGTTTGAGTTTCCGGCGCAGCGTATCACTGTGAATCTGGCCCCAGCCGAATTACCGAAGCATGGAGGCGGGCTGGATCTTCCCATTGCGCTGGGGATACTCATCGCATCGGGACAGATCTCCGGACAGCTGCTGGCAGGTGTGGAATGCATGGGGGAGCTTTCGCTGGGTGGAGCCATCTGTGCAGTCAGTGGACTTCTGCCCATGGTCATGGCTGCCGTAAGGGATGATCATGCCGTGATTGTGCCCGGTGCCAATCTTGATGAAGCGGCCATGGTGCCGGGTGCCCGGATTATATCAGCGACGCATCTGCTTGAGGTGACCGCCCATCTTGCCAGAAAATCCTTACTGAGCACACATAGTGTTTCCTTGGGGATGCGGGCTGTCATTCCGGCTGGCCTTCCTGATTTTCAGGATGTCCATGGCCACTACCAGATCAAGCGCGCACTGGAAATTGCTGCCGCAGGGCAGCATAACGTCTTGATGGAAGGCCCTCCGGGCACGGGCAAATCCATGCTGGCCCGCCGCATCCAGAGTATATTGCCGCCACTGGATGAAGCAGAAGCGCTTGAAGTTGCCGCCATTGCATCGCTTGCCGGACAGTTGCCATGTGCTGATGTCTGGCGCAGGCCGCCTTTCAGGGCGCCGCACCATACTGCGTCCATGGGGGCTGTGGTTGGGGGAGGGCATCCTGTGGTGCCTGGTGAGATTTCACTGGCCCATGGTGGTGTGCTGTTTCTGGATGAATTGCCCGAGTTTGGACGAACTGTGCTCGAGTCTTTGCGTGAGCCACTGGAAACAGGCAGCATCAGTCTTGCCAGGGTTTCATCAAAAATCGAGTTTCCAGCAAGATTTCAGCTGATTGCTGCCATGAATCCCTGTCCTTGCGGTTATGCAGGTGAGGGTGATCAATGCCGCTGCACGATCCTGCAGATCCAGCGTTACAGAGGACGCCTGTCAGGTCCTCTGCTGGACAGGTTTGACATGTTTATTCATGTCTCGAGGCAGTCTGATCCGCTTGCTCTGGAAGTCGAGCCATCTTCAGATACAAGTGTTGATATCGCCGGTCGGGTGGATGCGGCAAGAGCACTGGCATTAAAACGCTCAGGCTGTCCGAACGCATGGATGACCATGAAGGATATGCGTACCTGTTGCATACTGGATAGCAGCGCACGTGGTCTGCTGGAGCAGGCAGCCCATGTCTGGTCGCTGTCCCACCGTGCCTGCCATCGTCTCCTCAGGCTGGCCAGAACGATTGCAGACCTTGCTGCAAGTGAAACCGTCATGCAAAACCATATTGCCGAAGCCATGATATACCGGAAGCCATTGTTATGAGTCAGACACTTAACCCACAGCAGCATCAGGCTGTCATTACCGTCGACCATCCCCTGCTGGTCATTGCCGGGGCTGGTAGCGGCAAGACACGTGTCATCAGTGAAAAAGTGGCTTATCTGGTCAGACATGGAACCCCGGCCAGACATATTGTGGCGGTGACCTTTACCAACAAGGCCGCGCGTGAAATGAAAACACGAGTCAGCCGGATGCTCACTGACAGTGAGTCGCGTGGCCTGACCGTAGCGACTTTTCATGCATTTGGTCTTAATCTGGTAAGACGGGAATACAAGGCACTGGGGTATAAAGCCAATATCACCATTCTGGATGAGCAGGATAAGCTGATGCTGCTCAAGGAACTGGTCCGGCACACTGATGAAGCAGGTTCTCTGAGTAGTGATGGTGTTGAACATTACGCCCAACTGATTGGCCGCTGGAAAAACCGATTCCTGCCACCAGAGGCTGCCCTTCAGCAGGCAAGTGGGGATGATATCTCTGTTGTTGCCCTGTATACCCGCTACCAGAGTCATATGAAAGCCTGTAATGCCATGGATTTTGATGACCTGATCCTGCTGCCTGTGCTATTGCTGAAGCAGGATGCCGAAGTGAGGCAGCGCTGGCAGGAAAAGGTGCGTTATCTGCTGGTTGATGAATATCAGGATACCAACCAGACCCAGTATGAGTTGATCCGCCTGCTGGCAGGCGGGTTAGGGCGTCTTACCGTGGTTGGGGATGATGACCAGTCCATTTATGCCTGGCGCGGCGCCCAACCGGAAAATCTGGTGCAGTTGCAGCAGGATTACCCGCGACTCAAAGTCATCAAGCTGGAGCAGAATTACCGTTCCATGGGGCGCATCCTCAAGGCGGCCAACCAGCTTATTGCCCATAATCCCCATGTTTTCGAGAAGCGTCTCTGGAGTGCCATGGGGCCTGGCGATCCCATCCGCGTGATGCAGCACAAGGACGAACTGGCAGAGGCGAGACAGGTGGCAGCAGATATCGTGCACCAGCGCTTTCGCCGGGGAGGGGATCATGGTGAATATGCCATCCTTTATAGGGGAAACCATCAGTCCAGGCTGTTTGAGCAGGCCTTACGCGAGAACAGTATTCCCTATCATATCAGTGGTGGAATGTCTTTCTTTGCCTATACCGAAGTCAAGGATGTGATGGCTTATATGCGGCTGATGGTAAATCATCAGGATGATGCTGCCTTTTTGCGCATCATTAATGTGCCACGTCGGGAGATAGGGCCTGCCACGCTGGAAAAACTCGGGCAGTATGCCCAGCGCCGGCAGGTCAGTCTGATGGATGCCTGCAGTGAGCTGGGGCTGGCTGAAGAATTGCCGGCAGTCAGTATCCAGCGCCTGCAGAACTTTGTTCAGGGGATCAGCAGGGCGGCGGTACAGGCTGAAAAAAACGATCCGTTTGAAGTGGTGGCCGCTTTGCTGGAGCAGATTGACTATGAAGGCTGGATGAGGGAGAACGCCAGTTCTGACAAGTCTTTTGAGCGCAAACAGGCCAATGTGACTGAGCTTCTGTCATGGTTGCGCAAACTGTCCACGGTTCAGGAGGGTGAGTCACGGAGTCTCGCTGAAACACTGGCAAGGGCTCAGTTGCTGGATATTCTGGATCGTCAGCAGGAGGATGATGTCGGTGACCGGGTCAGCCTGATGACCCTGCATGCAGCCAAGGGACTGGAGTTTCCTGTCGTTTATCTGGTGGGGATGGAGGAGAATCTTCTTCCCCATCAGAACAGTATTGAACAGGGCGATATTGAGGAGGAAAGGCGACTGGCCTATGTGGGTATTACCCGCGCACGCAGACATCTGGTGATGAGTTTCTGCACCCATCGCAAACGCTATGGTGAGCTGGTGCGCTGTGATCCCAGTCGCTTCCTGTCCGAATTGCCGGAAGAAGATCTGGAGTGGCCGCAGAAAAACCCGCTCCCTGCCGAGGAAAAGCAGGCGAGAGCGCGGGATGCGATTGCACAGATCAGGAATCTGCTTGGCAGTTGACCGCTTTGGCGTTGCTTAATGTGCCCTGATTCTGTATTATTGGTCGTCTCAACGCGCCCGTAGCTCAGTTGGATAGAGTATTGG
>JBEBBU010000176.1:0-3323 GCA_041158225.1 Pseudomonadota bacterium | reverse complement strand
CTGGCGCAACTGGTCATGCACCAGATCCACTCCCAGACCTCGACGAATGATAATAGCCAGGTCTGGCGCATGGATATCCCTTACCGCGATCCCCAGGGACAACCGCAGACCATGCAGCTGGAAATCCAGCGCGAACGTCAGAACACGCCAGAGCAGGCTGCCCTGCCTCCCACATGGCGCATCGACATAAGACTCGACCCGCCTGGACTTGGCCCTCTCCATGGCCAGCTGGTACTGAGTGGGGACCGGGTGGATGCCGTGCTCTGGAGCCAGCTGGCGGCAACCTCCGCGCTGGTTAACAATCATCTGGAGACCCTGAAAGCCAGGCTGGTTCAGGCTGGGCTGGATGTACGCAGCCTCAAAGCCATGCAGGGATCACCCTCACCGGTTGACCACAACCATGTAGCAGGACCCGCTGGTTTAGGGCGCTCACTGATTGATGAACGCGCATGAGCGATCTTTATAACCCGAGGGATATGGCGGTTGCCCTGCACTACGACGGCAAAAGGGCACCAAGAGTGGTCGCCACAGGCCGTGGCAAACTGGCCGAAGACATTATCCAGCTGGCAGAACAGCATCAGGTACCCCTCCACACCAGCCCGGATCTGGTCAGGATTCTGGCCAATGTGCCAGTAGAAACCGAGATACCGCGCGGCCTCTATCTTGCTGTGGCCGAAGTGATTGCCTTTGCCTATTACATTCAGGGCAAACACCCTGATGATGTGCGTCAGAAATAAGGCGTAGGATCCTCAAGGCCCGCATCGGTGAACCCCTTGCTACGCAGACGGCAGGAATCACACACGCCGCACGCCCTGCCCTCGGCATCGGCCGAGTAACAGGATACCGTCAGACTGTAATCCACGCCAAGCGCCGTACCCTTGCGGATGATATCGTCCTTGCCCAGCGTCATCAGGGGCGTATGAATCTGGAAACGCGCCCCTTCAATACCCGCTTTGGTTGCCAGTTGTGCCAGTTCACGAAAGGCTTCAATGAAAGCAGGACGGCAGTCAGGATAGCCCGAATAATCCACGGCATTGACCCCTATAAACAGGTCAACCGCACCCAGCACCTCGGCCCAGCCAAGGGCAAACGCCAGGAATACCGTATTTCTGGCAGGCACATAAGTGACAGGGATACCCGCGCCAGGGGTATCCGGTACAGCAATGGCCTCATCGGTCAGCGCCGAACCACCAATGGCATCCAGTCCGATACGGATGACCTTGTGCTCAACCGCCCCCAGATGCTGCGACAGGCGTGCCGCTGCGCGCAACTCGGATACATGGCGCTGTCCATAGTCAAAGCTCAGCGTATGACAGTCAAAGCCTGCCGCTCTGGCCATGGCCAGTGTCGTGGCGGAATCCAACCCCCCTGAAAGCAATACCACAGCCTGCCTGCTCATCGACCTGTTTCATCTCCCCAGAGAATCTTGTGTAACTGTATCTGAAAACGCACGGGCAACCCGTCACGCAGTATCCATTCCGCCAGTGGCCGACCGGCCAGCCAGCCCTCCGCCGCAGAAAACAGCACTTCACAGTGCGATGGCAGATCATATTCCTGACAGACAGCAACTGCCCAGGCGTAGTCAGCCTCGCTCATGATCACAAACTTGACCTGATCGCGCATGGTCAGCAAAGGTAACTGATCCAGCCGGTTACGATGTACTTCACCGGAGTCAGGTGTCTTCAGGTCAAAGACCCGTACGACGCGACTGTCGACCTGATCCACCGGAAAAGCACCACTGGTCTCAAGTGAAACTTCATAGCCCTCATCTGCCAGCATGCGTAGCAGATCAAGACAGGCAGGCTGAGCCAGTGGCTCGCCACCCGTCACAGTCACATGACGCACGGGATAACGTCTGACTTCGTCCCGGATCGCTTCCAGAGTCCAGCGCTGTCCCCCACTGAAAGCATGGGTGGTATCACAGTAATGACAGCGCAAGGGGCAACCTGTCAGACGGACAAATACCGTAGGTATACCCACAGTACGGGTTTCCCCCTGCAGAGAGTGAAAGATTTCGCTAATTTTCAGGCTGCCTGCCGATGCCGGCACCACAGCCTGGCTCTCCTGGTCCAACACGTCAGTGTTTTTCTGTCTTGATTTTTTCCAGGCGCTTCTCGGCGAGGCGCGCGGCATTGCTGCTCGGATAACGCTTGACAACCTCATTGAGGGCATCTCTGGCCTTGGCCATGTCGCCGAGATCGTATTCGATGTAACCCAGTTTAAGCTGCGCATCCGCTACTTTACTGTTCTGGGGAAAATCCTTCATCAGTTTATGGAAGGTATCCCTGGCTCCCGCAAAGTCGCGGTTCACATACTGAGCCTCACCCAGCCAGTATAGCGATGTATCCGCATACTCTCCTTTGGGATATTTCTGGATAAATGCCTTGAACTCCTTGATGGATTCATCATATTTTCCATCCTTGAGCAGGGCAAAACCCTTCTGGTATGCGGCCTGTCTTGCGACATCACCACCCTCAGCTGCCGTTGAAGATGCCGCAGCAGCAGCCGTGACCGTTGAGGTGGTATGGCTGGCCGGCTCCATACTGCCATCTGCAGTCACATCACTGCCAACAGCAGAGCCGCCCGCCTGCCCCTGTGACAGGCGCTGCTCCATGTCACTGACCATGGTCTGCTGCTGTTTCTGCAGATTGTCGATATGATGCTGCAGTTCTTCCATTTTGCCATGAAGTTTTGAAATCTCGGACTGCATCCGGTCAAGACGGGTGACCATCTCAACCATGCCCTGTCCGGAGATCTTTTTTTCCAGTCTGGCGACGCGTTCATCCAGTGTCTGGGCTGCATAGCCGGTACCTGCACCATAGCCGTAATCATCCTCCAGCGCATACGCTGTCGATGTGGCGCCCATTAAACACAGGGAAGCTGTCTGAAGCAGTCGTTTCATCAGTTTTTCGGATAGGCAATTTCAACGCGACGGTTCTGCTGCCAGGTGCTTTCATCACCACCCTGGACTGCAGGCTTTTCCTCACCATAACTCACCACCTGAATCTGCGAGGCACTAGCACCCTGAAGCGTCATCATGCTGGATACCGACTTGGCACGCTGCTCACCAAGGGCGATGTTGTACTCGGGAGAGCCACGATCGTCGCAATGTCCTTCCAGCACGATATGCGCTCCGCCATGAGACGCCAGATAAGCAGCGTGGGTATTGATGACGCTAACATATTCCGGCAGAACTTCACTGCTGTCGTAACCAAAATAGATCACGCGCTTAGCCAAAGGACTGCTGGGGTCATCCAGTGCCGGATCGTTGTTGCCATCGCCGCTACCGCCAAGACCACCCCCCGCACCATAGCCACCACCCT
>JBEBBU010000175.1:0-17375 GCA_041158225.1 Pseudomonadota bacterium | reverse complement strand
CATGAACGAAGAATCCCATTGCCACACAGCGGAATCTCCTCACAGCGGTAACAGTCATTTCACACTTGAGCTTTCCAGTGACGGACGCCTGGTATCCGTCAGCATGAATGGTGAAAAACTGCTGGATGTTACCCAGACCAGCGCAGGCGTTACACAGCATATGTCCAACACCAAGGATCACAGTCCTCCAGCCTCCAAATGCACGGAGATACGTCAGGAGAGTCGACGCTTCCTCAAAATCATCCTGACAGAAACCGCCTTATCTACGCTGGCCGTCATGTTTCTGCAGATGCTGGCCTATGAGATCTTTTTTCATGACACCACTTTTGCCAACCGCTATCTGTGGTGGTTTTTCTATCTTGACCTGACAGCAGCCGCACTCATTACCACGATTGGCTATCTGCGTTCCTTCATTTATGCCAATATTTCCCACATGATGGGCATGCTGATTGGCATGACCATAGGCATGCAGGTGGGCACTATGGCAGGTGCCGTGGTGGGCGCCACCAACGGATTCTTCATAGGATCCATGACCGGCATGGTCATG
This sequence comes from Pseudomonadota bacterium, assembly GCA_041158225.1. Taxonomy (GTDB): domain Bacteria; phylum Pseudomonadota; class Gammaproteobacteria; order Methylococcales; family Methylococcaceae; genus JBEBBU01. The sequence continues at coordinate 16,828 of JBEBBU010000175.1, read as the reverse complement.
GGAGTCCTTTCAGGGACCATCACTGCATGGTGCTGTGGCCCCATGGCTGTCATCCACGGCCTCATGGCAGGCGTCATGGGTGGCACCATGGGTGCCATGGTCGTGGTCATGATGATTCCTGATCATGTCATGATCTTCATGCCCGTCTTTACCCTGCTCAATATTGCCATCCTGGTCTGGTTTACCTACCTGTTTCACCAGGAGTGCTCGCAACTGCCCACCATCCAGACACGCCGCCCCATGGGTATGCTGGCGACACTGGCAGTCAACGTACTGGCCGTGGGCACCGTATCCGGTCTTATGGTCTATGGCCCCAAGGGTCCCATGGTCTGGTCAGGCAAGCCCATTCACGCCGGCACCGGCCAGCATTCAGATCATGGCGGCAGCAACCCGTTCTCGGCCAGCGAGTTCAGCAAGCCACCGAATAATGATGCGGCGCCCGAAATGGTGTGTGGCGCCATGATGAACATGAACAACGAGTGACAGGACATCATCCACGTGAAGCAACGAACTTTAATGGTACTCTACCGAATCGGCCTTATTGCCACCCTGCTTGCAGCTGGCCTGATGCAGAATGCTGAAGCCACCCCCGCTTTCTCGCGCCAGACCGGTGAGCCCTGCTCAGCCTGCCATATGCAGTCCTACGGCCCATGGCTGACCCAGTATGGCCAGAAATTCAAACTGGATGGTTATGTGGCAGGAAACGCCAATAGCCTGCCAACCCTGCTCAACAACTTTTCTGCAGAATCCGTATCTTCCATTACCAATACCCAGGGAGATGTTCCCAAAGGCACTTATTTCAGCAACAGTGCCGGGGTTTCCAACACCAATAACAATGTCGTCAATGACTGGGATGCCATTTACTACACAGGACGCATCGCCGAGAAAGTGGGCAGTTACCTCCAGCTCAACTTCTCTCCACAGGTGGGCAGATCAGTCAGCCTGGCCATGGCTGACATCCGCTATGCCGATCACACCAGCTTCAATGATCATCATGTGAACTATGGTGTCACGGTCAACAATGCGCCGACCATGTCTGATTTCTGGATGACCACCTACGCCTGGATGTATCCCTATACGACATCATCGGTTGCCCCCAAGCCAGCAGCGCAGCCATGGCTGGCCGCCCTCATGTCGGGAGCCAATACTGCGGGTGCGACTGCTTACACCATGATCGACAACCATTTCTATCTGGAAGGCGGTGGTTATACCTCACAGGGCAAAAGCATGGCAGAGGGCCTTGGCGTCTGGGGTGGTTCCCAGAGTAATGGCCTACTGGTCGGCGGAGCGCCTTACTGGCGCATGTTCTACCAGACCATCGAAGGTCCGCACACTTTCATGATTGGCACCTATGGACTTTCTGGCAATGTATCCCCCAGTTATGATGCAGGTGGCCCACTTAACAGCTACACCGAATATAACGTGGATTCCAATTACTGGTATATGCTGGATGATGACAATATGCTCATGGCCATGTTCAGGTATACCCGTGATGCCATGGAAATGGGTGCCGGCAAGCAGGGTGGTTATTCATCCAATGCGGGCAACAATCTGAATGCCACCATGCTGATGGGTATGTGGACCTACAAGCAGACCTACAACCTGTCACTGGGATGGAATGACCAGTGGGGCAGCAGCGATCTCTGTCTCTATAACGGCGGTGGCTGCAGTGGTGGTGCCGCCCCCACCATTGACCCGATCAATGGCAGTGCCAACGGCTCTCCCAACAGCAATTCATTCATGGTGGAAGCTGACTACATTCCTTTTGGCAAGGGGCATTCAGAACTTGATCCCTACCTTAATGTACGACTGTCACTGCAATACTGGGCTTATACCACCTTTAATGGCGCCTCCAGCAACTATAGTGGCAGTGGCCGCAGCGCAGAGGATAACAACACCATGTACTTCGTAACCAACGTTGCATTCTGATGAAATCACATAACCAGCACATCATGCGCCTGCTTTCACCGATACCCATGCTGCTGGCAGGATGCCTGCCCTTCAGTGCCAGTCAAGCGGACACACTCTCCGCCGAGGACAGCGCCTACTATCTCTGTAGCGGCTGTCATGGGCCAGACAATACCAGAGTCGATTTCATGTCTCCCAATATCATCGGACAGAAAAAAGACTACCTGCTCAACCAGATGAAAAGGTTCCAGACTGGCCAGAGAAAGCACCCCTATATGAGCAGTGGCGTATTGAGCAACTTCACGCCTGAGGAACTTGATCAGCTGGCCACTTACTACGCCAATGCCAGACAGAAATGAGGATTGCATGACTTATCATCGTGTTACAACAATAACAGGCGGTCTTTTTTTCATGATGTGCATGCTGGCCAGCCCAGTCATGGCCATTGAAGCGACAGTCCAGTGTCCGCTCTCCCATAGTCATATGGGACATGGCATGAATATGGGTAGCGATGACATGGATATGTCAGGCATGCACATGAAACCAGGCAGGATCAACCAGCTGGTGGAGGCGGAATGCGCCAACTGCCATGGCGCCCACGGCATGAGCCATGGCCGGGATGTACCCAACCTTGCCGGACAGAACGCCATGTATCTGTGCGGCTGGCTTGCTGCCTGCCGAGCCGAAGGTAAACGCTGTGAAAGCCATGGCGATATTGCCACCAGCCTCAGTGATCAGGATATCGCCGATCTTTCCGAGTATTATGCGCACATGCATGACTTTACACGCGCAGCAGGGAAGTAATCTTATGAACCCGAGACATTTCATCCGCATCACAATGACGCTTGCACTGACAGCGGCCAACACGGCCATGGCTGAGCAGCCTCAAGACTTTATCAATGGCTATACTCAGGAAGCCAAAGCCCAGAATCCTGGATTCTCCGGGTTTGACGCTGCGCGTGGTCAGCAGTTATTCACAGCAGCGCATGCCACCGACTGGCGCTGTACCACCTGCCATACAGATAACCCCAAGGCCCAGGGTAAACACGCCGAAACCCAGAAAGTCATTGAGCCGCTGGCACCTTCAGCCAACCCGGCCCGCTTTACCAACCGGGAGAAAGTGGAAAAGTGGTTCAAGCGCAGCTGCAAGGATGTACTGGAAAGAGAATGTACCGCTCAGGAAAAGGGCGATGTTCTCACCTGGCTCCTCTCACTCCCATGAGTGAGGGTAGCTGTCGCGTCTGGGATCTGCCAACACGCAGTTTTCACTGGCTGCTGGTCCTGCATTTCATGCTGGCCTATCTTACCGGGGATAACGACAGACTGGCGCTATACCATATCACCGCAGGTTATGTGGTAGCTGCCCTGATTGCTTTTCGTCTGTTATGGGGGATTACCGGGACACACCATGCAAGGTTTCGCAGTTTCCTGCCGCGACCAGCGGCATTACTGGCATATGTCCGTGGATTCTGCCATTGCCGGCCAACGCATTTCGTTGGTCACAATCCTCTGGGCGCCGTGGGCATCCTGCTGCTGCTTGTCAGCGCGATCATCACTACAGCCACAGGCTGGGCTGAAGTGCTGGAACTGGATCTGCCCTATCTTGAAGAAATACACGAGTTGATAGCCAATACCATGATCATACTGGTTGGCCTGCATGTCACCGGGGTCATCAGCAGCAGCTGCATGCACCGGGAAAATCTGGTAGCTGCCATGATCCATGGCTGTAAATCAACCGGGGATGACCATGCAGCCCCGGTACGCAATCACGGCCTAGTGGCAGGACTGCTCGGCATGATGGTCGCGGCTATCTGGCTGGTGTCCTTCAGCGACAGGATCATGCCCTTTATCACCCGTTTTACCACCCTGATGCTGCAGTCGCAGTGAGTTCATGACCACAGAAACCGAACTGAGTGCCATGGCCATGGAGGCAATCATGGGATTCAGTCGGCCGAATGCCGCAATCGGCACAGCCATTACGTTATAGCCAAAGGCCCAGAACAGGTTCTGCCTGATGATCCTGAGGGTCATGCTGCTGATTTCAATGGCTTCGGCCACTTTCATGATATCCCCCTGAGTCAGCGTGATATCCGCCGTCTGGATGGCGACGTCGGTACCCGTGCCCACAGCAAATCCGACATCAGAGGCCGCAAGTGCAGGCGCATCATTGATACCATCGCCTATCATGCCAACACGATGCCCTTCAGACTGCATCTTCTTGATGATGAGCAGTTTGTCTTCAGGAGTAGCTTTAGCGACCACCCGGGATATACCTACCTGCGCCGCAATATGCTCTGCCGTTTCCCAGGTATCGCCAGTGACCATGACCGTTTCGATACCCAACTGATGCAGCCGTTGCACGGCTTCAGCTGCATTGGCCCGTGGCCGGTCAGCAATCGCAAACAGCGCCACAAGAAGACCGTTCAGGGCGCAGAATACCGGTGTCTTGCCCTGAGCTCCGAGCTCCTCAAGAGAGACTTCACCCAGAGAAAGCGCAATACCAGCCTCCTCCATCATGGAATCGTTACCAATCAGCCACTCCCCACCACGCAGGCTGGCTTTCAGTCCTCGACCAGGCACGGCGATAAAACTGGCAGGTCTTTCCAGCGCAAGGCCTTTTTCCTCAGCATAGGCCACGATAGCCTTACCAAGGAAATGCTCGGATTGCATCTCGCAGGACGCTATATCCTGCAGCAGGCTCTGCTGATCCTGATCTGTGAAACTGAAGAAATCGGTGACAAACGGTTTGCCCTCTGTCAGGGTGCCCGTCTTGTCGAAGACAATCTGGTCAATGTAGGTGGCAGTCTCCAGACTTTCACCATTACGGATGAAAACCCCCTTCTTTGCAGCCTGACCTGTACCGACCATGACCGCTGCCGGTGTTGCCAGCCCCAGCGCACAGGGACAGGCAATTAAAAGCACGGTAATGCCATTGCCGAAAGCCTGAGCAAAACCAGCACCGGCCAGCAGCCAGCCAGCGAAAGTCACACCACTGGCCAGCATCACACCAGGGACAAAGACCGATGAGATACGGTCAACCGTTTTCTGGATAGGCAGCCTGGATGACTGAGCCTGCTCGACCATGTGGACAATACCTGCCAGCACCGATTCATGGCTGGCTACCGCGACCTGCACCACCAGAGAGCCAGTGCCATTGATACAGCCGCCCACTACCTTGTCATTCACCTGCTTGACTACCGGCATGCTTTCGCCAGTCAGCATGGATTCATCGGCCGTGGATATACCCTCAAGCACGATGCCATCAGCAGGTATGCGTTCACCAGGGCGAACCATGATTCTGTCGCCAGGCACCAGATCATCAACAGGCACCTCACGCATGCCTTCTTCAGTCAGCAGATTGGCTGTCTGCGGCTGGAGATCCATCAGTCCCCTGATGGCAGCATTAGCCTTGCCCTTGGCCTTTTCTTCCATATAACGGCCCAGCAGGACGAAACAGATGATCCCTGCCGCCGCATCAAAATAGAGATAAGGTTTACGCATGAACAGCGAGGTGGCACTATAGAAATAGGCCGAACCGACACCCATGGCGATCAGACTGTCCATATTGGCTGAGCGCTGTTTCAGCAGTTTTCTGGCCTTGTCAAAGAAAGGCTTGCCAGACCAGAATACTATCGGCGTGGTAAACACAAGCTGGAACCAGCGCCAGAAACCACCCTGCAGTTCCAGCATCGCAACCACGGTTACTGGCACGCTCAGGATGGCCGCCAACACTGCCCTGCGGCGGGCATCTGACAGGCGCTGCTCCTCCCGATGCAACAGCAGCTTGCGCTGGCTGACCGTATCCAGTGGTGTCCCGTGATAGCCAAGCTCTTCTACCATGGCCAGCACATCGCCCAAAGGCAATCGACCTCTGACCTGTCCTGCTCTGGAAGCCATATTGACTACAGCACTGTCAACACGTGGATCACGCCTGAGCCGCATTTCCACCATCAGGGCACAGGACGCGCAGCTCATGCCCTCAACACCAAAGTGATACTCGCGACTTTCAGGTAAAACCTGCGCATCAGCTGCGTGTTCCCTGCGGGCAGGCCCACTGCCAAGATTGGGGACCAGCCGATCAAGTTCCGTCAGCAGGCGGTCGGCATCAATCCTGGCCGGGTCAAAGCGGATAGCCAGCGATCCGATTTCCGGCACCGCACGCACATCCAGTACCCCTTTGCGTTTGCCCAGGATGGAACCCAGCGCATGCATACGGTCAGGATCTCGCTTCAACCCTGAAAAAATCAGGCGGATACGACGCCGCAACCTGTGAGCAACTACAAAATGTTGAGGGATAAAACTGTTCATCAGCCTGTTCTCTGTGCCTTGGCCTGTACTGAAAGATAAACCAGATAGATAGTTGCCGCCCATTCATAGCGGTAGGTCCATGGCCGCGGTAACCATTCCGTCAGCAACTGATGCCAGTGGATCTTGATCAGGAACAGCATGAGCAGATCATTCATGAAATCCTTGAGCCACCTGGGCTGCTGGCCAGTGGCAAAGCCACTGGCATGATAGGCCCGACGCAGGATGATCCAGAATGCCTGCGCAGTCTCGCTGATCTCCCGCCATTTGGAGAGCAGCCAGAGCCGGATAAACGATATGGGACGCATCACGACAGGCTGGGTGGATGATGAACCACTGACCATCTGCAACCGGGCCGGCCTGGCCAACACTGCAGCGACCGCTGCATGCAAATGACGCATCACCTGCCTTGCACTACACAGACGTTCGGTAAAGCGGATCGCAAGCTTCTTCTGTCCCTGATAAAGGCTTACACCGTAAATGCCGCTGACTTCAGTAAGCCCAGCCGTGATCGAAGCAGCAACCTCAGGCTGGCAAAGAAAATCTGGCAGGGAAAACCTGAGGTAACCCTCAGACTGATGACGTAAAACGATTTGCCGGAATATGCTCAAGGTGAATGACCTATCTGCGCTTACCTGGCCCCTGACCGGCGTCTTCTTCAGCTTCCTCACGCTGCTCTTCCAGCAGATCTTCGAGATTTTCCTTCTGGTGCATCATGTAGTCACGCCCCGCATCCGAGATGCTGGATGCTGATGCAATGATTTCCTTGCGATATTTGTGAATGAAAAAGCCTGCAGCAACACCGGCTGCAAAAACGATCAGAGGGTTGCGGGTCAGTGTTTTCATGATGCCTCCAGAGTGAGCGGTTGCGCTGCCCGCAGCAGCCATACCTACCACCTTGGCAGCAGTAACAGCGTGCTGGGTCATGGCATGACCACCATGATTAACGTGACGAACAGCATTGTGGACATGTGCCATAAGGGCCTCCTGTCAGTGATTAATCCTTCGTGCCACCAAGGCTCGAAGACTCCCCTGATACTATATCGGCTCCATGCAACATCTTGTAGACCCCAGCACACCCTTCGCAGCAAAAATGTTTGCTACCTGACAGCGTCTGCAGGCTTAACTCCAGAGAATCAAGCGGCAGACCGCAAAGATCACAGAAACTGGCAGAATTCTCTCTGACTTCATTAGCATCCTTCAAAACTCAAACTCCTGCAACTGGAGGAACACTCCCGTATGAATACATTACACCAAATCAGTGACAGCTGAAACCAATCAGGCCTGATGTATCATGCACACTCTGTTTACCCCGCACCACCCGGTTCGAGGCGCGCATGAGTGCGATACGCATGGCCCCGGTCAGTGTGGCACTGATACCGAAATGTGCAGCGGCAGCGGGCAACAGGATAAGGGACGCAAAAGCGAGACCGGTACCAAGCACGATAGAACCCTGGGCCTGTGCTGGACGGGCTGGAAGTGATCTGGATCTGGACATGACAGTAACCTCTTGTCTGGCTTGACTGAATGAATAGATACTTATCACTCATCAAACTCCATGCCAGCACAAGATAGACTTATGATTCAAATGCTTAAGCCTGGCATGATTCATCATGGAAAAGCATACCGATGCAAATCACGCAAGAACCGTGTGATATCACACACCCAGAGGGCCTGTAATCTGCGAGCCACCATCATCACCAGCGCTGAAGCACGGCTTCAATCTTGCTTTATCATAGATCACAATCCTGATTGCTCCACCACCACAAGAACAGACCCATGTCATCAAAAAAAACAGCACTGTTAAAAAAAATACTGACTACTGTCGCACTGCTTGCAGGCCTCGGCCTGATTCTTAATGCCGGCGAATATCTGGGTGCCCATTTCGCAGGGGCGCCGGGCACGGAACCACTCAGCTATGCCCTGCTGTTTGTTGCAGGCACGCTAACCAGTCTGCACTGCGCAGGTATGTGTGGTTCGCTGGTGGTTGGCTATACCGTTCAATCAGCCCAACAGGGTAAGCCAGGTTATGGCATTCACATCCAGTATGCTCTCGGTAAAACCATCTCTTACACCGTACTGGGCGCACTGGCTGGACTGATAGGCTCAGGCCTCAGTATTACCCCCGATGCACGTGCGACCATAGGTATCGTATCTGGCCTGCTATTGCTGGCATTCGGACTTTCCACGCTGGGCCTGCTTCCGCAAAAATATCTGTCCCGTCTTCGTCCACCCGCCATGTTCATGCGCTGGCTGGGTTCAAGCCTCCAGCGTCACCGCACCCCTTTTCTCATCGGCATCTTCAATGGCCTGATGATCATCTGCGGCCCCCTGCAGTCCATGTACATCATGGCGGCCGGCACCGGAAGTCCGACTGAAGGCGCGCTGATGCTGCTGAGCTTTGGTCTGGGCACACTGCCTATGATGATGGGATTTGGCATGCTGACGGGTTCGCTTTCACGTCAGATGGCTCCACGCCTGATCAAACTGTCTGGTATCATCGTATTTCTCCTTGGTGGACTGATGATCCAGCGCGGTTACTACATCATCCAGCATGGCATGAGTGCACACGATCCCGCCGCACATATGAATATGCACGGCCAGACGCATGAGTCCCCTCCATCCTCCGCATCCATGCTGCAGGACATCATGAAAAAAAGTGAAGCGGCCATGGAAGAGCTTGCCCGTTATCTCCATCCATGAACAGGTTGCACTGCGACTGGCATCAGGGCATGATGAAAAGCTGTATCTGGCAACCTGGGAGATGGCCTGCATGACGCTTATTGTTGCCCTGCATCACGCATCGGTACTGGTTGAAGATCTACCGCGTGCCCGGCACTTCTATGAGGACATTCTGGGGCTTGTACCTGATCCGTCAAGACCACAACTCAAGTATGACGGTGTCTGGTACAGTATTGGGGCCCAGCAGATTCACCTGCTGGCGCTCGACTCACCTGAAAAAGGACTGCAACGGCCTGAGCATGGCGGACGCGACCGGCATACGGCACTGCTGGTAAGCGATATTGACCTTCTCATGGAACGTCTGCACACAGCCGGCATTACCTATACCCAGAGCCACTCCGGAAGACGGGCAATCTTCTGTCGTGACCCTGATGACAATGCACTGGAGTTTATTGACTGCCCGCCTAAACCTTCCTGACCTTCCGGGCACGGGGATGGCTGGCATCATAGACGCTGGCCAGATGCTGGAAATCGAGCTGGGTATAGATCTGGGTGGTACTCAGGCTGCTATGACCCAGCAGCTCCTGCACAGCACGCAGATCACCGGAAGCCTCAAGCATATGACTGGCAAAAGCGTGCCTTAAACGGTGTGGATGCACATGGTCGCCGACACCATGCTGCTGACACCAGCGCTCCAGCCGCAACTGCACTGCGCGGGCGCCAAGCCTGCGTCCAGTTTTGCCAGTGAAAAGCGCCTGCTCAGTGCTGGGTACGCCCCAGACTGCGCGCAAGGCCAGCCAGTCCTGCAGCGTTTCCAGGGCCTTGCGCCCTACTGGCAGGATTCTGACTTTGCCACCTTTGCCAAAGCGGACCCGCAATTCAGCTCCTGCAAAGTCAATATCCTGCAGGTCCAGAGAAACCAGTTCCGAAAGACGCAGGCCGCTACTGTAAAAAAGCTCCCACATGGCAAGATCTCTTGACCGCAGCGGGGCATCGCCCACATCTTCATGGTTTTCCAGAAGACCGTGTACGGCATCAACATCCATGACCGCAGGCAGTTTACGTCTCACCTTGGGTGGGCGGATACCATCAGCAGGATTATCCAGAAGCCCCACTTCTCCCATAAGCCAGCCATAGAACCTGCGCAGGGCGGAAAGATGCCGCTGTACACTACGCGGATTGAGCCCAGCCCGCATCCGCTCAGCCATGTACTGGCGCATATGATGACGGGAGACTTCACCCCACACTTCCACAGCCAGTGGTAGCGTGTCCAGAAACGAGCAGAACTGCTGCAGGTCACGCCGGTAAGCAGCTACGGTATGTGCCGACTGCTGTCTTTCGAGTTGCAGCAGCCATGTTTCCAGTAACTGTAAAGCCTCAGCCCGCATCAGTGCGTTTACCCTGTAGATATCAGTAAAGTGCGTGTATGCGTACCGCGATAATTTCAGCCATCTGATGCAGGAACTCATGATCCATACCCGGCCTGAAACGACTGGCATCGGCACTGCCCAGCAACAGCACACCTCGCAGGTTTTCGTAGCAGAGCGGCAGTTGCAGACATGACCCTATGCTATGAGACTCCACTTCGCTACCCCAGAGGTAGGCTGCTGTCAGGTCAGATGGTAACTGATAACTGGGTTCACCCTGTTCAATAAAAACCAGCACAGCGGCTTCTGTTGCATCGTGTGCAGATTCAACCCTCTCGATTTCCATGGGTTCCACGATACGTAAAACGGCTGCATCCAGATCAAAAAGCTCTTTGAGCTGTTTCAGCAACCCGGCTTCAGCCACCTGAAAGGAGCGTGCTGTCAGCAGAAACAGGGTGATTTCCTGCAGGCGCCTGTAAAGCACATCATTGGCACGGGCTGTCGCCAGCATATCAGCGACCTGCTGCTCCAGTTGCCGGGACTTCTCGCGCAAACGGCAAAGCTGGGCCATCACCAGTGAAACAGACTCACCGCTTGCATGCGGAAATACCAGTCCATCCAGCAGGTCAGCATGGCTTGCGAAGAAATGTGGATGCTGCCTGAGAAAAGCGCATACCTGTTCTTCTTCTGGCAGTAACAGTTCTCCCGATAATCCGGTTGGCTGATCCTGAACACTCATAAGTTGATCTGTCCTTCAAAAACCGTTTCAGCAGGGCCGGTCATGAATACTGGCTGTCCGCGCCCACTCCACTCAATCACCAGACGACCGCCAGGCAGGCTGACCTGAACCCGCTCATCCAGTAATCCCAGTTCACGCCCGACGACCATGGCGGCACAGGCTCCACTGCCACAGGCCAGGGTTTCGCCAGCACCGCGTTCAAATACACGGAGTCTCACCTCCTGCCGGTTCACGATCTGCATGAAACCGATATTGGCGCGTTCAGGAAAAATCCTGTGGGATTCCATAAGGGCCCCCTGCTGCTGCACAGGTGCCACATCAATGCTGTCGACCAGAATAACAGCGTGAGGATTCCCCATGGACACCGCGCCAAAACTGACGCTGCCATCCTCCAGCATGATGCTGTAAACTCTTGATTCATAATCCATAGCCAGGGGGATGCGCTCAGGGGCGTGCACAGGAATACCCATGTTCACACAAACATCTCCCCCTGACTGCAGGGAAAGACGCATGGGCCCGGCCGCTGTCAGCACATCAATATCGTCACCTGCGGCCAGCCCTTTATCCCTGACAAAACGGGCAAAACAGCGGGCGCCGTTGCCACACTGCGACACTTCACTACCATCAGCATTGAAAATACGGTACCTGAAAGCAAAACCCGGGACATCGCAAGGCTCCACCAGCAGTATCTGGTCACATCCGACACCATAATGGCGGTCTGCCAGTCTGCGCACCTTGGCGGTATCCAATGCAACGGTCTGCGTCACAGCGTCAATGACGACAAAATCATTTCCCAGCCCCTGCATCTTGGTAAATCGAATCGTCTGCACCATCAGGGTAACACCTGCTCGCCAGCATAAAGTGAAGCCAGCGACTCTCGGGGTCTTACCAGGTGCATCTGGCTACCATCCACCATGACTTCCGCCGGCCGGGGACGCGAATTGTAATTGGATGCCATGGCAAATCCATAAGCACCTGCCGAACGAACAGCCAGTAACATGCCAGCCTCGGCAGCGAGTACACGCTCCTTGCCAAGAAAGTCGCCAGTCTCACAGACCGGACCCACAATATCCCAGAGTTCCCCGCCTGATGTCAGCGGACGTTCCAGGGGCACGATATCCATCCAGGCCTGATAAAGTGAAGGACGCAACAGGTCATTCATGGCGGCATCCACAATGGCGAAGTTCCTGTCCCCGGTTCGCTTGAGGTATTCAACGCGGGTCAGCAGGACACCCGCGTTACCCGCAATCGCCCTGCCCGGCTCAACGAGGATTTCCAGCCCGCGGCCACGGAGCAGAGGCGCCAGTGCGCTGGCGTAGGCTGCCGGAGTCGGCGGTACTTCATCACGGTAACGGATACCCAGTCCCCCTCCAATATCCAGATGTGCCAGCGTGATGCCTCCCTCCTGCAGGGCATCCACCAGCAGCAGTATTCTTTGCAGGGCATCCTCAAACGGAGCTGTCTTGACCAGCTGGGAACCGATGTGACAGTCAATGCCACGGATCTCGATACCCGGAAGTGAGGCTGCCTGCCTGTACAGTTCCAGCGCCCGGTCAATGGCGATACCAAACTTGTTTTCCCGCAGACCGGTCGAAATATAAGGATGGGTCATGGCATCCACATCCGGGTTGACGCGGATGGAAACCGGCGCCCTCAGCTTCCTGTCCAGCGCCAGCCGGTTCAGGCGTGCAAGCTCATCCTCAACTTCAACATTGAAGCAGCGGATACCCGCCTCCAGCGCCCGTACCAGTTCATCCTCGCGCTTGCCGACACCAGAAAAAACCACCTTGTGCGGATCACCACCTGCTGCCAGCACACGCTCCAGCTCCCCTACCGATACGATATCGAATCCAGAGCCCATACGGGCCAATACATTCAGTACGGCGAGACATGAATTGGCCTTGACGGCATAACAGACCAGGTGATCGGCAAAATGCAGTGCCTGGTCAAAAGCATGCCAGTGTCGCTCCAGCGCAGCACGGCTATAGACATAACATGGGGTTCCCCATTGCCGGGCAATGTCGGCCAGAGCAACATCCTCAGCATAAAGCGAATTTTCCCTATAGGTGAAATCATCCATCATCAGCGGTCTACCACCTGAGATGTATCATCCATGGTACTGCCCGCACGCACCAGAGGACCTTTCTGGCCACAGGCCGAAAAGCTCAAGCTCAGCAGGATGCTCATCATCACCCAAATTTTTCTTTTCATTGTTACACTCATACCTGATGCTGTCACACCATTCTAAGTCAAATTACCTGCTATCGAAACGCCATGCCATCAGATCAGCCTGTCATCATCCCGGATCCTGCGGTCATCAGGCACATGCAGGAAGCACTGCGCCACTGGCATGACCAGCACGGCCGCCATCAACTGCCGTGGCAGCAGCAGCGTTCCCCCTATAAAGTCTGGGTTTCGGAAATCATGCTGCAGCAAACCCAGGTCAGTACAGTAATCCCCTACTTTGAACGCTTCATGCAACGCTATCCGGATGTCTACACCTTGGCTGCATCTACACTGGACGAAGTACTGACATACTGGCAGGGGTTGGGTTACTACAGGCGGGCCCGTTACCTGTACCTCTGTGCCCAGACCGTGGCAACCCGGCATGACGGGAAGTTTCCGGAAAACATTGCTGAACTCACTGCACTGCCCGGTATCGGGCGCTCCACGGCAGGCGCCATTCTCAGCATGGGCATGAATCAGAAGGCATCGATACTGGATGGCAATGTCAAGCGCATCCTGGCCCGCTGCTTCATGATCCCCGGCTGGCCTGGCACGCCTGCCGTTGAAAAACAGCTCTGGCAACTCACCACCGCGCTCACGCCAGAACTGGCATCCGAGTGTAGCCAGCACAGTCAGGCGCTGATGGATCTGGGGGCGACCCTATGCAGACGTCATGCACCGCAATGCACAGCATGCCCATGGTTTCTGCATTGCAGGTCCAGAATGCATCAGTGCCAGACTGATTACCCGGAGCGGCGCCCACAAAAGAACACCCTATTCAGGGAACGCTATCTGCTCTGGCTGTGCGACACACAGGGACAGATACTGCTGACGCAACGCCCTCCCAGCGGCATATGGCCCGGGCTCTGGTCATTGCCTGAGGGTGAAAGCCCGGATAGCCTTTTTCTGACGCCAGCCATGGCCAGTATCCAGCAGGCATGGCTGGAAGGCAGGGTCAGTGGTGAATGGCTGCCGGTGTTCAAGCACGCCTTTACCCATTTCACCGGCGTTTACCACCCCCTGCGCCTCACGCTGCCAGACGAGGCCACAGCGCCCAACATCAGCGACACAGTGGGCAACCGCTGGCTGCACCGCCATGACGCCGAGGCTATGGCACTGCCAGCCCCCATACGCCTGTTGCTCGCCAATCAGTGGCCGGTTTGCGGAGAAGCCATGAGCCTGTCATAGCAAGGCCAACGGTTCACATGCAGATATCTGCGGATGGGCGTCTTGATAACCGAGACACAGAGCGCAATGGAAAACAGGCACCAGACCGCACAGTACTCATTGGGATCACTGGTCAGGAGATCCGAAATCCATGGCCCCACCAGATAGTGGAAGCCGACAAAGCGCCAGGATCCATAAATGACGGGCAGCAAAAATGCCGCAAGAATATAGGCGATGGCGTGCAGACCATAGGTGAACTCAAACCAGCGGAAAGGACTGATATCGTGCGACAGAAGGCCATTCAGCGGCAACTGCCAGGCGATATGCCAGTCTCCAGAGACAGAACAGGCCTGATCACCGCAGAAACCCTCTACACCTATGACGCATTTGCCCGCCCAGGCAAAAGGATACAGCTTGATCATGATGGCAATAGCACTGACGGCACACAGCGTATAGACCCAAACCTGAATACGCTGCTTGACCTGCTCGGGAATGAAATACATCGCCACCATGTTGGCGAAAAATGGCTGAAAGGCAATATGTAGATAGCCTAGCAGGGTCAATATCTGGTTGGGGGGCAGATCACACTGATCGATATAGATATAGGTTGCTGCCTGTAACAGTTCCATGGCCGCGAAGTAGGTCAGCGGCACCCAAAGTTCTTTTGATTCCCCTTTCCAGGCAACATAGGCAGCCGTTCCAAAACCAGCGGCAGCCAGTACCCCGGAAGCTTCTCCACTCCAGCACATCGTCTACTCCCTTGTTGTTATCGTTGATTGAGAAATTACGTTCTGGGCCTGACCCAGCGTGCGCACAGAAGACCAATTTCAAAAAGCAGCCAGACTGGCACCGCCATCATGGTCTGGGATACAGGATCAGGAGGTGTCAATATGGCGCCGATGGCAAAAGCTGCCACAATGACATAAGGCCGTGCGGCAATCATGCTGGCCAGCGGTACGATACCCGCCCAGATCAGCAGCAATGTCGCGACTGGCACCTCAAAAGCCACGCCAAAAGCCAGAAACAGGGTCACCACGAAATCAAAGTAATGGTTGATATCCGTCATGACCGTCACCCCTTCCGGAGCTGTCATGGCCAGAAAACCGAAGATCAGCGGAAAAACCGCAAAATAAGCAAAAGCCACGCCCGAGTAGAACAGCACGGTACTGGCCAGCAGCAGAGGCAGCACCAGACGCTTTTCATGCTGGTAAAGCCCCGGGGCGATAAATCCCCATGCCTGAAAAAGGATATACGGTACGGCAAGCAGCAGGCTTGCCGCAGCTGCAAGTTTCAATGGTGTCATGAAAGGTGATGCCACACCGATGGCGACAATCTTGCCCCCTTCCGGCAGATGGGCTTTCAGTGGTTCAGCAAGCAGGCTGTAAATCGGGTTGGCATAAAAGGCCAGCACAGCGAATATCAGCAGCCATGCCAGCACAGAGCGCAGAATTCTTGCCCGTAACTCCACCAGATGGCTGATCCATGGCATTTCCAGGGCATTGGGATCGTCATTCCCTGTGGGTGAGGTCATCCTGGGCTCTGATAGTGTTCGGTGAAGAAGAAGCATCCAGACGGGTGGATTCTCCCTCAATAATCCTGGCCTGATCACCAGGTACTACCGGGCCACCTGACTGCCATGAGGAGGCGTCTTTTTTCATCATGGCATGCAGATCCTGAATATGCAGCTCATGATTGATTTCAGCCTGAACCGAGGTAACCGCCTGACGCGCCTTGCGCACCCAGAGGCCAACTTCTCTCATCACACGCGGCAGACGCTCTGGCCCGAACACCAGCAGCGCTACCAGCATCACCAGAAGCATTTCGCTGAAACCCACCTCAAACATGGTGTTTATCCGGTCTGATTGTTCATGGCGCAGGAGGCTGTTTACGCTCCGAAGCGCTGTCGTCATGCGCCTCAGGTTCATTCATGGCCGTGCGAAACCCGCGAATGGCCCCCCCAAGATCGGTGCCCAGGGTGCGCAGTTTCTTGGTACCAAACAGTACCACTGCAATGGCTAGCAACACCACCAGTTCCCAAATACCAATACCCATGTCAGCTCCTTACCTATCAGTCAGACAGGCCGTACCCGCAATTTCACGGTTACGGCCTTGCAGTAGTCTAGTGTACCCGCTTCAGCGACTGGCCCTGCGTATCAAAGCGGCAGAATGAACCCAGGAAGTAAACACAGTCCTTGGACTGCTCCACAACGGCAGCATCACCATTCAGCTGGATATGCAGCTGGCAATAGTGCGCCTCACCATCCGCCTGACGCTTGACGACCAGTTCGTTGTCAGCAACACGATGGGCCTCACCGGCAATTTCATGAGAACATGACTTGAAGTTTTCCTCCTCGGCCCCGTTGGGTTCAAAATCAACATCCATGCTGACATGGACTTCCTTGCCCTGGTTGTGGATGCGCAGGTGCTGGACATG
>JBEBBU010000174.1:0-24355 GCA_041158225.1 Pseudomonadota bacterium | reverse complement strand
ATGGGCGTACTGGTATCCGGCCCTTCCAGAAGACGCTCGACCTGCGATTCGCTGAGACTGTAGGGAAGAGGCCGTCCGATATGCGGCGGCTGGATACGCTGGGTGGGATCCGAGGCTATATGTCCCTCACGCACGGACCAGGCATAAAATCGCTTCAAGCTTGAAAGGAGACGGGCTGATGTACGTGCACTGGTACGGCGCCGGAAACGGGCCGCAAGATAGGCTTCAATGTCATGGGAACCGATGGCATGAAGACCACCGCCAGCCGGATGCTCGGTCATGAGCCACTGGGCAAAGAGACGCAGATCAGCGCCATAGCTTTCGCGGGTGTTTTTGCTCAGGCCCGATTCAAGCCATAGCAGTTCATCAAACTGACGGAGTAGCTGCTGATCCTGCTCACTGAGCACTTCGGCCATTTCCGGACACCATCACCCAGCGGCACGCCTGCCAGAAGACAAAACAATGGGCGGAAAGACCGCCCATTGTGATGTGATTCAGATTTTTTCCTTGATACGTGCAGCCTTACCCGCACGGTCACGCAGATAGTACAGCTTGGCGCGACGCACATCACCACGACGCTTGACGCTGATTTCCTGAACCTGGGGGCTGTAGGTCATGAAGGTACGCTCTACACCCTCACCATGGGAAATCTTGCGCACGGTGAATGCAGAATTGTAGCCACGGTTACGCTTGGCAATGACGACGCCTTCAAAAGCCTGCAGACGCTCGCGTGAACCTTCCTTGACCTTGACCTGAACAACGACGGTATCACCAGGCCCGAAAGCAGGTATCGTCTTGTCGCCGATCCACTCGGCTTCCAGCTGTTGAATGATATTCATAACACTAAACCTCGTTATTTCCTTCCGGTTTCAAACTCTTGCCTGAACTCGCCGAGAAGCTTTTCCTGCTCCTGCGTCAGCTGCAGACCTTCCAGCAGATCAGGCCTGTTCAGCCAGGTACGGCCAAGCGACTGCTTCATGCGCCAGCGCTGTATCTCTGCATGGTTCCCGCCCTGCAACACAGGAGGAACCGTCATTTCCCGCCAGGTTTCCGGACGCGTGTAATGCGGACAGTCCAGCAAACCTGACATATGCGAATCCTGCTGCGCGGATTCGCTGTCACCGAGCACACCTGGCAACAGGCGCACTACAGCATCAAACATGACCAGTGCCGGCAGTTCGCCACCGCTAAGCACATAATCACCAATCGACCATTCCTCGTCGACCATAGCCGTGACCAGACGCTCATCAATACCTTCATAGCGTCCTGCCACCAGTATCAAGCGTTCCAGTCCGGCAAAGCGTCTGACGGCATCCTGATGCAATACCCTGCCCTGTGGGCTCAGGTAGACCACTGGTGCCGGTGTAGACGCTGCGTCTCTGGCTGCCCCAATGGCAGCACTGAGAGGCTCCGCCTGCATCACCATGCCGGGCCCGCCCCCGTAAGGACGGTCATCAACGGTACGGTGGCGATCGGTCGCATAATCTCTGGGATTCCAGAGATGCAGACTCACCAGATCACGCTGCAACGCCCGACCTGTTACTCCCCATGCTGCAGCCTGCTGCACCATATCAGGAAACAGGGTAACGACATCAAACCGCACCTCAGAAATCCGGGTCCCAGTCGACCCGGATAAAGCCCTGCACGATATCGACATGCTGGACATAGCGTCTCTGGACAAAAGGAATAAGGTATTCCCTGTCTCCCTCGACAACAAGGACGTCATTAGCCCCTGTTTCCATGATGTCGACAACCCGGCCAAACTCGAAACCTTCGACCGAAACCACGCGCAGACCCATCAGATCAATGCGGTAATACTCACCAAGCTCAGGCGGCGGCAACTGCTCGCGACTGACATGAATCATGCAGCCTTTCAGCGCTTCAGCAGCCTCGCGTGTCTCAACCAGCGGCAGCCTGACAACAAGGACATCACCATGAACCTTACCTTCAGCAGGCCTGACTTCGGTGACACTGTCGCCACGCACCAGTTGCCAGGGCAGGTACGCCAGAAGATTGCTCATCGGCTGCGTATAGGAATGGACTTTCACCCATCCGCGCACACCCCATGCGCCCTGAATACGTCCTACACAGACAGGCGGCGATCCAGCCGTCATGCCCGCATTACGCCTGCTTGCGAGCTTCCTTGAGCAGTGAAGCCACGCGGTCAGACGTCTGTGCACCGGTGCCTACCCAGTAGCTCACGCGCTCATCATCCACACGCAGACGCTCTTCCTTGCCACGAGCAATAGGATTGAAAAAACCTACGCGCTCAATGTAACGTCCATCACGCTTGTTACGGCTGTCAGTGACAACCAGGTGATAGAAAGGGCGCTTCTTGGCTCCTGAACGGGCCAGACGAATAGTTACCATGCTCTGCCTCAACGAAAAGCAATCATTTCAAAACCGTGTATTGTAGATGGAAAAGTCCTGCTTTGCCAGCACAACACCACTTTCATAAACCATAGAAGCCCGGTCACACCCATGAACAGACGCTACCCGAACCATAAAACAGGCAATTATAGCGACTACAGCCGTACAGGGTCAAGTGCAAGCCGCCGAACAAGCCCGATCCAGACATCGTGCGATGGAACACTGACCGCCATAAGCCAGCCATGACTACTAAAAGCTGGCAGGCCTGACAGCGTTTTGGCTGACCATCTGAATGCCTGCCATGCAGGGAGCCGGAGTCTTGCCAGTAGAAATGAATTGCATCAGAATGCAGCAATGATCAGACCGGATGCGCAGTGAATCTCATGCTTGTAGACTTCATATATTTATTGCCGACATGGGCTCTCACACTATGCACTATAACCATATTCTGCTGCATTGGCGTCGGCGGCCTGGTTGTTTCAAGAAGCTTTCTGTATGCCAAATGCCGACTCTCCAGTGAAACCAATGAGGCGGTCAATGGTTTTATATCAGGGGTCGGTGTTTTGTACGGGCTACTACTCGGACTGGTTGCCGTTGCAAACTGGAACAATTTTAACGATGTAGAAAGATATGTCAGTGAAGAGGTCGCTGCGATAGCAACCTTTAATAGGGACATCAGCGCACTCAGGAGCCCTACCAACTCATTGCTGCAGAAGCAGATACTGGTTTATCTGGATGCAATCGTGAATCGCGAATGGCCAGCTCATCAGCATGGACTGGCGCCTAACGAGTGCGGCCTGGCAATGGATGAACTGCATCATACGCTGACAATCTATGAACCCGATAGCGCAGGGCAAGGAATCATATTCACCCAAGCCATTGACTCATACAACCAGATGATCGTCAAGCGCCAAATAAGGATTGATTCGGTTTATAACGAGAAGATTCCCAGCGTATTCTGGAATGTCATGATTGCAGGCGCTTTGCTGTCCATTTTGCTGTCTTACTT
This sequence comes from Pseudomonadota bacterium, assembly GCA_041158225.1. Taxonomy (GTDB): domain Bacteria; phylum Pseudomonadota; class Gammaproteobacteria; order Methylococcales; family Methylococcaceae; genus JBEBBU01. Next base: position 20,976 of record JBEBBU010000174.1, on the reverse strand, counting down.
TCTCCACATGCCCTCACTTTTGACGCATGCAATTCTTGAAATGATTTACTGCATCTTCCTCGGTGTCATGTTCTCGCTGATTGCCGCACTGGACAACCCCTTCAAGGGGGATATCAGCGTAAAGCCCTACAACTACGAACATTTGCTGGAAAGTCTGTCCTGAAAGCCTGATTGAAGCGCCTGGTCATGCAATGCGTTCGTATACAGTGAAGTCATTCCAGTGATTTTCTCCTGTAATCCCTACACGCAGACATGGCTGGCATTTCTACCCATCGATAATTAAGATCAGCCAGCACTACCGCACAAAAGACCGTGAACATCAGCCCAGCCCACCAGGCGTGGGCATGATAGGCAGGCACTGCGCTTTAAGCATCTGGTAACACAACGCACTTCTGCACGGCAGATCGTAAGCCTTTATGTAATGCGAACACAGCACAGAAAACGCTGCCAGGCCGCGCACTGAATCAAGATAGGCAATATGAGAATTTCTTGTGGGCGGCATTACCTAATAAATTCGCGCTTAAACTTTTCGTGATTTTTAATGTTACTCTGGATATCCTGAGCATCCCAGATTTGCAACTCCCAAGGGAAATAGAAGTTGCTCCTGTTTTTAAAGTCAACATGCAGGCCACGATAACCATCTTTCTCGCGAAAATACCAGTTTTTCAGGCCAAAATCTTCTTGCCAGTCACCCAGAAGGTTAATAACCGCCTCTATTTCATCTGCTGCAAGAATAATGCGGGCACCAAAAATATCATTAAGCCAGTTATTGACCGGATACTGCTCATCCCGGCTTGAGAAGCGCACTATCTTGTCATCTATACTTTCACGGGTTTTCACACGATAAAAGTATTTAATTTCAATATCCGCCGTCATCAGATAATCATTGATGCTTTCATGCAGCATCAGGCGATACCGGTAAATATGCGAAACAGGCACATGCCCGATGGTTCTGGATAGATTGATTTTTTCTATTTTTCCGGGTTCGAAATAATCACCCGAAAAATCACTGTGCAGGCGGTTAATCTCACCAACAAGCTGCCTGACTTGATCGATCCTGTCCATGTCATTGCTCCACTTCGGCAAAACGCGCCACGGAACCTGGCATACAGGCATCAGAAGCCCGCTGTCGCCATACCCCCGGAAAAAACGAAACCCCTTGCACCGCCAGATTTCCTGACATTGCAAGGGGTCGCTTTTAACTGGCGGAGAGAGAGGGATTCGAACCCTCGATAGGGTTTAACGCCTATACTCCCTTAGCAGGGGAGCGCCTTCAGCCTCTCGGCCATCTCTCCATAAACTTTGTTTCGGGCGAAGATCAATCCATGTCTTCGTCTACGTCCGTTTCATGCTCCTTGCGGATACGTTCGTAGATTTCCTCGCGATGCACAGATACGTCCTTAGGTGCGCTTACACCAATACGTACCTGATTGCCCTTGACGCCGAGTACGGTGACAGTCACCTCATCGCCTATCATCAAGGTTTCACCTACCCTGCGGGTCAAGATCAGCATATGCTCTTCCTTCGTCCTTACCGCTTTTGCCTCGGCTGGGCGATGCCTGACACGCTGACTTCCACTATCCGCTCAGGCGCACCACTGTTGAGTATTGTAACCCATCACTTCAGGCAATCATAGCCCTTAAGCTCTTTCCAGCCCAAACGCTTCGTGCAGCGCACGCACCGCCAGTTCCAGATAGCGCTCATCCACCACCACGGAAATCTTGATTTCCGAGGTTGAAATCATCCTGATATTGATGCCTTCCCGCGCCAGCGTTTCAAACATGCGCGCAGCAATACCGGCATGGGAGCGCATGCCAACCCCTACCAGCGACACCTTGACAATCTTGTCATCACTGGTCACCTCACGCGCACCCAGTTCAGCACAGATACCTTTCAGTATCTCCTCCGCCCTGGCCCTGTCATTGCGATGGACCGTAAACGTAAAGTCAGTCGTCTGGTCACCCGCCACATTCTGCACGATCATATCGATTTCGATATTGGCCTCGGCAATGGGCCCCAGAATACTGTAGGCCGTACCAGGGCGGTCGGGCACCCCCAGCAGGGTCAGCTTGGCTTCATCGCGATTGAACGCGATCCCAGAAATCAACGGTTTTTCCACACCGGCTTCCTCATAGGTAATCAGGGTTCCAGGACCCTCAACAAAACTGGACAGGACTCTGAGCGGCACATTGTACTTGCCTGCAAACTCGACGGAGCGGATCTGCAGGACTTTGGAACCCAGGCTCGCCATCTCCAGCATTTCTTCAAAGGTGATCATGTCAAGACGCCTTGCGCGCGGCTCAACCCGTGGATCAGTGGTATAAACCCCATCCACGTCAGTAAAAATGAGGCATTCTTCAGCGCCAAGCGCAGCAGCCAATGCCACCGCCGTGGTATCGGAACCTCCACGTCCCAGCGTCGTGATATCACCCTGAGCGGTCACACCCTGAAAACCCGCCACTACGACTACGCGGCCTGCCGCCAGATCATCACGCACGCGATCCGTGTCAATATCGACAATACGTGCCTTGGTATGACTGTTATCAGTCACAATCCTGACCTGCCCGCCCGTATAGGACACAGCATCACAGCCAAGATTTTTCAGCGCCATACTCAGCAGGGCAATGGTGACCTGCTCCCCTGTCGACAGCAGCACATCCATCTCGCGCGAACAGGGACGCTCCTGCATCCCCTGGGCCAGAGAAATAAGCCGGTTGGTCTCTCCGCTCATGGCAGAGACCACAACCACCAGCGACTCCCCGCGGGCACGGGCACGCAGGATATTGGCGGCCACCTCGCGGATACGCTCTGGCGTACCTACCGATGTGCCACCGTATTTATGAACAAACAACGCCATACTGTTTCCTGAACTCTTTATGCCTAATGATGCCTAAAGCCACCCTTAAAACCGGGCATGACAGACCTGACCATGGTTGCCACCGGATCAGGCTGTCAGCTTCCCCCTGATCCAGCCAGGCACTGCAGTCAGCGCCTGCGGCAAGGCAGCAGCATCTGAACCACCCGCCTGAGCCATGTCAGGACGCCCACCGCCCTTGCCACCAACCGCCTGCGCAACCGGACCTATCAGGTCACCTGCCTTGATGCGCCCAGTCAGATCAGCCGTGACACCCGCCACCAGACTGACACGACCTTCCTGTACTGTCGCCAGCACCACCGCTGCCGACCCCAGCTTGTTTTTGAGCTGATCGACCATATCGCGCAGCGCCTTGGGATCGACATCATCAACCTGAGCCGCCAGCACCCGGATACCCTCCACATCGACCGCCGATGCTGCAAGATCACTGCCTGCAGCGCTGGCCAGCTTGCCACGCAGACGCTCGATTTCCTTCTCCAGCGTACGACCACGCTCAATCAGCTGATCAATCCTGCCCTCTACACCGTCACGCGCGGTTTTCAGACGCTCAGCCATACGCTGCAGTGCCTGCTCCCCCTGGATCACCCATTCCATGGCGCCAGCCCCAGTGACAGCCTCAATGCGCCTCACACCGGCGGCTACACCGGTTTCGCCAACAATCCTGAAAAATCCGATATCGCCCGAACGCCTGGCATGCGTACCGCCGCACAGTTCAGTTGAGAATCCGCCAACCCGCAATACCCGAACCTCATCACCGTATTTTTCACCAAAAAGCGCCATGGCACCGAGTTGCAGCGCGTCATCCTTGGCCATCACGTCCGCCAGTACTTCCACATTGGCACGGATCTGCGCGTTAACCTGCTTCTCGACCAGCAGCAGCTGCTCCTGGGTCATTGGCTCGAAATGGGAGAAGTCAAAACGCAGCCGCTCGGCATTGACCAGCGATCCTTTCTGCCCGACATGCTCCCCCAGATGCTGGCGCAGTGCCGCATGCAGAAGATGGGTCGCGGTGTGATTCAGTGCGGTCTGCGTACGCTGCCCGGCACTGACTTCAGCGTGAAGACGCATGCCACGGGACAGCTGGCCCTGCTCGACAGCGCCATGATGTAGGATAAGGTGCCCACCCTGTTTCTGCGTATCATGCACGCGATAGCTGGCCGAGTCAGCCCTCAGATAGCCTGCGTCTCCTGCCTGTCCACCGGATTCGGCATAGAATGGGGTCTCATCCAGCACGACCATGCCGCTTTCGCCAGCCTTGAGCACATCAACCTCGATGCCATCCCGAAACAGCGCGAGTACCGTGGTGTCCGCCTCCAGATGCTCATAACCGACAAACTGGCAATCCGCATCAATCTGGATATCCTGCGTGTAATCCACGCTGAAATGACTGGCGGCACGCGCCCGACGCCGCTGCTCGTCCATGGCAATATCAAATCCAGCCTGATCGACAGTGTAACCCTGCTCCCGGGCCACATCGGCAGTCAGATCCAGCGGGAAACCATAGGTGTCATAAAGCAGGAAAGCAGTTTCACCGGGAATCGTCCTGCCGTCCAGCTGCCTGATCGCCGCCTCAAGGATACGCATACCCTGTTCCAGCGTCTCGGCAAAGCGCTCTTCCTCCTTGCGCAACACCTGTTCCACCACAGACTGGGCCTGCTTCAGTTCAGGATAGGCATCCCCCATCTGCTCCACCAGCGGCTGAACCAGACGGTAAAAAAACACATCGCGGATACCCAGCTTGTAGCCATGACGGATGGCGCGCCTGACAATGCGCCGAAGTACATAGCCACGCCCCTCATTGGAAGGCACGACGCCATCCGTAATCAGGAAGGCACAGGAGCGTATATGATCGGCCACCACCCGCAGTGACGCCTGCCCCTCATCGGCAATGCCGGCAATGGCCGCGACAGCGCGCAACAGATGCTGGAAAAGGTCGATCTCATAATTGCTGTGCACGCGCTGCATGACTGCAGCGATACGCTCCAGCCCCATACCGGTATCCACGGATGGCTGAGGCAGTGGTGTCAGCACACCATCAGCAGAGCGCTCATACTGCATGAACACCAGATTCCAGATTTCGATATAACGGTCGCCGTCCTGATCAGGACTGCCAGGCGGACCACCGGCAATCTCGGGGCCGTGGTCAAAAAAGATTTCGCTGCAGGGGCCGCAGGGACCGGTATCCCCCATGGACCAGAAATTGTCACTACCTGCTATTCTGGTCAGGCGGGCCGGGTCAACACCGATTTCTTCCAGCCAGATACGTTCAGCTTCGCTGTCTTCAATATACACCGTAACCCAGAGGCGCTCTGGCGGCAGCGCCAGCTCACGGGTAAGAAACGCCCAGGCAAAATGAATGGCTTCGCGCTTGAAATAGTCACCGAAACTGAAATTGCCCAGCATCTCGAAGAAGGTATGGTGACGTGCGGTATACCCTACATTCTCCAGATCATTATGCTTGCCGCCTGCACGCACACAGCGCTGCGAGGACACTGCGCGCTGGTAAGGACGATCATCACGACCCAGAAAAACATCCTTGAACTGCACCATGCCTGCATTGGTGAACAGCAGGGTGGGATCATTACCGGGCACCAGCGAACTGGAGGCCACCGCGGTATGCCCCTGCTTTTCAAAGAACTCGATAAAACGGGCCCGTACTTCCGCACTGTTCATGCTGTCTGTCACTCTAAAGGTTCATTGGATTCGCAGGAAGCGCCCAGCAACGGCTGGATCTGTGACATGGCAAAGCCACGGCGCAGAAGAAACCGCGTTCTGGCCGCGCGCTCCTGTACTGAAGCGGGGGGTATCCCGCGATATTTTCTCGCATACAACTGGCGCACCAGATCGTCACTCTCGCGACCTGAGGCCGCAACTTCTGCATCAATCATGGCATCAGGTACGCCACGCATTCTCATCTCGTAGCGGATACGCACGGGACCATAGCCACGTGCTGACCGGCTGCGCCGGAAACTTTCGGCAAAACGCTGATCTGACAGCCAGCCATCCGTGACCAGCTGATCCATGACATCCTCCACCAGAGGTGCAGGATAGCCTGCATGTTCAAGACGCTGCGCCAGTTCCGCCCGTGCATACTCACGGCGTGCAAGCCAGCGCAAGGCACTGGCCAGCGCCGCCTTGTGCAGATCAGAACTCGCCGGCGAGCTCATCACCTGCATCCACATCCTGGGAAACCGCAGCAGTCGCTGTATCACGACTGCTCAGCACCTTGTCACGGATAGCCGTCTCAATCTCTGCAGCAATCGCCGGATTATCCCGCAGGAAAGCGCGCACATTGTCTTTGCCCTGTCCTACCCGGTCGCCAGCATAGCTGTACCAGGATCCGGCCTTCTGGATCAGTCCGTGGTTAACCCCCAGATCAATCAGTTCACCTTCGCGCGATACACCCTCACCATAGAGAATCTCAAAATCTGCCTGCCTGAAGGGTGGCGCCACCTTGTTCTTGACCACCTTGACCCGGGTCTCGTTACCGATAACCTCATCGCCATTCTTGATGGCACTGGAACGACGGATATCAAGACGCACCGAAGCATAGAACTTCAGGGCATTGCCACCCGTAGTGGTTTCAGGATTGCCAAACATCACACCAATTTTCATACGGATCTGGTTGATAAAAATCACCAGCGTGTTGGAACGCTTGATATTGGCGGTCAGTTTGCGCAGGGCCTGCGACATGAGTCTGGCCTGAAGGCCGACGTGGGAATCGCCCATTTCACCTTCGATTTCAGCCTTTGGCGTCAGCGCAGCCACCGAGTCAATCACGACCACATCAATCCCGCCGGATCTGACCAGCATATCGGCAATTTCCAGCGCCTGCTCCCCGGTATCCGGCTGGGATACCAGCAGATCAGCCAGATTGACACCAATTTTTTCAGCATAGATGGGATCAAGAGCGTGTTCAGCATCAATGAAAGCCGCAATGCCGCCAAGTTTCTGCGCCTGGGCAATAACCTCAAGGGTCAAAGTGGTTTTGCCCGACGATTCCGGGCCATAGATTTCAACGATACGCCCACGGGGAAGACCGCCGCATCCCAGCGCAATATCAAGCGCCAGCGATCCGGTAGGGATCACGTCAATGGCAGCCTGGGGCACATCCCCCATGCGCATGACGGACCCTTTGCCGAACTGCTTTTCAATCTGGGAAAGTGCAGCCCCGAGTGCCTTGCGTTTATTTTCGTCCATAGTCATCCAGCCCTGAAGAAGGTTCTATTATTTCACAGTGCCGCAGATCGTCATAGCAGGATGCTTCAGGGCTCCACGGCCAGGAACTGCAGAAGGCCAAGCAGAGCATCGCGGCATGCCTGACCACGCACGGATGCACGGTCTCCCTGATAAATATAGTGGGCCGCACACGCTGGCGCGGGCGCCACCATCCAGGCCATCCACACCGTTCCCAGCGGTTTTTCAGGTGAACCACCATCAGGGCCGGCAATACCACTGACAGCAATGGCCACATCAGCATGACTGCACTGGATGGCTCCACGTACCATGGCAAGCACCACAGCCTCACTGACAGCCCCTTCCTGCAGGATAAGCGCTGGCGGCACCGCCAGCAGTTCGGATTTGCTCGCATTGCTGTAAGTCACAAAACCACGCTCAAACCAGGCTGAACAGCCTGGCACATCCGTGATGGCAGCAGCAATGCGCCCACCAGTGCAGGATTCTGCAGTCACCAGACGCCGCCCAAGACGCTGCATGCGCCTGCCCAGCTGCTGGACGATGTCATTGCTTTCCTGCATGGCGAGCCCCTTCAGCAACTATCTAGAAATTCCTGACCAGATCCATACCACTATAAAGACTGGCGACCTCTGCTGCGTAACCATTGAATGGCAGGGTCGGACGCTTCATGAAATCACCGATGCGCCGCTCCTTCGCCTGACTCCAGCGGGGATGATCGACATCAGGATTGACATTGGCATAGAAACCATATTCCCTGGGGCCTGCCTTCATCCAGCTGGTCACGGGCGGCTGCTCGCTCAGGCGGATCGTCACAATGGATTTGGCGCTCTTGAATCCGTATTTCCATGGCACTACGAGCCGCACCGGAGCACCATTCTGTCGTGGAAGGACATCCCCGTAAAGACCAAGCGTCAGCAATGTCAGCGGATGCATGGCTTCGTCCATGCGTAATCCTTCACGATAGGGCCAATCGAGCACGGAACTGTTCTGGCCAGGCATCTGCTCAGGATCATGTAGCGAAACAAACTCGACATAGCGGGCATTACCGAGCGGTTCGACCTGCTTCAGCAGGGCACTGAGCGGATAGCCCAGCCAGGGTATGACCATGGACCAGGCTTCCACACAGCGTAGCCGGTAGATTCTTTCTTCCAGAGGCGCCAGTTTCAGCAGATCCTCGATACCGAAAGTTCTAGGTTTGGCTACAGCCCCCTCAATCTTCACCGTCCATGGCGCTGTCTTGAGAGACTGGGCGCGACGCGCAGGATCATCCTTGCCGGTTCCAAATTCATAGAAATTGTTATATTCCGTCACCTGTTTCAGGGTCGAAAGCGGCTCATCCAGACGATAGGCCGGATTGAGCACCCGATCCAGAGCGGCATGTGATCGGGTACTTGCGGTCAGCATAGCCCCCGCTGCCAGCGCCACCGATGTCTGCATGAAGCGCCGACGCTCCTGATAAAGGTCCTGCGGGGTAACATCATTGTCAGTCAGAACAGAAGGATTTTTGGCCATGACACGGGTCTCCCTGAATTGGCAGCTTTAACCTTGCCTCTATTATGCAACATCAGGATAGGACAAATACGCTGCCAGAGTCACATTTCACAGGCAACGGTGGAGCAGCATACGCCATAGTGACAGTACAACGCTGTTGCATACCCACTCGTGCAACCTGCGCCAGCGATCGAGCAATGATCACCCTGAACAGGTTTCTGGCCCGGTCATCAATCATCTCAATGCCGCTCTGAATCGGCAAGGCTGATCAATTTCACGATTGCGTTTGCCGGGACAGGCTTCATAATTGAGGCCTGAGACAGGCGGCCAACAAAAGCACCCGACAACCGAATGAAACAAGAAACGACCCCCAAACCTGTTGAGATAAAAGACCTCGAAAAGCACACCCCCATGATGCGCCAGTATCTGCAGATGAAAGCCGAACATCCGGATCATCTGCTGTTTTACCGCATGGGTGACTTCTACGAACTCTTCTTCGAAGATGCCAGGGAAGCGGCGCGACTGCTGGATCTGACCCTGACCAGCCGCGGAGAATCCGCAGGCACCCGCATTCCCATGGCAGGCATTCCCTATCACGCCGCCGATGGCTATCTGGCACGACTGGTCAGACAGGGGCTGTGTGTCGCCATCTGCGAGCAGATCGGCGATCCTGCCACATCCAAAGGCCCTGTGGAGCGCAAGGTCGTGCGTATCCTCACACCAGGTACCGTGACTGACGAAAATCTCATGGATGACCGTCAGGACCAGCTGCTGGTCAGCATTGCCCCGCAACGCCATGGTTACGGCATCGCCACACTGGATCTGGCCGGTGGACGCTTCACCCTGCTGACAGCTGAAAGCGAAGAACATCTGCTCAGCGAACTGGAGCGTATCCAGCCGGCCGAACTGCTGCTACCTGAGGACAGCGCACTTGTCCAGCTCTGCCAGCACCGGCGCGGTCTGCAACAACGCCCTGTCTGGCACTTTGATCATGAGAGCGCCCTGCGCCTGCTGCTCGGCCAGCTTGAAGTTCATGACCTGAACGGATTTGGCTGTACACCGGACCACCCGGCCATTGCCGCGACCGGTTGCCTGATCCAGTATGTCAGGGATACCCAGCGTAGTGCCCTGCCTCATCTGAAAAGTCTCAGACTGGAACAGATGCAGGATTATGTGGGTATTGATGCCGTCAGCCGGCGCAATCTGGAGATTGACTGGCACCCCAGCGGCCGCATGGAACTGACGCTGCTCGGACTCATGGATCAGTGCCGTTGCAGCATGGGCAGCCGGCTGCTGCGCCGCTGGATGCAGCAACCCATCCGGGATCATGCCATCCTCAGGCAACGTCATGCCAGCATTGCCCTGCTGCTGGAAAAAAACCACTATGCCGACCTGCAGGATACGCTACAGGGCATGGGCGATATCGAACGTATTGCCACCCGTATTGCCCTGAAATCAGCCCGGCCACGCGATCTTCACACCCTCAGGCTGTCTCTGGAACTGCTGCCGGCACTGCAGCGCCTGCTGGAGAGCCTGCCTGCACCACAGTTACAGGCTATTGCCAGCCGCATGCGTGAACAGCCTGAACTGGTGGCAAGACTCAGTGCGGCCATCATCGACAACCCGCCAGTACTGATCCGCGATGGCGGCGTCATTGCACCCGGATTTGATGCCGAACTGGATGAACTGCGTAACCTGAGCCAGAATGCCGACCAGTTCCTGCTGGATCTTGAGGTACGCGAACGTGAACGTACCGGCCTCAGCAGCCTCAAGGTGGGCTATAACCGGGTACAGGGTTTTTATGTCGAACTGTCACGCGCCCAGTCTGAGCAGGCTCCCATCGACTACCAGCGCCGCCAGACCCTGAAAAATGCCGAGCGCTTCATTACACCGGAGCTCAAGGCATTCGAAGACAAGGTACTGAGTGCACGTGAACGCTCACTGGCCTGTGAGCGCGCCCTCTATGACCGTCTGCTGGATGAACTGGGCCTATCGGTTCCCTGTCTGCAGACGATGGCAGACGCCATTGCCGAACTGGATGTCATGGTCTCACTCAGTGACCGCGCCGTCGCGCTGGAACTGAACGCACCTCAGTTCTCAGAACACCCAGGCCTGCACATTGAAGCAGGCAGACATCCCGTGGTAGAACGGCTGAGCCAGCACGCCTTTATTGCCAATGACCTGGATCTGCATCCGGAACGCCGTATGCTGATCATTACTGGCCCCAATATGGGCGGTAAGTCCACCTATATGCGCCAGACGGCCATTATTGTCCATCTGGCGCATATAGGCAGCTTTGTACCTGCGCGCAAAGCCGACATCGGCCCGGTTGACCGTATTTTCACCCGTATCGGCGCATCTGACGATCTGTCCAGTGGCCGCTCCACCTTCATGGTGGAAATGACTGAAACCGCCAACATCCTGCACCACGCCACCGCGCACAGTCTGGTGATCATGGATGAGGTTGGACGTGGCACCAGCACCTTCGACGGACTGTCACTGGCCTGGGCCTGCGCTGAATATCTGGCGCGCACCCTCAAGGCCTACACCCTGTTTGCCACCCACTATTTTGAGCTGACCACACTGCCCGATACACTGCCAGAAACCGCCAATGTGCATCTGGACGCCATTGAACATGGGCACAAGGTCGTTTTCCTGCACGCCGTGCAGCAGGGACCGGCCAGACAGAGTTACGGCCTGCAGGTAGCCGCTCTCGCAGGCGTTCCACCACGTGTGGTAGAAAGCGCCCGCGAAAAACTGCGACAACTTGAAATCCAGTCAGCCGATCAGCCTCAGGTCAGAGATACAGGCAAAGGCCTGCAGCTGGACATGTTTGCCGAACGGGAGCCTCATCCGGTACTGGCTGAACTGCAGAATCTGCAGCCAGACCTGCTGACACCACGCGAAGCGCTGGATCAGCTCTATCGCCTGCAGTCACTGCTATGATCGTGACAGCCGAATCCGATACGATGTTTGCAATAGCTGCATGCAGGCTTACAATCACTCTATCCCTATATCAACCGGAAGGATGTGATCATGTCTGATGTGAAAAACGCTGAAGCTATTACCGTGCTTAACCGCATCATGGAACTTGAACTGGCTGGCGTGGTGAAATATACCCACTATGCCCTGATGGTTTACGGCTATAACCGTATCCCTATCGTGTCATGGCTGAAAGGCAATGCGGATGAAAGTCTGGCCCACGCCCATAAGGCTGGCGAACTGGTGACACTGATGGGAGGCCACCCCTCACTCAAGATTGGCGCCCTGCTGGAAACCGAACAGCATGATATTGGCGACATTCTCCGGGAAAGTCTGGAACACGAAAAAACTGCCCTGGCTGCCTACTACGACCTGCTGGCCATCGCCGAAAAGATATCGTCCATACTGCTGGAAGAATACGCCAGAGAGATGATTGTGCAGGAAGAACTGCATCTTGACGAAGTCAACAAGATGCTGAGACGCCCGGGAGAAACTGCTGCCTTCAGTGCCTGAGGAGCAGCCCTCCCGCAATACGCCAAAGGGCAGGCAAGCCTACTGCTTGCCCTCGTATTCCAGCATGTTGGCCAGCTGGTCAGCATTGACATAACCAGGCAGAATCGCGCCGCTACCGGTGACAATCATCGGCGTTCCCTGAACCCCCATGGCATTACCCAGCGCATAATGATCCGCTACAGGGTTCTTGCATTCTTTTTTGGGCAGCGCCTGTCCTTTCTTGGCCTGGGTGAATGCCGCCTGCCGGTCGGCACTGCACCAGACCGTGACGGCCTTGTTCCAGGAATCTGAACCCTCGCCCGCCCGCGGGAAGAATAGGTAATGGATGGCAATACCATGCGCCATATACTGGTCAATCTCACTGTGCAGCTTGCGACAGTAACCGCAGTCAATATCGGTAAATACATAAGCATCGTATTTCTTCAGCTTGGGGCTGAAGACCACCATGTGCTCATCGCCGAATTTCTTCAGTGCATTGATACGCGCCACGGCAAGACGGGGTTCAGTCACATCATTGCGCGCCTTGGCATCAATGATGGAGCCCTGCAGCAGATAACGGCCATCGCGCGTCATGTAGATCAGTTTGGGGCCAACAATAACCTCATACAGCCCGGGAATAGGCGATGCAGTAATACTGTCAGCCTTCACGCCAGGCAAAGCTGACTTGAGTGATTCCTCAATGGCGTGATGGTCAGCATGGTCAGTGCTTTTACCCGCCGCCTCCGTCACTGGTGCATGCGGTGCCGGTACTGCCACAGCCGACTCTGCCAGTGCACCTGCAGAAGCCAGGGAAAGAAATAGTGCCAACCATGTGCGAGCGCGAATATTCATGCCTGTTACCTGAAAATGATTGAGTAAGAAAACAGGTCGGGCTCAAGCAAGCAGGCGACCTATATCAAGATAAAATGCCAGCACCATCAACGAAAGCAGCACCAGCAGACCCACGCGCTGGAACTGCATCTGGATGGCTTCAGGCACAGGCCGGCCGCCACGCACAGCCTCGGCAATAAAGAACATCAGATGTCCGCCATCCAGCAAAGGTACTGGCAGCAGGTTCAGCACACCCAGACTGACGCTGATGGTCGCCAGAAAATTGATGAACTGGTCCATCCCGAGTGTAGCCGAGCGGCCAGCATACTGGGCAATACTGATGGGGCCACTCAGATTGTCCACACCTGCACGCCGGGTGAGCATATTGGCCATCATGTCCAGCGTCATCCAGGTATAGTCGACTGTTCTGCCCGCCGCTGCCAGACCAGCGCTCAGGATATCGCGCCGGTAGGTGATCTGCAGATCATCCATGGCATGCTCAGGGATCAACACCGCAGCGCCCACCTTGCCCTGCCTGTCAGCACCGTTCTCGATGGTAGCAGGCACAATCACCAGATCCATGCTCATGCCATCACGCTGTATGGTGGTCGCCAGTGACTGTCCCGGGCTGCTCCTGATCACAGCCACCCAGGCCTGCCAGTCTGCCATTTTCTGGCCGTTCACTGCGACAATGCGGTCGCCCGGCCTGAGTCCAGCCTGCGCAGCTGCACTGTCCTTTTCAACCATGCCAATCACAGCATCAAGCGCCGGCTCAAACGGCCTCAGACCCAGACGCTCACGCAACAGATCAGGCGATTGCGCGACAAACTCAGGGATGTAGAGCTGACGGCTGGCCAGTTGTCCGTCCACCGTCCTGATATCCAGCCGGATAGCCTCACGATCAAGCATATGACCATAAATCTGCGCCAGCGCCAGCGACCAGATCGGTGTCTCACGCCCCGCTACGGCCAGAATCTCATCACCCGCCTGCAGGCCGGCGTTAGCCGCCAGGCTCTGCGCAGCCACGGGTCCCAGCACCGGGCGAATGCCTTTTTCACCGGAAACAAGCAGCACCCAGAAAAGAAAAAAAGCGAGCAGCAGATTGCTGACCGGCCCGGCCAGCACAATGGCAGAGCGCGCCGCCAATGGTTGACGGTTGAATGCATACGGCAGATCTTCTGGCGCCACGACAGCCTCACGCTCGTCAACCATGCGTACATAGCCGCCCAGCGGAATGGCAGAAATCACATATTCCGTATCCCCAGGCTGCTGCCGTCGCCATAGCACCGGCCCAAAACCCAGACTGAAGCGGATGACCTTGACGCCCATGCGCCGGGCCACCCAGAAATGCCCAAACTCATGCACAGCCACCAGTATCAGCAGTGCAAGCAGAAAAAAGAAGAGTGTGTGGAGAGTATCCATCAATGCAGCCGGCGTACGGCCTCTTCCGCCGCCTCCCTCGCAGCGGCATCTGCCTGAAGCACGATATCAATGCTTTCCGCAGCCGCGCACGAGACCTGCGCCATGGTATCTTCGATAACCCTGGGAATTGCCATGAATCCCAGCTGTCTGTCCAGAAAACGGGCAACCGCCACTTCGTTGGCGGCATTGAGGATGGCAGGCATGGTGCCACCCTGTCTTACCGCCTCATAGGCCAGTCTCAGGCAGGGAAAGCGATCCATGTCAGGCGGCACGAAATCCAGCCGCTGTATGGCAAACAGGTCAAGGGTATCAGCACCCGAAGCAAAACGGGCCGGCCACGCCAGTGCATGCGCAATCGGAATACGCATGTCAGGTGACCCCATCTGTGCCAGCACCGTACCGTCCACATAATCCACCATGGAATGAATGACGCTCTGTGGATGGACAACCACCTGAACATCTTCAGGCGGAAGTGCGAACAGGAGGCAGGCTTCGATCACTTCCAGCCCCTTGTTCATCATGGTAGCTGAATCGACAGAAATCTTGCGTCCCATCACCCAGTTGGGATGGGCAACCGCCTGTTCCGGGGTGACCTGCTCCAACGATCCAGGTGCTGCGTTGAGGAAGGGACCGCCCGAGGCCGTCAGCAGGACGCGCCGGACGGATTCGGAACGGACGCCGGCATGATAACCCGCAGGCATACACTGGAACAGGGCATTGTGTTCGCTGTCGATGGGCAGCAGCACTGCCCCTGACCTGACAACTTCCGTCATGAACAGGTCACCTGACATCACCAGAGCTTCCTTGTTGGCCAGCAATACATGCTTGCCCGCCCTGGCCGCTGCCAGCGTTGGCATCAGACCAGCTGCCCCGACAATCGCCGCCATCACGCTGTCTACCTCAGTATGCGAGGCGACTTCTGCCAGTGCGGCCTTGCCACATCTGACCTCAATGTCGCCCAGACCATCCGCCACCAGACGGCGATGCGTCTCGGCAGCCTTGTCCTCATCAATCAGCACGACCATGCGCGGATGATGCTGATGACACTGACTGACGAGCAGGTCGACATTATGGTGGGCTGTCAGTGCAAAAACACGGTATTGCTCAGGATGACGCGCGACGACATCGAGTGTGCTGACGCCAATGGAACCGGTTGAACCCAGTATGCAGAGTGATCTCACAGATAGATCTCCCGCAGCAGACAGCCAGCGTAAAAGATACAGGTCGCCGCCAGCAGGCTGTCAATGCGGTCCAGTACCCCACCATGACCTGGCAAAAGACTGCCGCTGTCCTTTACACCACTCTGCCGCTTCATCAGGCTCTCGAACAGATCGCCCCCGACGGACACCACTACGGTGAGCAGGGAAATAAAGACGAAATCAGTAATCATGGTGGCAGGAAATGCCTGTCGGCCCCATGACTCACCCCAGAACTTGTAGGCCGTCCCTACACAGGCTGACAGTATAAGGGTTGCGATCAGTGCGCCCCAGAGTCCTTCTACCGTCTTGCCAGGGCTGATATCCGGCATCAGCGGCGTCATACCCCAGTTCTTGCCAACAAAATAGGCCGCAATATCCGCAGACCAGATCAGTACCAGCAGATAGAGCACATGCAGTACACCAAAATTGACGCGCATCCAGACAAGAAGAATCCAGCTGCTCATCAGGATAAACATCCCCAGTGCCAGTTTCAGCCCCATGCTGTAATGACGCTCTACCAGACGTTTGGGCCATTGCCGCATCAGCATGCAGATGGCAACCCACCAGGCGATCACCGGCCATACCAGATAATCCAGCAGATACTCGCCCCACCAGCGGGCAGTCAGCATGATGGCAAGTGCCAGAGCGATATAGGCGAGACGGCTGCCGCGACTGGCCAGACCCGACAGGGCGGACCACTCCCAGACGCCAGCCAGAATGAAGATACCCCAGATGTAGGCAAACCAGATCTGGGGCAGCCATAGCACCGCTGCAACAACCAGCGGTACTAACACAAGGGCGGTAATGACGCGATGTTTAAGCATGGAGTTTACCCGTTAGGCGTGATAAGGATCAGCCAGACGTGCGACTGGCCATAAGTGATGCTACCTGTTCGCCGGTACGTCCAAAGCGGCGCTGCCGCTGGGCATAGTCCTGAATGGCGGCATCAAGGGCCGCACCATCAAAATCCGGCCACAGTGTGTCGGTAAAATACAGTTCGGTATAAGCCATCTGCCAGAGCAGGAAATTGCTGATGCGTCTCTCCCCACCTGTACGGATAAAGAGATCAGGATCCGGAATATCAGCCATGGACAGGACACCTGCCAGCTGACTGTCATGAATGTCGCTACTGGCAAGATGGCCCGCTTCGACCTGAGCGGCCAGTTGCCGCATGGCCTGGACAATATCCCAGCGACCGCCATAGTTGGCGGCAATAGTCAGACGCATGCGCGTATTATCGCGGGTCAGTGCCTCAGCCTCACGCAGCTTCTGCTGCAGGCCTGAGGAAAAAGCGGAGCGCTCGCCGATAACACCAAGACGCACCCCCTGATCATGCAGCTTGCGTGTTTCCTGATTCAGCACCATCATGAATACATCCATGAGTACTGCAACTTCCTGACGTGGACGCCGCCAGTTTTCACTGCTGAAAGCAAAAACCGTCAGTGCGGGAATACCCAGCTCAACACAGCGGGTGACCACAGCACGCAAGGCACCGACACCTTCCCTGTGACCCGCCGTACGCGGCAGATTGCGCTGGCCGGCCCAGCGCCCATTGCCATCCATGATGATGGCAATATGACCTGGCAGGCCGCCATGGACAGGGATAGCCTCCCTGACCTGGCCTTGTTCTGCATCCGGAGACACGGTTAACCCTGATCCTGTAACAGGCTAGACGGCCATCAGGTCAGTTTCCTTGACCTCAAGCACCTGATCGACTTCCTTGATGTACTGATCCGTCAGTTTCTGGATCTGTTCCTGAGCCTTACGATCCTGATCCTCTGAAACCAGCTTGTCCTTCAGCGCCTGTTTCAGTTCAGCGTTGGCATCACGACGGATGTTACGGATAGCCACCTTGCTGTTTTCACCTTCACTGCGCACAACCTTGATAAGATCCTTGCGGCGCTGCTCGGTCAGTGGAGGCATCGGGACACGGATCACGCTCCCGGTCGTGTTGGGATTCAGACCGAGATCAGAGGTCATGATGGCCTTTTCAACCGCCTGGATCATATTCTTTTCCCAGGGCGTGACCGCCAGTGTACGCGCATCTTCTGCGGTGACATTGGCAACCTGGTTCAATGGCATCTCGCTACCGTAGTAGGATACCCTGACATGCTCCAGCAGGCTGGGATGTGCCCTGCCCGTCCGGATCTTGGCCAGTTCATGCTTGAGGGACTCGATACTCTTTTTCATCCGCTCAGCGGTGGTTTTCTGCAGTTCTTCTATCATGGCTCGCTTCCCGTTTCCAGCAGGGTACCAATGGATTCACCCTTCACCAGCGCAAGGATGGCACCGGGTGTAAAAATATTCATGACGCGCATGGGCATGCGCTGGTCACGGCACAGCACCAGTGCAGTGGCATCCATGACATCCAGACGCTGGTCCAGCGCTTCATCATAGGTCAGGCGCTCATAGAACACAGCGTCACTGTACTTGTGCGGATCGGCAGAGTATACACCATCCACCTTGGTCGCCTTGATCAGCAGATCGGCGCCAATTTCGATAGCCCTGAGGCTGGCGGCCGAATCCGTGGTAAAAAACGGATTACCGGTTCCAGCCGCAAAGACCACCACCCGGCCCTTTTCCAGATGGCGGATGGCACGTCTGCGGATGTAGTCTTCACAGACCTGATTGATCTTGAGCGCTGACATGACACGCACAGGACGACCGATATGCTCCAGCGCATCCTGCATGGCCAGGGCATTGATGACCGTGGCCAGCATGCCCATATGATCGCCGGTCACGCGTTCGAGGCCTTCCGATGCATGCTGGGCGCCGCGGATGATATTACCGCCGCCGATCACCAGCCCGACTTGGATACCAGCCTCACATAATTCCTTGATTTCCCCAGCAAGCCGCTGGAGTATGCCGGAGTCAATGCCAGCCGCCTGATCACCCATCAGAGCCTCACCGCTGATTTTCAGCAGGATACGCCGGTATAGTGGGGCCGTCATTGCTATCTCCTTTTGCTTGATTTGAAAGACAGAAAACCACCCCGGATGCACGCATACCGGGGTGGCTGATTCAGGACATCAGGAGGCGCGCACCTGAGCCATGACTTCTTCAGCGAAGTTGCTTTCTTCCTTTTCAATGCCTTCGCCCACTTCAAAACGCACGAAGCGGATGGCGCTGGCACTCTTTGACTTCAGTACCTGACCTACGGTCTGGTCAGGATCCTTGACGAAAGGCTGGCCGGTAAGGGTGATTTCACCCAGATACTTCTTGATGCGGCCCTCGACCATTTTTTCAATGATATTGGCAGGCTTGCCACTGGCCTCTGCCTGCGCCGAGAAAATATCCTTTTCACGGGCAATCAGTTCAGGTGCTACGCCAGTCTCGTCACAGCAGACAGGCGAACAGGCTGCCACATGCATGGCCACATCCTTGCCAAGATCAGCATCACCACCATGCAGTTCAACCAGAACACCAATGCGCGTACCGTGCAGATAGCTGCCAATCTGGCCAGCATCACTCTGGAACAGCGCGTGACGGCGCACGGCAATATTCTCACCAATCTTGGCGACCAGTTCACGACGGATCTGCTCGACGGTAGAACCCTTCATGGGCGCTTCCAGCAGGGCTTCCAGCGTTTCTGCACCACTGGCCAGCGCACATTCAGCAACATCATCCACGAAAGCCACAAAATCATCGCCCTTGGCCACGAAATCGGTTTCGCAGTTGACTTCGATAATCACCGCGTTCTTGCCATCAGCACTGACGCGCGCACTGACACGGCCTTCAGCAGTGGTGCGACCTGACTTCTTGTCAGCCTTGGCAAGACCTGCCTTGCGCATCAGTTCGACAGCAGCGTCCAGATCGCCACCGGCTTCACTCAGCGCTTTTTTGCACTCCATCATGCCGGAACCGGTTCTTTCACGCAGTTCCTTGACCATGGCTGCAGTAATACTCATTAGTAACCTCTTTGGTGCGTTCATGAAAAGAGAGCCCTGAACAGGCAGGGCTCCCTGGGTTTTATGCCTTCAGGCCAGAATCAGCCTTCAACCACCTGGGTCACTTCCGTAACCACTTCCATTTCAATGAATTCGTCCTGCGGACCGGCAAAATCAACCACCGCATCGCGACCGGACAGCATGGCATCAGCAGCCGCCTGTGCATAAAGCTGCACGGCACGGATCGAGTCATCGTTACCAGGTATGACATAGTCGATACCGATAGGGCTGTTGTTGGTATCCACAACACCGACGACAGGGATACCCAGCTTGTGGGCTTCGCTGACTGCGTTCTTTTCATAACCGGTATCAATGATGAAAAGTACATCAGGCAGTTTCTCCATGTCACGGATACCACCAAGATTGTTTTCCAGCTTTTCCAGTTCGCGCATCATGCCCAGCGCTTCTTTCTTGCTGAAACGCTGCAGACGGCCGTCATCGCGCATCGCTTCCAGATCTTTCATGCGGGCGATGGATTTCTGGATGGTCTTGAAGTTGGTGAGCATGCCGCCCAGCCAACGGTAATTCACATAAGGCATGCCACAACGGCTGGCCTGTTCCTGGATCTGCTTGCGCATGGTCTTCTTGGTGCCGACAAAAAGCACCTTGCCGCGATTGGCAGCCACCTGTTCCAGATACTTCATGGCATCATTGAACAGTGGAAGTGTTTTTTCCAGATTGATGATATGGATATTGCTGCGCGCACCGAAAATGTAAGGACCCATTTTCGGATTCCAGTAGCGGGTCTGATGACCGAAATGCACACCGGCTTCCAGCATCTGACGCATGGTAACATTAGACATTGAATCTTGACTCCATAAGGTAATACCGGCTAAACACCGGTCAGGGTTACGCCTCCACATGCCCCGTAAGACGACCCGCCAGCCAGAACCGGGGGCACCCCATCCCACGTGACGACATGTGTGTGTTGCTAAACAAAGCTCCCCTTTATACCATAACCAGCCAATTCGGACAATGTCGATCACAGCATGCCTATCACCATCAAGACACCCAGTGAAATTGAAAAAATGCGGGTTGCCGGCCGCCTCGCCGCCGAGGTTCTGGAATTCATCGCCCCTCACATCAAACCCGGGGTAAGCACAGAAGCGATTGACCAACTGTGCCACGACTATATCGTGAACATACAGAAGGCCATTCCGGCACCTCTCAACTATCGCGGATTTCCCAAATCCATCTGCACTTCAGTCAATCATGTCATCTGCCATGGCATACCGGGCAGCAAGAAACTGAAAAGCGGCGACATCGTCAATGTTGATATTACTGTCATCAAGGATGGTTATCATGGCGATACCAGCCAGATGTTTATGGTGGGGGAAGTCAAACCTTTCGCCTCGCAACTGGCCGAAGTCACCAGACAGGCCATGTATGCCGGCATCCGGGTTGTGCGACCTGGCGCCCGCTTCAGCGAAATCGGACTGGCCATCCAGGAATATGTGCGTCCTCACGGCTACTCGATCGTCAGGGAATTCTGTGGTCACGGTATAGGCAAAGTCTTTCATGAAGACCCGCAGATACTGCA
>JBEBBU010000173.1:0-6220 GCA_041158225.1 Pseudomonadota bacterium | reverse complement strand
TTGCTGAATCCGGAAGCGGACATGCTGTTGTGCTGGATGGGCCACCTGAATATGGTGGTCGCAATCTTGGTGTGCGGCCTATGGAAATGCTGCTGATGGGCATGGGAGGCTGTGCCAGCTTTGATGTGGTGCAGATCCTGCGCAAAGGCAGGCGTGACATCACCGACTGTGTGGCTGAACTCAGGGCGGAACGTGCTGAAACCGACCCCAAGGTGTTTACCCGTATCCACATGCACTTTATTGTGACGGGCAGGGATCTTGAGCACGATGTGGTGGAAAGGGCTGTCAGGCTGTCTGCGGAAAAGTACTGTTCCGCTTCCATCATGCTGGGCAAGACCGCTGAAATTACGCATGACTTTGAAGTCGTGCATGTTTGATATTTAATACTGATCGTCCAGTAGGAGTGATGCAGGACAGATGGAAAAGTTGCAGTTACACGGTTTCAATAACCTGACCAAGTCATTGAGTTTCAATATCTACGATATCTGCTATGCGCGCTCGGAAAAAGGGCAGAAGCGCTATATCGAATATATTGATGAGGCCTACAGCGCTACACGTCTTACCCAGATTCTGACGGATGTGAACGCCATTATCGGGGCTGAGATTCTCAACATTGCGCGTCAGGATTATGACCCTCAGGGCGCCAGTGTTACCATGCTGATTTCTGAAGGCAATGTGCCTGATTCTTTCGTCAATTCGGAAACGCCTGGCCCGACGCCTGATTCTGTGGTGGCCCATCTCAACAAGAGTCACATCACGGTGCACACCTATCCTGAAAGTAACCCTCATAACGGCATCAGTACGTTCAGGGCGGATATTGATGTATCAACCTGCGGTCGCATTTCACCACTGAAGGCACTCAACTATCTGATTCACAGTTTTGAATCGGATATCGTGATCATGGATTATCGTGTGCGTGGTTTTACCCGCGACATCAGCGGCCAGAAGCACTATATTGACCACGAGATTACCTCGATCCAGAACTATATTTCGGATGCTACCGTTGATCGTTACCAGATGATTGATGTTAACGTCTATCAGGAAAAAATCTTCCATACCAAGATGCTGCTCAAGGATTTCAATCTGGACAACTATCTGTTTGAAACCGACAAGGATGCCCTGATGCCGGATGAGCGTCTGGCAGTCCAGAAGCAGTTGCAGCGGGAAATGGCCGAAATCTTCTACGGCAGAAATTACAAACTGCGCCGCTGACAGTCTGCCGCCTGCCCGGCCGCCATGCCAGAGCATGGCGGTCGAGACACGGGCTTCACACCGTGACAGGACCGTAGCCCTGCTGCTCGAGACGCAGGCGCAGCAGACTGATTCCTGACTGGATGGATTTGCGTATGGTCTCTCGGGCCATGCCGATGGCTGCTGCAATTTCATCCAGGGATGAGGCCTGATAACCAAGCAGGCCAAAGCGTCTTGCCAGTATCTCTCTCAGGCGGGGTTCCTGTCTGGCGAGACAGGTTTGCAGAAAATCCAGCATCCCTTCCTGTTCCAATGCCTGGCTCATGGCTACTGCCCTGGTATCTGGCAGCACATCCCTCAGCATCATGGACTGATCTTCACTGACTGGCTGGTCAATGGATTCCTCACGGATCGACAGGATGGTAAGCAGTTTTTTCACATGGGTGGCTGAATAGCCGGTCAGCAGTGCCAGATCTTCAGCGCTCATGGGCTGCGCCCGCAGGCCCTGCAGCTTTTCAGCGGTAGAGACTACCCGCATCTGCTTGACCAGATGAATGGGAACTTTCACCAGTCTTGCGTTCTGCATGATGAACTGCTCAATATAGTGTCTTATCCAGTGCGTCGCATAAGTGGAAAAGCGGAAGCCGCGCTCGGGATCAAATTTGTCTACGGCATGAATAAGCCCAATATTGCCTTCTGCCACAAGATCTTCCAGCCGGAAACCCCGGCGCTGGTATCGGAGGGCCAGGCGGATGACCAGTCGCAGATTGCTGCGGATCATGGTATCGCGGCAGGCCGGATCTCCTGCCATGGTGCCGCGTGCACACCGCAGTTCCTCGCCGGGTGTCAGACAGGGATGTTTTCTGAGTTGATCGAAGTAATGGCTGAGTAATGCTCTCTGGTCGGGAATATCGCCTGCTGGGCTATCATGGCGGTCATCGGTCGCATAGATATCGTCATCATCATGGCTCATGACTGTTTCCTCTTGGCTGTCGTTTTTATGCCTGGCCGGGATTGAATAATTTAGATAACAGGCCAGGTCACCAGCGTGGACTGGTTCACAAAATCAGTCATGACAGGGAAACTTTTCTCTGAGGCAGAAACTGTAGCAACCTACGGGACATTCGGCTGATAGTATGCTATTTTTCCCGGAATAATGATCTGAATATGCGGTGGGCTGTCCATGAGGAAGACCTGTCACTGGTTTTTGTGTGCGCTTGTGCTTGCTGGATGCCAGTCCGAGCATTCCATGGCGCCTCCACAAAAAACTGTCAGCGATGCAACGCAGGCAAATCCGCTTTCACCTGATCGCATGCGTCCGGTCGGGCGCTATGCGGCCGTGGCCATCACCGGTGACTATCAGGGTTATCCTGAACTCTATGCTTTCATCGAGCGCATGGTGCAGCAGCACGGTTTTGAAAAAAACTACCTGTATGGGGTTTTTTCCGAGGCGAAGCGCAAACAGTGGACGCTTGACTACATGAAGAAAGACGCTCCCGGAGGAGCGCCTGCCCCCGGAGGCTGGACGCGCTACCGCGGGCGCTTTCTGGATGATATCCATATCGGCAAGGGTGTCAGGTTCTGGCAGGAGCATGCGACTGCGCTGCAACGGGCCAGCAGCCGCTATGGTGTGCCTGCGGAATATATTGTAGGTATCATGGGTGTCGAGACCCTTTATGGCGGCAATTTTGGCAATCACCGCATTCTGGATGCCCTGACTACCTTGGCGTTTGATGGGCCAAGACGCCGGCCGTATTTTACCGAAGAGCTGGAAAAATACCTGCTGATGACCCGGGGTGAGGGCATGGATCCGCTGCAACCCAAGGGTTCGTTTGCCGGTGCCATGGGTCTTGGGCAGTTCATGCCCGGAAGCTTCCTGACCTGGGCTGTTGATTTTGATGGCGATGGCCGCCGCGATTTATGGCAGCCAGACGATGCCATTGGCAGTATCGCCAACTATTTCGCTGCCCATGGATGGCAGCCTGGACAGGCGGTGACAGTCGCTGCCAGACCATCGGCGAGGCTGGCCCAGAATCTGGAGTTTGGTTTCGATACCCACTATACACTGGCCCAGCTGGCCGCGCAGGGGATCACACCCGCGAGTAGCGGCCTGCCAGCGCAGAACCAGTACAGTCTGTTAAGACTGCGTGCGTCCCATCAGGATGAATACTGGCTGGGGCTGACCAATTTCTATGTCATCACCCGTTATAACAACAGTACTTACTACGCCATGGCGGTTCATCAGCTGGCGCAGGCCGTGAAATCACGCGCATGTGAACTCGGAAGCTGCTGACCAGTTCACACTTGACAGCGATCTGACTGACCATCCTTGTGAATGCTGTTCACTATCACGAGGAATCAGATCATGAAAAATACGGCAATATTGCTGCTTGCTTTACTGCTGGCTGCTGGCCAGCCTGTTGTGTCCGCCCAGGCTACGGTGGACATCAATCATGCGGATGCTGATGCCATTGCTGAAGCCCTGCGTGGTGTGGGCAAGGCCAAGGCGGTCGCCATTGTCCATGACAGGGAAGTCAACGGGCCCTTTACCAGCATTGATGATTTAAAGCGTATCAAGGGCATCAAGGATGCGGTGGTGGAGCATAACCGCGACATCATGACGCTGGGTCAGCCCGCATCATCCCAGCCGGTTGTCCAAAAGAAATAGCTGGCTACCCCCCGCTTTGCGGACTGCATGTTGCTGCCGTTTCATGCAGTCCGAGCCCTGGCCACGGCCATGGCAGCGGGAAGATTCTGGAGTACCTGTTGTGTGATGCTGCTATCCAGTTTGCCTTTGGCCAGGAGATCCTCAAGCACCTCCCGCAACTGGGGCTCGTTCATCCCGGCGCGGTAGGGACGGTCCTGAACCAGTGCCTGTACAATATCCGCAACCCTCAGTATGCGTGCTTCCAGCGGCGTATCCATGGCGTGATGGCCGAAAGGATAGCCACTGGCATCCGGTTCCTCATGGTGCAGCGTAGCCCATTGGGTGATATGCTCAAGGCCGTGGATCTGCTGGAGTATCATGTAGGTCTCGTAGCTGTGCACCTTCATGATATTTCTTTCCTCGTGGCTCAGCGGGCCGGGTTTATCGAGGATTTCATCAGGCACACGCAGTTTTCCTATGTCGTGCAGCAGGCCGGCAATTTCAATCTGCTGTACCGTTTCCGGATCGAGCGCCATGCTTTCTGCCAGATAGACTGCCAGCCTTGCAACGCCAGCGGAGTGTTCGGCGGTAAAGCTGCTCTTGGCATCAACGACGTCTGCAAAAATCTGTGCCAGCTGTTTCAGATCGGTCATATCCATCATCAGGGGCGTGCTGGCGGTAAGCAGCCTGTTTTCCAGACGCTGTAGGTTTCTGGGATCAAGCCCAAGCCAGAAGGCTTCGTGGCATGAAACCGTCAGGAAGGCATCGACAAAATCAGTACGGAAGTAACGATGCCGGCGTTCGCTTATGATCTGGCGTACTGATTCAGCTATACTCAGGATATCCTGATGGCCATGCCCACGCGTCAGTGCATCCACGCGGTCAGCCAGATAGATCAGGTTAGCCTGTGCGCGAATGGCTTCTGGCAGATCCAGCGTTTTCAGAACCTCCCAGTGCGTATGATGGTAGCGGACCGGCAGAGCCATGTCCGCCAGTGGCTTGAACTTCAGCAGTCGCTGGTAGCCTACTTCACAATGCAGGTTTTCATTTTCCGATTCAAACTCACTGACCAGCTGTTTGAAACTCTGGGTAGACGAGACGCCGATGTCATGCAGTATGCCAAGATCAAACATGAATCCGGGAACCAGCTCCGGCTGGCCCAGAACCTGACTGAGCTGATGCGCCATATAGCCAACGCGCCTGCCATGCAGCATGTCATCCATGCCGACATAACCCAGCGCGTCGGACAGGGCATAGATGATTTCCCTGATGTTGAAGTTCATGAAGTTCTGCTCCTGTCATCAGCCTCCCGCCGGTGGGGCAGGAGACTGATGACCATCATGATGATCAGGCTTGCAGTTTACGGTGCTTCAGGCGATGTGGAGTATCGGCATCGACGCCCAGTCGACGTTTGCGGTCAGTTTCGTAATCGGCATAGTTGCCTTCAAACCACGTGACCTGACTGTCTCCCTCAAACGCGAGTATATGGGTTGCGATACGGTCCAGGAACCAGCGGTCATGGGAAATCACCACGGCACAGCCGGGAAAATCAAGCAGGGCATCTTCGAGTGCACGCAGGGTTTCCACATCCAGATCGTTGGTCGGTTCGTCAAGCAGCAGTACATTGCCGCCACTGCGCAGCAGCTTTGCCATCTGGACGCGGTTGCGCTCACCACCGGAGAGTTCACCGATACGTTTCTGCTGGTCTGATCCCTTGAAGTTGAAGCGGCCGCAATAGGCACGTGAAGGTGTCTGATAAGTGCCTACGGTAACCATGTCCAGACCATCGGAAATTTCTTCCCAGACCGTCTTGCTGTCATCCATATTGTCGCGGAACTGCTCGACATGGGACAGTTTAACGGTGCTGCCTACCACGATGGCGCCGCTATCTGGCTGTTCCAGACCGGACATCATGCGGAACAGCGTGGTTTTACCGGCACCGTTAGGGCCAATGATGCCGACAATGCCACCGGGTGGCAGCCTGAATTCCAGATGATCCATCAGTACCCGATCGCCAAAGCTCTTGCTGACATCATGGAACTCGATGACCTGATCGCCCAGGCGTGGGCCAGGTGGAATATAGATTTCCTTGGTTTCATTACGCTGCTGGAACTCGACAGACGACAGTTCCTCGAATCGTGCCAGACGTGCCTTGCTTTTGGCATGGCGCCCTTTGGCATTGGAGCGAACCCATTCCAGTTCCTCCTTCATGGCCTTCATGCGGGCAGTTTCCTGCTTTTCTTCCTGTTCCAGCCGCTTTTCTTTCTGCTCCAGCCAGGAGGAATAGTTGCCTTCCCATGGAATGCCCCGGCCACGATCAAGCTCCAGTATCCAGCCCGCGACATTATCGAGGAAGTAGCGGTCATGGGTGATGGCGACAAC
>JBEBBU010000172.1:0-18256 GCA_041158225.1 Pseudomonadota bacterium | reverse complement strand
TCCTGCGGAGTAAGCGCTCCTGACTCGCTCCACTCAGGGCCGCGCTGGCCATTATCGCCAATACTGTGCGGCAGGCCGCGCGGATCCGCCCCAACCAGATCACAGTCCCAGGTTTTTCTGTCTTCCGCCTTGTTGCAGTTCCAGCCGGGATCGCCCGCCGGCAGTTCTGCCTCGCGCGGGCTGTCCGGCTCCTGGTGCAGGGTCACATGCCCTCTGGACATATGCGGGGCGGTCGCCAGCAGTGGCGCTGGTTCGTGCGGCGCCTCCATCTGCTCCTCTTCCTGGAGATCGCCCGGTGCATCGGCCTGCTGCAGCGGCTTTGGTTGCGGCTGCGGGAGCGCAGCTACCACTGGAGCTGGCACAGTTTTTCCGGGCGGAATGATATCATCATCCTCGTCCTCATCCGGCTCCTCATGCGCAAAACCGGGCACGGCAGGCAGTTCTCTTGGGGGCACTGGCGGTTCAGCGACAGGCGCAGGACGCCGGACAAGGCTGGCAGCCGGGCGGACGGGCTCAGGTGTGGATTCAGCATGCGGTGCGGCCTCACGCTGCGCAGGCACAGCCCCCTCGGGGGATGCAGCTTTTTTGGCGACACACACCCACTCGCCGTCCACCTGACTGCGTTCGCAGTTCCAGTTACCGGGCATGGCCAGCGCGACCTGGGGCAGCAGCAGCAAAACTGTTTTAGCCCATCTGAAACAGGCGTACGATACCACTCTCAGCTTGATTACCCGATAAAACCGATAAAATGCAGGACAACCATTATACCGTAAGGTCAATCCCGTGACTGATTTTTTACCCCCCTTACCCGAGATTGCTGCTGATTCTGCAGATCCTCGGCTACAGGCACTGGCCAGCTGGCTGCTGACCCAGCCCCAGACGGCGTCTGCGCAATTGCGGCCTGCCTCCGGTGATGCCAGCTTCAGGCGCTATTTCCGCCTGCATCATGCTGACGGCACCCTGATTGCCATGGATGCGCCTCCTGAGCGTGAAAACGTGGATGCTTTTGTCAGGATACAGCGCCTGCTGGCTGATGCCGGCCTCAGGGTACCTCACATCCATGCCTGCGACAGCCAGCAGGGATTCATGCTGCTGCAAGACCTCGGCATGAAAAGCTATCTGGACGCGCTACAGGATGATAACGCCGCAATCCTGTATGCCGCGGCACTGGACAGCATCGCGCAGATGCAGTCCCGGATCACCGCGCTGGACACACTTCCCTGCTACGATGAAGCCTTGCTGCGCAGGGAAATTGGTGTTTTCGGGGAATGGTGTCTTGAGCGCTGGCTGGGACTGACGGATCTACGCAAGAATGCGGCACTGGAAAGGACATGGACGCTGCTGACCGACAGCGCACTGGAACAGCCAAGAGTTTTCGTCCACAGGGACTTTCACTCGCGCAATCTGATGATCTCTCCCGATGGCGCGCCAGGCATCCTGGACTTTCAGGACGCGGTTGCCGGCCCGCTGACCTACGATCTGGTATCCCTGCTCAGGGACTGCTATATCGCATGGCCAGAACAGGCCGTGACGCATCAGGCCATGCAGTTCCAGCAGCGACTGGCCTGCCAGGGCGTGATCAGGGATGACTGGCCGCTGTTCCAGCGCTGGATGGACTGGATGGGAGTGCAGCGCCATCTCAAGGCTACCGGCATCTTCTGCCGTCTGTCGCTCCGCGACGGCAAACATGGCTATCTTGGGGATATCCCGCGCACGCTGGACTACATCATAGCCGTATGCAGGCGTTATCCTGAACTGCAGGCGCTGGAAACACTGCTACGGCAGCGCGTAGCCCCCCACTTCGAGCGTTACCGTCCATGAAAGCCATGATACTGGCGGCAGGCCGGGGCGAGCGCATGCGCCATCTGACCGATCACTGCCCGAAACCGATGCTGGCGGCTGCAGGACGCCCACTGATCGAACACACCCTGCTGGCCCTGCTGGCCGCCGGCTATAAGGATTTTGTCATCAACGTTGCCTACCGGGGCCAGCAGATCCGGGACTACCTTGGCGATGGCAGCCGCTATCAGGCCAACATTGTCTATTCGGATGAAGGCGAGCAGGCACTGGAAACCGCTGGGGGCATATGTATGGCGCTGCCTCTTCTGGGATCTGAGCCTTTTCTGCTGGTGAATGGCGACATCGGCAGCGATTATCCTTATGCCAGACTCAGAAAGCACACGCCATCAGGCATGGCCCACCTGCTGCTGGCACCCAACCCGCCTCACCACCCCGAAGGTGACTTTGCCCTGCATGACGGGCAGATAGGTAACACCTCCCCGGGATCACTGCGCCACACCTACTGCGGTATTGGGGTCTATCGACCCGCACTGTTCGCGGCCCTGGAACCTGGCCAGAGGGCTGCGCTGGGGCCATTGCTGCGCAAGGCGGCTGAGCTCGGACAGGTCAGCGGCGAACTGCATGCCGGCTTCTGGATGGACATAGGCACACCTGAGCGGCTAGATGCTTATGCATGCCATCTGGCTGATATGCAAAAGACGCCCCGATAGTGATTGACAGTCATGGCTGTCCCGGTTAACTTGAGCTGTTCAATGACCCAGAACCCACCCGGCAAGACCTGAATCTGATGGAAGAATTTCAAAGAATCAAACGCCTCCCCCCCTATGTCTTCAACATCGTCAATGACCTCAAGGCCAAAGAACGGGCCATGGGCAGCGATATCATCGATTTTGGCATGGGCAATCCTGACCGGGCTACCCCACAGCATATCGTGGACAAACTGGTAGAAGTCGCGCAGAAAGACAACACCCATCGCTATTCGGTTTCACGCGGCATCCCCCGCCTGCGACGCGCCATCTGCAACTGGTACAAGACGCGCTACGATGTTGATCTGGATCCGGATACTCAGGCCATCGTCACTATTGGCTCCAAGGAGGGACTCGCCCACCTTGCACTGGCCACAGTCGGCCCCGGTGATGCGGTACTGGTGCCCAATCCTGCCTATCCGATCCACCCTTACGGTATCGTGCTGGCCGGAGCTGATGTCAGGCATATCCCGCTGACCTCAGGGGTTGATTTTTTTTCCGAACTGGAAATGGCGATCAGGACTTCATGGCCCAAGCCCAAGATGCTGATCCTGAACTTCCCCGGCAATCCGACCACCCAGTGCGTTGAACTGGATTTCTTCGAGAAAGTCGTGGCCATGGCACGCGAATACAAGATCTGGGTGGTGCATGATATTGCCTATGCTGACCTGGTATTCGATGGTTATGTCGCGCCTTCCATACTGCAGGTACCTGGTGCCAGTGATGTAGCCGTCGAATTTTTTACGCTGTCGAAAAGCTATAACATGCCTGGCTGGCGTGTTGGCTTCATGTGTGGCAACCGTGAACTGGTGGCTGCCCTGGGACGCATCAAGTCCTATCTTGACTATGGCACCTTCACGCCTATCCAGGTCGCCGCCATTGCAGCGCTCGAAGGCCCGCAGGACTGTGTGCAGCAGATTCGCGATGTCTACCAGTCAAGACGCGATGTCCTGTGTAAAGGCCTGAATGAACTGGGATGGGCCGTCGAAAAACCCAAGGCCACCATGTTTGTCTGGGCACCGATTCCGGAACAGTACCGGCACATGGGATCGCTCGAATTCGCCAAGAAAATGCTACTGGATGCCAAGGTTGCCGTCTCACCTGGCATTGGCTTTGGTGAGTTTGGCGATGATCACGTGCGCTTCAGCCTGATCGAAAATGAACACCGCACCCGGCAGGCCATGCGAGGCATCAAGGATATGCTGCGCAAGGATTTCTCGGCCTGAAGCCATCCCAGCCATCAACAGAGGAACGACCCTTGGAACCCGTAAATGTCGGCATTCTTGGCCTAGGTACAGTGGGCGGCGGCGCCCTCAATATTCTGCTGCGCAACGCTGAGGAAATTTCCAGGCGTGCCGGCAGGGAACTGCGTGTGACCTGCGCATCCGTGCGCGACCTGAAGCGCAGCCGCATCTGCCCGGTAGATGGCATCCGCCTGACGGAAGATCCCTTTGCCATCGTCAACGACCCGGCTGTCGACATTGTGGTCGAAAGCATGGGCGGCATTGAGCCTGCGTTGGCACTGACCCTGCGTGCGCTGGATCAGGGCAAGCACGTGGTCACTGCCAACAAGATGCTGATTGCCCTGCATGGCAACGAGATTTTCGCGCGCGCCAGCGAACGCGGCCTGATGGTCGCTTTCGAAGCGGCCGTCGCAGGCGGCATTCCCATCATCAAGACCATGCGTGAAGGCCTCGCCGCCAACCGGGTTGAATGGCTTGCCGGCATCATCAACGGCACCACCAACTTCATTCTCACCGAAATGTGGGAAAAGGGGCGGGAGTTCGGTGATGTCCTGGCCGAGGCACAGGCACTGGGTTATGCCGAAAGTGACCCTACCTTTGATATCGAAGGCATTGATGCGGCACACAAGCTGACCATCCTCGCCTCCATCGCCTTTGGCATCCCACTGCAGTTTGAACGCGCCTATGTGGAAGGCATCAGCCGCGTCACTGCATGTGATGTCAGCTACGCCGAGGCACTGGGCTACCGCATCAAGCTGCTGGGCATTGCGCGCCGCACCGCACGTGGCATAGAACTTCGGGTTCATCCGACACTGATTCCGTCACGCCGCCTGATTGCCAACGTCAATGGCGTGATGAATGCGGTACTGGTACGCGGCGATGCCGTGGGTTCAACCCTGCACTATGGCCCTGGTGCCGGCGCCGAGCCCACCGGCTCCGCCATTGTGGCTGATCTGGTGGATGTCGCCCGCACCATGACCGCCGATCCTGACAATCGTGTACCCCACCTGGCATTCCGCGCCGAAGCCATGAGCAGTGAACCTGTCCTGCCCATCGGCGAAGTGGAAACCGCCTGTTATCTGCGCCTGTCTGCCGAGGACAAGCCTGGGGTGCTGGCCGATATTACCCGTATACTGGCTGACCACAACATCAGCATTGAGGCCATCCTGCAGAAAGAACCTCATGGCGATGAGCAGCATCTGCCGGTCATCCTGTTAACCCACAAAGTGATGGAACGCGATATTGATCTGGCCATTGCCAGCATCGAGGCACTGGCCAGCATACGCGGACCTGTTCTGAAACTGCGCATGGAAACCCTGTCATGAGTCAACCCAAACACTATACCGGTCTGATCGCCCGCTACCGTGATCGTCTGCCTGTCAGCGCCAGTACCCGCATCATCAGTCTCGGCGAGGGCAATACACCCCTGATCCGGCTGGAAAACATCCCGCGCCATCTTGGCCGTAATGTTGAAATCTATGCCAAATATGAAGGCCTGAATCCGACGGGGTCATTCAAGGACCGCGGCATGACCATGGCGGTCACGCGTGCAGTCGAGGAAGGCAGCCAGGCCATTATCTGTGCCTCTACCGGCAACACCAGTGCCGCAGCAGCAGCCTATGCCGCCCGTGCCGGCATCAGGGCTTTTGTGCTGATTCCGGATGGCAAGATCGCCATGGGCAAACTGGCCCAGGCACTGATGTATGGCTCCACTGTCATCCAGGTACGTGGCAACTTTGATGATGGCATGCGTCTGGTCAAGGAAGTTGCGGAACAGGCACCTGTCACCATCGTCAATTCCATCAATCCTTACCGCCTGCAGGGCCAGAAGACAGCTGCTTTCGAGATTGTGGAAGAACTGGGACGTGCACCTGACTACCACTGCCTGCCCGTAGGCAACGCCGGTAATATCACTGCCCACTGGATAGGCTACTGTGAATATGCCAGTTGCGCCGGCAGCGGTAACCTTGTGACCCGCAGCTGCGCTTTCTGTGAGGGCCAGTGCAGTTTCCTTGGCAAGGAAAGCCTGTGCCAGAACCGCCCCCGCATGGTGGGCTATCAGGCCAGTGGTTCAGCGCCTTTCATGCGCGGCCATATGGTGGATGATCCTGAAACTGTCGCCACTGCCATTCGCATTGGCCATCCACAAAGCTGGGAGCAGGCCTGGGAAGTCAGCCGCGAATCTGGCGGCTGGTTTGACGAATGCCATGACAGTGACATTCTTGCCGCTCAGAAACTGCTGACAGAAAAAGAAGGCATTTTCTGTGAACCGGCATCAGCCACCTCACTGGCCGGTGCCATCAGGGATATCCAGAATGGCAAGATTCCCGAAGGCAGCACCGTGGTCTGCACCCTGACCGGTAATGGACTCAAGGATCCGGATACAGCGATCAGCCAGTGCCAGATCAAACCGCTGACCATTGATGCCACGCTCGCCTCAGTGCAGAAAGCCATCCTGGACGGCATGACCTGATCAGACGCTGATCAGGCGCTGCTCACCGCCTTCCATGCACAGGGCGGTGAGCTGCCCCCCCCAGAGACAGCCGGTATCAATGCCGTAGCAGCCATGGCGCTGCACCGCCCCCAGTGTTGACCAGTGTCCAAAGATCAGCGTATCCCCGCTGGCGGCACGTCCGGGAACATCGAGCCATGGCAGCAGGCCTTCAGGCTGGGTGCCGGGTGCACCCTTCTCATGAAAATCCAGCCGTCCATCCACAGTGACATAACGCATCCGCGTCAGGACATTGACCACCATGCGCAAACGCTCCCAGCCCTGCAGGTCCTCTGACCATACAGCCGGCTCATTAGCGAACATATGACGGAGCGCATCCTCAACATGCCCTCCCTGCAACAGACTTTCCGCCTCAGCAGCGAGTCTGGCGGCATCCTGCAGTGTCCACGCCGGATGCACCCCCGCATGCACCACGGCATATCCCGTGCGCTGAATGAACAGTGGCTGATGGCGCAGCCATTCCAGCAGATCATCCGCATCCCTGGCAGCCAGCAGCGGTGCCAGCGTATCGCGCCGCCGCATCTCGCGCAGTCCGCGCCACACCGCCAGCAGATGCAGGTCGTGGTTGCCCAGCACGGTACTGGCCGCCGGACCCAGCCCCATGATATGCCTCAGGGTATCCAGTGACTCCGGCCCCCGGTTGACGAGATCACCCGCAAAGACCAGATGGTCACGCCGGGGGCTGAAATCCAGCGCCTCTTCCAGTTGCAGCAACTGCCGGTAACAGCCCTGGACGTCACCAATGACATAAACCGCCATCAGTGCAGTATTCCGGGAACTGCCAGCCGGAAACGGGGAATTTCGGCCAGAAAGGATTCACCGCCATCGGTAATCATGGCGTACTCACCTTCCATGGTGCCCACCGGCGTGGGAATCATGGCGGCGCTCACATAGCGGTATTCTTCCCCAGGCGCCAGCCTCGGCTGCTCACCCACGACACCGTCCCCCCTGACCTCCTGCACTTCACCATTACCATCGGTGATCACCCAGTGTCTGCGTAACAGCCTTGCCGCTACCGATCCATGATTGCTCAGCGTGATCGTATAGGCGAACACATATTTCTCTGCTTCAGGTGAGGACTGGGATTCAAGATAATGGGATACTACGTGGATAACGATGGCAGGTGACAGGTTCATGGTCATTTTACTGGGCACAGGAGATTTTAAGTATGGACATCATACGCGGCATTTTACCCCTGAAAACGGTCAGTCGCGCAGGCATGATCCGCGTTTTGCTGGTCACGGCCGCACTTCTGGCACCCGTCACTGCCATCAGGGCTGAAGCTGATGTATCTGTCCAGCTGATGGTGGCTGCCACCTCAGGACATATCGAGCGGGTGGAAAAACTGCTGCAGGAAGGTGTGGACGTCAATGCGCGCAACCAGGCTGGCAGAACAGCCCTGATTGCGGCAGCGGCAGCCGGTAACAGCCGTATTGTACGCAAGCTGCTGGCTTTCGGTGCTGATGTCAATGCCCAGGACAATCAGGGTATAAGCGCACTGATTGCAGCTTCTGCCAATGGCTACCGGGAAACCACAGAAGCCCTGTTGCTGGCAGGTGCCAAAGCCGATGCCAAAGACAAGAATGATCTCAGCGCACTGGACCGGGCAAAAAAATCAGGCAATCCGGCGTTGATCGACATGCTGTCACGCTTTGCACCACCGCAGCCCGCCGAAACGCCACCGGCAGCGGAAGGGAGTGCGGCCGCACCTGCAACACCCGCTCCGGCTGCACCTGCAGCGCCTGCGCCTGCGCCCGGCAAATAGTCCCGAGCCCGTCTGCAAAACAGCATCAGTCAACAAGGATCATAGCGTGCGTATACATATCATCGGCATTTGCGGCACTTTCATGGGTGGCCTGGCCATACTGGCACGCCAGGCTGGACATCAGGTCACGGGATCCGACCAGAATGTCTACCCGCCGATGAGCACACAGCTTGCCGCACAGGGTATCGAACTGCTGTCCGGCTACTCGGAAGACAACCTGCATCCAGCCCCGGATCTGGTCATCATGGGCAATGCACTCTCCCGGGGTAATCCTGAAGTTGAAGCGGTGATGAACCGTGGACTGGCCTATACCTCAGGCCCTCAGTGGCTGTACAACCAGGTGTTGCGCAATAACTGGACGCTTGCTGTCGCCGGCACTCATGGCAAGACCACCACCAGCAGCATGCTGGCGTGGATACTGGAGTGCGAAGGCCTGCAGCCTGGCTTTCTGATCGGCGGGGTGCCGCTGAACTTTGGTGTCTCGGCACGTCTTGGCGCTGGCCGCTATTTCGTGGTGGAGGCCGATGAATATGACACCGCTTTCTTCGACAAGCGCTCCAAGTTTGTCCACTATCGCCCACGCACCACCATACTGAACAACCTGGAATATGATCATGCGGACATCTTTCCGGATCTTGCCGCCATCCAGCGGCAGTTTCATCATCTGGTGCGCAGTATTCCCGGGAACGGCATGATCGTAGCCCCACATGACGATCCGCACCTGGAAGCCGTACTGCGCATGGGTTGCTGGACACCAGTGGAACATACAGCCCTGCCAGCCGTTGCGGGCATGCCGTGGGGTGCTGAACTGCTGCAGGCGGACGGCAGTGTTTTCAGGCTGTTCCAGCATGGTAAAGCCGTTGCGGAAATCCACTGGTCTCTAAGCGGCCAGCATAATGTACGTAATGCCCTGGCTGCCATTGCTGCAGCCCACCATGCCGGCGTGGCACCAGCCGCTGCCGCCCATGCGCTCAGCCGCTTTGAAAACGTCAAGCGCCGCCTGGAGATCATTGGCACCCATGACGGCATCACCCTGTATGATGATTTTGCCCACCACCCCACCGCCATTGCCACCACGCTGGAAGGACTCAGGGCGCGGGTAGGCAGCCAGGCACGCATCATCGCTGCGCTGGAACCCCGTTCCAATACCATGCGCATGGGTGTCCACAATGATCATCTGCTCCCTGCGCTACGCTCTGCCGATGAAGCCCTGATCTTCCTCCCCCCCGATCTTGGCTGGGAATCCGTAGCACTTGGCATGGATACGGCGCCCCTGCCAGTACAGGCGACCAGCACGCTGGCGCAGATGGAGGAAGCACTGTTACAGCGCATCCGCCCGGGCGATCATGTGATTTTCATGAGCAATGGCAGCTTTGGAGGTCTGCACCAGCGTATCCTGCAGGCGCTGCGGCTCAGATAAAGTCAGGCTGCCCCAACTGGCCCAGCAGCCTGCAGAAGCGGCCATAGCGGGCAGACGACAGCTCACCCGTCTCCACCGCCGCGCCAATGGCACAGCCAAGATCCCCCTGATGGCGGCAGTCATTGAAACGGCAATGGCCCAGCAGGGGAAGAAACTCACGGTAGGCATAAGCCAGGGCTGACGCCGTCATGCCAGCCAGACCAAAAATGGCGACACCGGGACTGTCAATCAGGTGACCGCCCTGCGGCAGATGAAAAAGTGTCGCAGCAGTGGTGGTATGTTTGCCGAGACCACTTTTGCGGGAAAGCTCCCCCACCCGTAGCTGCTTGTCTGGCAACAGGGCATTGGTAAGCGAAGACTTGCCTACCCCGGACTGGCCACAGAATAGCGCCTCACGGCCACTGAGGTGGCCGTTCAGTGCTGCAAGACCTGTACCTTCATGCGCACTGACCATGAAACATTCATAGCCAGCCACGCAGTAATCCTGCAGCGTGGCCTCCAGCGCCTGGCTCCCTCCGGCAATATCCGCCTTGTTGACGACCAGCGCTGCCGCTATGCCCTGACTTTCACAAACCGCAAGCACCTGATCCACCAGCAGCCAGTCAGGCGGCGGTTCGCTGGCAATCACCAGACACACCAGATCAAGATTGGCAGCCACCAGCCGGATGCGGCCACCATAGGCGGGCCGGATCAGGCGCGAGCGCCTCGGCTCCACCGACAGCACCCGGCCCTGCCCGTCTTCGCATTCTTCCCATAATACCCGATCACCCACAGCCACGTCGCCAAGACGGCGGCGCGTATGACACAAACGGATCACGCCCTGCCCATCTTCTACCGCCAGCCCCTTGCCCAGATGGCTGATCACAAGTCCAGGCAGTCCAGACAGCGTCACTTCGATGGCCTCTCAAGGTGGGCAATCCTGATGGATGCGGGCGGATGACTGTAATAAAACGCTGAATAGACCGGATCGGGGGTCAGCGTCGCCGCATTTTCACGGTAAAGCTTGACCAGCGCTGACACCAGGTCACGTGAACGCGTCTGGCCTGCTGCGAAATCATCGGCCTCAAACTCGTTGCGGCGCTGCATCCAGGCCGATATGGGCTGCAGGAAGGTCGTAAACGCTGGCAGCACCAGCATGAAAAGCAGGAGAGCCAGCGCCATGCTCTGGGTGCTGACCCCGAGTCCCGTAAAAAATTCGGCCTGCTGCGCCAGCCATCCCAGCGTGGCAAAACCTGCCAGTGTCAGCAGCGCACTGAATACCAGCATTTTCAGGACATGCCTGCATTTGAAATGACCCAGTTCATGCGCCAGCACCGCTTCGACTTCATCGTGACTGAGTGATTCGAGCAGGGTATCAAAGAATACGATACGCTTGTTGTTGCCGATACCGGTAAAGTAGGCATTGCCATGGCCTGAACGGCGCGAACCATCCATGACAAAAATTCCCTGACTTTTGAAACCGCAGCGGTCCAGCAGGGTTTCAATGCGTCTGGCCAGCACCGGATCTGCCAGTGGCGTAAACGTGTTGAACAGCGGCGCAATAAAAGTTGGAAAAGCCCAGCTCATGAGAATGGAGAAACTCATGAACACGGCCCAGCCTATCAGCCACCAGAGATCACCCGCACGCTGCATCAGTGCCAGCAGCAGCGCCAGCAGTGGCCCCAGCAGCATGGCCCCCAGCAGCAGCTGCATGAAGGCGTCACGAAAAAACTGTAGCGGGTTGTTGCGGTTGAAACCGAAGCGCTGCTCCAGCCGGAATGTCTGGTAGTAGGACAGCGGCCACTCCAGCATCTGGCCTATCAGCATGACACTGAGAATGGTAGCCACACCAGTCAGCAGTTCGGACAGGCCCAGACTGTTCCAGAAATCAGCCACCCACTGGATGCCGCCACCAAGGGTAAAGACCAGCAGGATCACCACGCCGAGTGTCCTGTTGACCAGGCCCAGCTGTCCCTTGGCAAGGGTGTAATCAGCCGCCTTCTGGTGTTCCTCCAGCGTCACACTGGCCCGGAATGCCTCGGGTACGGCATGGCGGTGGGCAAGAATAAAACTGCTCTGGCGGCTGGACAGCCAGTACTCGACGGCATAACCCGCCAGCAGGGCAAAGAGAAAAACTTCGGTGTAAGTATTCATGGTTTCATATCCAGTGGTAAAGCCAGTTGGCCGGAAAACAGGGATTAAGGGTAGCCTCTGTTAGAATGGCTGACAAGCAGCACGCCCAATGGAGAAAAAACCAATGCCACCTGTTCCCAACGCCCTCGTCTGGCTGGATCTTGAAATGACGGGCCTGGATACCTTCAACGATGTCATTCTGGAAATCGCGACCGTTGTCACCGATGCCAGCCTTGAGGTACTGGCGCAGGGGCCGGTCATCGCCATCCATCAGGCGCCATCGCGGCTGGCAGCCATGGACGAATGGAACCGGACACACCATGGCGCATCGGGGCTGGTGGATCGGGTACTCGCGAGCCGGACAGACACCGCCGCGGCTGAACAGGAAACCCTGGCCTTCCTGCGCCAGTGGGTTGAACCCGGAACATCGCCGCTATGTGGCAACAGTATCTGTCAGGACCGGCGTTTTCTGGCGCGCTGCATGCCTGAACTGGAAGCATGGTTCCATTACCGCAATCTGGATGTATCAACGCTCAAGATCCTGGCAGAACGCTGGGCCCCGGATGTACTGGCAGCACTTAAAAAAGAAAGCAGACATCAGGCGCTCGACGACATTCTGGAATCCATTGAGGAATTACGTCACTATCGTTCACAACTGCTCAAGCCCGAGGTATCCCAATGAAAGCTATCGTCATGACTGCACCGGGTGGACCGGAAACACTTGAACTCAGGGAAATCGCTGAACCCGGGATCCAGCTTCCCAGCCAGATCAAGGTAAGGGTGAGAGCTGCAGGCGTCAATCCGATCGACACCAAGCTCAGAACCCGTGGGGTGTTTTACCCGGATGCCCTGCCTGCCGTCCTTGGCTGTGACGCTGCAGGTGAGGTCGTTGCGGTTGGCCGTGATGTGACGCGCTTCGTGCCCGGTGATCATGTCTGGTTCTGCCATGGTGGCCTTGGCGCTGATCAGGGTAACTATGCCGAATGGAATGTTCTGGATGAACGCTGGGCGGCGAAAATGCCCAGCGGGCTGGACTTCACGACAGCTGCAGCAGGCCCGCTGGTACTGATCACCGCATGGGGCGCCCTTTTTGACCGTGGCCGCCTGCTGGCAGGGCAGCAGGCACTGATTCATGCGGGCGGCGGCGGTGTCGGCCATGTTGCCATCCAGCTGGCCAAATGGCGCGGCGCTACGGTCCATACCACCGCATCATCGGCGCAAAGTCAGGCGCTGGCCGCCAGTTGCGGCGCCGACAGCATCATCAACCATGCCAGCAGTGATGTTGTATCTGAAATCCAGAAGCTTACCGCCGGCCATGGTGTTGACCTGAGTCTTGATACGGTAGGCGGTGATGTTTTTGCGGAGAGCGTACGCTGCACCCGTCACTTTGGTGATCTTGTCACCCTGCTGGATGCCGAGCCCGCGGCACTGCAGGAAGCCCGGATGCGCAATCTCCGCATTGGCTTTGAACTGATGCTCACCCCCATGCTGCGTGCGCTGGACAGCGCGCGCGACCATCACATCCATATTCTGGACCAGTGTGCATCCCTCATCCATGCCGGGCAACTCAGGCTGCATGTGAGCCATGTCCTTCCACTGGAAGCTGCCGCAGAGGCGCACCGCATGATTGAAACGCAGCGCACCACGGGCAAGCTGGTACTGTCGCTCTGAAGCCTCAGCTGAACCTTGGCAGGCGGCGCGACAGCCCCATGGCGTGGCGCGCCAGCAGGTGTTTGGCCGGGGGCAGCAGATCCAGCGTAAACAGGCCAATGTTACGCATCAGCGCCACCGGAATGGAAGGCGTGGAAAACAGCCTGACCAGTGTGTCGGTAAAACCGATGACCTGTCCCAGATCTTCCGCGCGCGCGCGCGCATAAAGCCGGAGAGCATCCTCGCGACCCGGATCTTCGCCAAAGCTGTGGCGTACCGCCAGATGCTCCGCCAGCTGGGCAGCATCGCGCAGGCCCAGATTGAAGCCCTGCCCCGCCACCGGATGCAGCTGATGCATGGCATTGCCGATCAGCAGGGTACGCTGCGCCACCATGCTTTCGGCCTGCACCAGGGTAAGCGGAAACAGGTGACGCGACGATGCCAGCTCCACCCGCCCAAGCCAATAGCCAAAAGCACGCTGCAAATGATCACGAAAATCCGCTTCGGGCAATTGCAGCAGATGTCCAGCCGTATCCGGCTCCAGTGTCCACACGATGGAACAGCGTTTCCGTCCCAGCGGCAGACAGGCCAGTGGTCCAGTCGCGGTAAAGCGCTCGTACGCGGTCTGCTCATGGTGACGCTGCGTCGTGATTTCGAATACCAGCGCTGACTGGCCGTAATCGCGGGTCTTCTGGGCGATACCCAGCAGCCTGCGAACAGTGGAATGACCGCCATCAGCGGCCACCAGCAGCCTCGCCGATAGCGAATGGCTCTGCGCACCTGCCATGACACTCAGATGGGCCGCCTGTTCATCAGCACTACAGCCCATGACACGCGCCGGGCGCATCCACTGCAACCTTCCATCAGACTCCAGCTGCAGGAGCGCTTCGGTCACGGCCTGTTCCACATGACGTGCAGGCACCACATAACCCAGTGCCTCCACGCCTTCCTGTTCGGCATGCAGACGGGTCTTGCCAAAATGCCCACGATCGGAGACATGGATATGACGGATGGGCGAGGCATGCGGGGCAATGGCCTGCCATACGGCAAGCTGGTCAAGCATCTGTGCCGTTCCTGATGCCAGTGCCAGGGCGCGCCGGCCAGCGGGTGACTGCAGGCGCTCATCGTCACTCAGGGCCTCCAGCATGCAGACCCTGAGCGGCGTTCTGGACAGCGCCAGTGCCAGACAGCCACCGACCAGCCCGCCACCGGCAATGATGATATCGGCATCATGATCCATGCGTACGCCTCCCTTCAGCCATAAGCGCCTCAATAGCCTCCACTGTCTTGGGCACAGCGCCGGTCAGCACCTCATGCCCCTTTGCGGTGACCAGTACATCGTCCTCGATACGGATGCCAGTACCACGCCAGCATGCCTCAACATCGTCTGCATCTGCCGGCACATAAAGCCCCGGCTCTACCGTCAGCACCATGCCTGGCTTCAGCATACGCCAGCGTCCGTTAACCCGGTAATCGCCCACATCGTGCACATCCATGCCCAGCCAGTGTCCGGTCCTGTGCATGTAGAAGCGACGGTAAGCCCCCTCCTTCACCAGGCGGGAAACCCGGCCACGCAGCAGGCCAAGACTGACCATCCCCTGCGTCAGCACATCAACGGCCACATCATGCGGCCGGTTCCAGCGCACGCCAGGTTTTACCGTGTCAATGGCCGCCAGCTGAGCATCCAGCACCCACTGGTAAAGCGCCTTCTGGGATGCACTGAAGCGTCCGTTCACCGGAAAGGTCCGGGTGATATCAGCAGCATAGCAGTGCCATTCTGCGCCAGCATCAATCAGCAGGAGGTCACCGTCCTGCAGGCGGTCACTATTGCGGATGTAATGCAGCACACAGGCATTGGCGCCTCCGGCAACGATACTGGTATAGGCCATGGCACGCACACCATGCTCCGCACAGACACCCTGCAGGGCAGCCTCGACCTGATATTCAAACAGGCCCGGGCGACACATGCGCATGGCGGCGCAGTGCGCTTCGGCCGAAATGGCTGCGGCTGCACGCATCATGGCTACTTCCTCTTGCGACTTGACCAGACGCAATTCATGCAGGTCATGAGGCAGATGCCTTGACTGCCAGGGGGCCACTACTCCCTGGCGCACACGGGCACGCAGGGCGGCCAGCAGTCTGGCCACCGTAGCATCGGTACGACTGTCAACCGCCAGCGGATAGCACAGTGTGTGACACCCCTCCACCAGTCCAGGCAAGCGCTCATCAGCCTCATCAAAAGCATAGGACTCACTGGCACCGTAAAGGGTTAGCGCCTTTTCCAGCCCGGCACTCTCGCCCACCCAGACAGCCATCACGGGATCGCTGGGCTTCAGGAACAGGATGAACTCGCCTGCACTACGCCCAGGTAGCAGTAGTGCCAGCGCATCAGGCTCGTCCAGCCCTGTCAGGTAATGAAAATCGCTGTGCTGGCGGTAAGGATATTCGGCATCAGCGTTGCGTACTGCTGCAGGCGCGCTGTGCAGCAGGACAGCGACACCTTTGCCAAGACGCGCCATGAGCTGGTGGCGGCGCTCTGCATAGACCGCCATGGGAACCCCGCTATCAGTGTGCGCGTGCATGGAGACTGGCCTGTTCCAGTTCACTACGGATCAGCTGGACACCCGCGCGCAGATACTCCTGCAGTTCCAGATAATCGCCCTCATCACTTTCCGCTACATCCATGGGATCAATGCTGGCAATCTGCAGGATGTCTTCCAGTATCTCGCTGGCATCACCCGGCCACATGCCTTCTGCGCCCTGCTGGTAACCCAGTCCCATCAGGAAGCCCTGGCACCATTCACCCAGCGCCTGCGCTCTTTCGGTCAGCGCTTCATCATCATCGGGCAACAGCAGGCTGTAAGAAAAATCGGCAGCTGCCATGTCATCCCGGGTGTAATGGAATAGTTGCTCCATGAGCGCCTCATCCTGCGCAGCAAGCGTAGCAGCCTCTTTTCCCAGCAGCTTTTCCAGCCACTGGCTACTGCCCAGACGCCCATCCAGACAGAGCAGACCGGAAAGCAGGCCATGTGCTTCGGCAGCACTGGCCCCCAGTTCATAAACAATGGCCTGTATTTCCCGGTAGTCCGGCGACACTGATGCATTCATGGAAGGTTTCACCGCAAATTGACCGCGACATGCACGGATGGCTATACTGCCGACATGCTAACACTGCCGGCCCGCTGCTGAAAGCAGGGCCGTTCATTACAAACATGCGGATGCATCCACTATGACCGAAGAACAGCGCCCCGTCAAAGTCAACATACTCGGCAAGGAATACCCCATCGCCTGTTCGCAGGATGAGCAGCATGACCTGCTGGTCGCAGCGCGTGACCTCGACAGCCGCATGCGCAAGATCAGGGACTCAGGCCGCGTCATCGGCACGGAACGCATCGCTGTACTCGCAGCACTGAATCTGGCCTATGAACTGCAGATCGCCCAGACCGAACTGCATCTGTTGCGTCAGCGTCAGGCACAGACCGGCGAATAATGCCCATGGCTGTACCCATTGGCTTACCAA
Organism: Pseudomonadota bacterium; assembly: GCA_041158225.1. Lineage (GTDB taxonomy): Bacteria > Pseudomonadota > Gammaproteobacteria > Methylococcales > Methylococcaceae > JBEBBU01. Next base: position 1,487 of record JBEBBU010000172.1, on the reverse strand, counting down.
TCCTGTAGAATGCCGCCGGGTATTCCCTGCCGCGTTCGAGGGACACTGGGTTACTCTTCGAGCCTAATTTAAAACCCCGGGGGCTTTTGCAGGTTCGCTGTGTGCATGTCCGCCCTGAGCGGAAAGCCTTATACGACCCGCACGCTCCCACCTGAACCATTGGTTCAAGGGCGATAGTGTCTTACGGCGCAGAGCGGGGAATACTCCCCGCACGCTCCATCAGCCACCTAATCCATGCGGCGGATGCCGTTTTCAGATCCCAGCAGGACTATATCTGCTCCCCTGTGGGCAAAAATACCCACGGTGACAACGCCTGGAATGTTGTTGATGGTCGTCTCCATCACCTTGGGCTCAAGGATGTCGAGATTGTGCACATCCAGAATGACGTTGCCATTGTCGGTGATTTTTTCCCTGAGCACCGGGCTGCCACCCAGCTTGACCAGCTGGCGGGCCACATAGCTGCGTGCCATGGGTAATACCTCAACAGGCAGGGGAAATTTGCCGAGCACATCCACATACTTGGTTTCATCGACGATACAGAGAAATTTGCGGCTGGCGCCGGCAATAATCTTTTCCCGGGTCAGCGCACCACCACCACCCTTGATCATTTCCTTGCGCGGATTGACCTCATCGGCGCCATCGATATAGATTTCCAGATCACCGGTTTCATTCAGGTCAAGCACCGGGATTCCCAGCTGCTTCAGCTTCTGGGTGCTCACCTCGGAACTGGATACCGCACCCTCGATGTCGTTACGGAAATCAGCCAGCAGATCAATGAAATGATTGACGGTCGAGCCGGTGCCAATCCCCAGTACCGGAACACCTTTTACAAATTCCAGGGCAGCTTCAGCTACTTTGCGTTTGAGTTCATCTTGTGTCATGGTTGCAGAGACTCCTGTTTTAGGTTCAACTTGCCGCTGATACTCGCAGAGTCGCTACCTTGACGTCAACACCACCCCAACCTCACTTAGAAATCTGATCATGCTGCATACCTACCTGGAAAAGATCCTGCGCGCGCAGGTTTACGATGTTGCCATTGAAACACCACTGGATCATGCCCGGGGACTGAGCAGACGCCTGGATAACCACATTCTCCTCAAGCGGGAGGATCTGCAGCCAGTTTTCTCCTTCAAGCTCCGCGGCGCCTACAACAAGGTGGCATCCCTGACGGAAAGCGCGCGCCAGCTTGGCATCATCGCCGCATCAGCAGGCAATCATGCCCAGGGCGTCGCCCTGGCCGCGCAGCGTCTTGGCTGTGAAGCACTTATCGTCATGCCCGACACCACACCCGCCATCAAGGTTGATGCCGTACGCCAGCGTGGCGCCCGGATCATGCTGCATGGCGATACTTATGACGAAGCCTGCGCGCATGCGCTGATGCTCGCCAGTGAAAGTGGTATGACCTTCGTGCATCCCTATGACGACCCAGAGGTCATTGCCGGTCAGGGCACAATTGCCATGGAAATACTGCGCCAGTATCGCGGTAC
>JBEBBU010000171.1:0-8601 GCA_041158225.1 Pseudomonadota bacterium | reverse complement strand
GGAGATGCAAGATATACAGGCTCAACCTCAAGCAGCGTACGCATTACGGTGACACCATGAACAGTCTTTACCGTAAAAAAGTGAACAGTGAATCTTTGCAGAAGTTTCATACTTCTGCGATAGCATGTTGAGGTGCAACGATTAGGGAGCAGAAGTGGTGGCCAGATTCACAGTGACCCACAGGGGGAGCCATTATAACTTTGGCAACCTGAAAACACTCATGGCCAAGGCAAGTCCACACCGTTCTGCGGATCAACTGGCCGGGCTTGCTGCGGAATCCATGGTCGAAAGGGCACTGGCACAGCGGTGTCTGGCTGAAATACCCCTCCAGTATTTTCTCGATGAGCCTCTCATTCCGCCGGAACATGATGAGGTCAGCAGGCTGATACTGGATCAGCACCAACCTGCTATATTTGCTCCAGTCTGCAACCTGTCAGTGGGCGAGTTTCGGGAATGGCTGCTATCGCATCCCGGCGATCCATCCGCGATAGCCTGGGGAATTACGCCAGAAATGGCTGCTGCAGTCAGTAAGGTCATGCGTAATCAGGATCTGATTGCCGTTGCAAGCCGCTGCCAGACCATCACACGCTTCAGAAATACCATTGGCCTGAACGGTCGTCTTTCAACAAGACTGCAGCCGAATCACCCTACAGATGATGTAAAGGGTATCGCTGCGAGCATTCTGGATGGCCTGCTCTACGGTAGTGGTGATGCCGTCATAGGCATCAACCCGGCCAGCGATCATCCTGGTAATGTCGCGCGACTGCTGCACCTCATGGATGATGTCATTCAGGCCTACGGCATCCCCACCCAGTCCTGTGTTCTCTCCCATATCACCACCACCATGGCGCTGATGGCGCAAGGCTGCCCTGTCGATCTTGTCTTCCAGTCTATTGCCGGCACAGAAGCTGCCAACAAAAGTTTTGGCATAGACCTGGCCATGTTGAGGGAAGCCAGATTGATGGCGGAGTCACTGGGACGGGGAAATCTCGGTAATCATGTCATGTATTTTGAAACTGGCCAGGGTAGCGCCCTGTCTGCCAATGCCCACCATGATGTCGATGCGCAAACGCTTGAGGCCAGGGCCTACGCAGTTGCGCGTGAGTTTTCTCCCTTACTGGTCAATTCTGTCGTAGGTTTCATTGGTCCCGAATATCTTTATGACGCCAAACAGATCATTCGGGCTGGACTTGAAGACCATTTCTGTGGAAAGCTGCTGGGCCTTCCCATGGGCTGTGACATCTGCTATACCAATCATGCTGAAGCTGATCAGAATGACATGGATAATCTGCTCACCCTGCTTGGCGTAGCCGGCTGCAACTTCATCATGGGGATTCCCGGGAGTGATGACATCATGCTTGCCTACCAGAGCACTTCCTTCCATGATGCTCTCTACCTGCGTCGGGTACTCGGCAAAAAACCTGCACCCGAGTTTGAAGTATGGCTTGAGCGGATGGGCATCCTTGATGAACAGGATCTACTCAAGGATAACGGCAGCCGATCGCGCCTTATCCAGCAGTTCGCTCATCAGATAGAACATCAGTCATGATGGACACATGGCATACCCTGCGTGCCTTTACCCAGGCCCGTATCGCCCAGGGTAGTGCGGGCTGTAGCCAGCGGACAGCATCGCTGCTGGATTTCCAGATCGCCCATGCCGAAGCCCGGGATGCCGTGCTGAAAGAGTGGGACAGCCAGGCGTTTCTGCATATGGCACAAGAGCGATATGGAGCTGCGCTGATGCTTTCCACCGAGGCATCCAGCCGTGAAATCTACCTTCAGCGCCCCGATCTTGGCCGCAGACTCAGCCCGGAAAGCCTTGCAAGGCTGGAAGCAGAGACAGACCATCACGGACATGATGTAGCACTCGCTGTTTCCAACGGCCTGTCCACCACTGCCGTCGCACGCCATGCTCTGCCAATGCTTGACGTTCTGCTTGAATCACTGCAACTTTGCGGTCTCACCACCAGCCCCATCCTGATTGTGCCTGATGGCCGAGTTGCTCTTTCCGATGAGATCGGCAGTGCGCTGAACGCCAGAGTGAGCGTGATCCTGATCGGTGAGCGCCCGGGGCTGTCGGCTGCAGACAGTCTGGGAGCGTACATCACCCTCAGCCCTGCTGCAGGCAATACCGATGCCGAAAGGAACTGCATCTCGAATATCCGCCAGCCTGATGGTCTGAGCTATGCCACTGCTGCCGGCAAAATAGCCTATCTGATACGTAAAGGCCTTAAGTACAGCATAAGAGGCGTTGCACTCAAGGATGACAGCCCTGAATCTCCTGAAATGCTGGCAGCCACCATCAAGGCACTGGGACGCTAGATCACTGGCAACCAGTTCCCTCATGCCATATGAAGCCTGTCAAGAATTGACTGGCACTCATGCCCCTTTTCGGGCAGATTCATTTCCACTATACTGGAAACATGGAATCAGAAAAGATCATCCAAGTACTCACAGCCCTCGCCCAGACTCACCGTCTGGCGGTGTTCCGTCTTCTGGTACAAGCCGGCAGCGAAGGCATGTCAGCAGGAAAAATTGCAGAAACACTGGCAATGCCAGCATCCTCGCTCTCTTTTCACCTTAAAGAATTGCAACATGCCGGTCTGATCACACCAAGACAGGAGGGCAGGTTCATCATCTACTCGGCCAGCTATCACTGTATCCAGTCCGTTCTTGCCTATCTCACAGAAAACTGCTGTGGAGGTAAGCCTTGTTAACCACATCAGGATCCTAGAAAGCATGCGTACCAATCCTTTGAACGTCCTTATACTCTGTACAGGCAATTCCTGTCGCAGCATCATGGGTGAAGCGCTGGTCAGGGAACTGGGTCAGGAACGCCTCAAGGCACACAGTGCAGGCAGCCAACCTGTGGGATACATTCACCCGGAAGCACTTGCCACGCTGCGGCGTCATGGTCTCCCTACCGATGGGTATACCAGTAAATCACTGGATATTTTCGATGGCCAGCCTGTTGATATTCTGATCACTGTCTGTGACGCTGCGGCCAGAGAGACCTGCCCGGTCTTTTTAGGTCCGGCAGTACGTGCTCACTGGGGGCTGAGAGATCCTGGCCATGTAGAAGGCGACGCGGCAACAGTCATAGCGGCTTTCGACCACACCTTTGATATTCTCAGACGCAGAATCCAGGCCATGGTTGGCCTCCCCCTTGAAACCATGAAACCGGATGACATCGCAGCGGAACTTGCCCGCATTGCCGATGAAATCCCTGAATCGACGGAGGTCTCCGCATGAAAAACCGGAAATTGAACGTACTCTTTCTATGTACCGGGAATTCAGCAAGAAGCATTCTGGCAGAAGCGCTGCTGAATCACCACGGCAGAGATCAGTTTAATGCCTACAGCGCTGGAAGTTGTCCGACGGGCCGGGTACATCCAATGGCAGTCCACACATTGGAAAAATGGCAGATACCAGTCGGTCATCCGAGTAGCAAGAACTGGAATCTGTTCGCCATGCCTGATGCCCCCCTACTGGACTTCGTCATCACCGTCTGTGACAGCGCAGCAGGTGAAACGTGTCCGCTCTGGCCAGGACAACCCGTCACTGCTCATTGGGGCATCAAGGACCCTGCCACGGTTGCACCGGAACAGCAACCCATTGCGTTTGCTCAAGCCTGTAGCATCCTCGAACGCAGAATAAGGATATTTGTATCCTTACCCATGGCCACCCTGTCACGCCTGGCACTCGAAACCAGGGTCAGAGCCATTGGTACTTCTGATAACAGCACCGATGCGGAGCAGACATGAAGATTGAGCAAGCCGTGGCCGTGGCCACCAGAAAGATGAATTTCTTTGACCGCTACCTGACGGTATGGGTCGCTTTATGTATGGTCACAGGTGTACTGGCGGGCAGTTTAATGCCAGCACCCGTTGCTACTCTCCGTAGCTATGAATGGTCGGGGATCAACCTGCCCATCGCTCTGCTGATCTGGCTGATGATTTATCCCATGATGCTGAAGGTAGACTTTGCTTCCGTCATTCAGGCTGGCAAAAACCCGAAAGGCATTGTGATCACCCTTCTGGTCAACTGGCTGGTGAAACCGTTCAGCATGGCTGTGCTGGGATGGCTGTTCTTCAAGCATATCTTCTTCCCCGTCATTGGGGCAGATGCGGCGGATCAGTACATTGCAGGTACCATCATCCTGGCGGCGGCACCCTGCACCGCCATGGTCTTTGTCTGGAGCTACCTGACAGAAGGTGACCCTGGCTATACCCTGATGCAGGTGGCCATCAATGACCTGATCATGCTGGTGGCATTTGCCCCTATCGTCACCTGGCTGGTCACGGGCACATCCAACCTGACAGTGCCATTTGATGTGCTGCTTTACTCCGTGCTCATCTTCATTGTCATCCCACTTGCTGCCGGCATCATGACCCGTGCCCTGATGGTGAAGCTGAAAGGCAGACACTGGTTTGAAGAAGATTTTCTCCCCAGACTGCACCCGGTCGCCATCACTGCCCTGCTCTCTACGCTGGTGCTGATTTTTGCTTTCCAGGCCGATAATCTGCTGGCCAACTGGCTGCACGTAATCCTGATCGCCATACCGATCATCATCCAGGTGTATTTCAACTCATCACTGGTTTATGGGCTCATGAAACTCATGAAGGTCAGCCACGCCATAGCAGCGCCGGGCGCACTGATTGGTGCCAGTAATTTCTTTGAACTGGCAGTAGCAACCGCCATCGCCCTTTATGGCCCTGAATCCGGTGCGGCACTGGCAACGGTGGTAGGTGTCCTGGTCGAGGTTCCTGTCATGCTGTCAGTCTGCAACATCTGTAACCGCACACGCGAATGGTTTGACAGCCACGCCCAGCCAGAGCGTTAAATGACAAGCGCTGTGGCCGGCCCACAATAAAATCATCATCCCAGCCCATCATTTTCATTTGGCTGGGATGATGATTATGAAGACGCTCTGGTCAGGACAATAGGACAGGCATAGGTACCGTCTTTTTAGGCCAACCAGAGACACCATTATAGGATTCATAGTTATTGAACCACTTGGTGCACAGCATGAAGCTACCTTCATTACCAGCCTGCAGAACCCTATCCAGACTGAAACCGAATGTGGCCGCCCCCAGATTGACTCCCAGTTTGAAAGATCTGTCTGAGTTCATGGTATCCGCCAGACGATAACGGACACTGAGAGACTGCAACTGTATGGATGATTTTTTCAGAATATCGGTGAAACTATCCTGAATATCGCCTTGACCAGTCCCGGGACGGAAGCCAACCTTGACCAACTGCGGCGCAGTAATTTTGTGTGCTGCTTCAATCAGGAAAGCCCCCGGGATTTCCTTTTCGCTTTTGCCCACCAGATCTTTAACTGCTCCCTTGAAGGATTGATCATCGAGCAATGCGTCAAGTTGCCTTTCATCAACCTGCAATCGGGTCTGAAGCCCTTGCCTTATCTGATAAGATTCCAGTGCTTCATAAAGCACATCCAGCTGCGATGCCAGAAGATCGGTCTGAAGAAGATATTCTTCACAGATCATTCCCATACTGTATACGCCAGGCCAGCGCCCGTTACTACGGGCATTCTGCAGACTACCTCTCGCACCAATCCAGCTATTCAGGGCCGCAAGAATATTGGTGTAGAGGAGACCACGGGCTTTCAGCTCATGCAGAGCCGCACCAACAATTTTTCGTGCAGAAGCTACATCGGTTCCTGTTGCCCCAGAGAGGCGGCGCAGGGTAGCGTATGGATCTGACCAGTTGTTTTGACTGACATGTTTCCAGAAAGCCTTGACAGCATCATCTGCCGGTCCAATTTTCCGGCGCCACTCTCCTGTTTCCGTCGATGCGTACCAGTTTTCATAGGTTGGCATCTGGCTGGGCACACGTAAACCTTTGTTGTGGCCAGTTTCCTGGGTAACCAGATCTCTTGTTTTCTGTATGACAGTACCAGCGTCAGGCCGTCCCAGATTCCTGCCCAGATAGGTTTCGCACTGTTCTTGATTGACCCATATCTTTACAAGATTGGCCAATGTCAGGCTTTCACCTACAACAAATCCGCTCCCCTCAAGCAAAGTTGCATGAGTTGCATTGACAGCCTGCCCTTTTGACCAGTAAGCAATTCCTGTTTCATATCCCATGGAATTGACGGTCTCCCATTTCTTTTCCACTTTTTTGAATTTCTCTTCAAAAAAGCTCATTTTCAGGCTTTTTGACGATAAGGATGCTTTAAAATTTTCACCACTGAACAGTTCAAGCTCATCGGCATCGACGGATTCCGCTACTTCAGCGTCATCTGCCTTTGCATTAGGATTGCTGAATATTCTGGACTTGCCTATGGCTGAATCAGGTGAGATCTTCTGCTTGAGATCCGGTATAAAATCCTGGGGATCAGCCAAAGCCGGCGTATCGTCTTGCAGAACCGCTGGGCCAATCTCAAAATCAAGCGCGAGGGCAATTAATTGGCCTCCGGTCTGCTTGTAGACAATGCGGCTCTCCTGCGACATCCTGACCTCACTAACCTGCGTCGGCAGATTGAGCCGATAGGATGAAATTTTACTGGTCCATTTGATGCTGGGTAATTTGGCCGATAAGGTAAGGGTGCCTCCCGGCCCTGCGGTATCCCCATTCACTTTACCCGCTGAAAACATGGTTGTTGCAGAAAGACCTGCATCCAGACCAGCACTGGCATCCTTTCCCTGAACAAACCAGCTCAAATAGCATGAGTCATTGCGACTCAGGGTGACTGCCTTCTGATGAGGCTCCACCTGATTACGAGTAGATACCACTGGACTGAACCAATCGCGTACCTGATCACTCTCTCTGGGCACAAACCATGGATCCGGATCAGTGACTGCCACCCAGACGCCTTCGCAGTTTGTGGATGCAGAGGCGGTGAGGTTAACGCCAAAATTGAATGTCTCCAGATCACCAATGGAGATAGGTACAAAAGATGAGGTATCCAGTTTGGCTCCTGCAGTGACCGATACACCAGCTTTCACACTTTTCCAGCTTCCTACCATCTTGCAAAGTAAGACGGGAAGATTTTCATCATGGCTGGCTGCCGAAAGAAATTCATCGCGATCCCCATGGTGAGCCACCATGATGAAACGCTGCTTCGCCATTTTGACACCCACATTGCCTGCCACAGATGCGGTGACAAACATGCTGGCCGGCGGCGGGACAAACATCTTGGCCAGATCCAGACTTGCATTGACGCCGGCGCCATATCCAGTCGTGTCGAAGAGATGCTGAACCTGCCCCTTGTAGTCAATGCCGGAAAACATGAAACTGTCGAAATGCTCCTGAGTCGTTACCTTGCCTGTTGCGGGTTGATAATGACCGCTAGTGACGGGAGCCCGCTGCCTGGAGGCGACGCTGTCCAGATGGCGGTTCAAAATGTCATCCCTACTCCAGTCGGTGACCCATGCCTTCATGTTTTTCCATAACTCAGAAAATACAGCCATTTTTCCAGTCCTCTGTATGATGACGCTTCATATCCAGCCATGTGGAGCAACGGCGCTGCACAAGTACTAAACTTTATAGGGGATGATCATGTGGCTAGTCAATGCAATCTTGAGCACTGAGGAAGCAGATTGAGCCAATCAGCAAGCCTGGCAGAGTGGATAGGCTTGCATGCCCTTCGCAAAACTGTTCATCTATCCTTTGTATTGCAGCATGAGGCTGTTTCAAAACCATGAAGATATTGACCCCGCATGTCTGAAGAAAAATTTGAAACACTACTGCAGACGCCTGCGTTTCTTCTTGAAAGAATCACCTCACTGGGCCATACCACCCCACCAGGGCAGTGGTATGACCAGATACGCGATGAGTGGGTCATGCTGATTCAGGGGGCGGCCCAATTGCGCATGGAAAACTGCGAATCATTGGTGAATCTGCTCCCTGGCGATCATATCCATTTACCCGCCCATTGCCGACACCGGGTAGAGTGGACAGATCCCGATCAGGAAACGGTATGGATAGCTCTCCATTACACACCTGAAAGCTGAGCAGCGCCAGGATGATGCATGCTGACGCACATGGAGAACGCCTATGCCGTCATAGAGAACTAACACCTTGCCTGAAGGTCAATCTGCATAGGCAGATCAGTCTCAAGAGGAAAGGATCATGAACAGTTTTGTCATCAACCCGATTGAAGACAGTGAAATCAGTACACTGCAACAATTGGCCGAATCCATCTGGCACCAGTGCTACCGGGACATGATCAGCCCGGCACAGATTGCATACATGCTGAACCAGCGCTATCAGGCTCACCAGCTGCGGGAAGCACTGGCCAGAGGTGAGCGCCTGCTGGCTGCCCGCGTCAATGATGTCATGGTCGGGTTTGCCCATACCCTGATCAGTAGCGACAACATATGCAAGCTGGACAAACTGTATGTCAGTCCGAACTACCAGCGGCTTGGTATTGGCTCTGGACTGGTGCAGGAAGTCGAACACTTCGCACGCCAGCATCATTGCGAACAGCTGATGTTACGGGTCTACCGGGGCAATCAGCAGGCACTTAATGCCTATCGTAAATATGGCTTCAGCCTGATCCGTGAGTTCAAGGAAGACATTGGCAATGGCTTCTTCATGGATGATTGCGTCATGGGAAAACCAGTTAGCCTGCAG
>JBEBBU010000170.1:0-15459 GCA_041158225.1 Pseudomonadota bacterium | reverse complement strand
TGTTAGAATCTCCGGCCTTGTTACCCTGCATGCGAGATCATCAAGCGATGGAGAAAACCAACGCCCCAGTCCCCGGTCAGCGCTGGATCAGCGAGACAGAACCTGAACTTGGTCTTGGTACCGTGCTTGATGTCGACCATCATCGCATAAGCCTTATTTTCATTGCCAGTGAAGAGCGTCGCACTTACGCAAGAAGCAGTGCGCCCCTCACCCGTGTCCGGTTTGTCGTTGGTGACACCATTGAGAATGTCGATGGTCAGCAGATCAGGATTGCCAGAGTAGATGAACATCAGGGCATCCTTACCTATACCGGCAAGGATGAAGATGGTCAGGAAATCCAGATAGAAGAGATTGATGTCAATCATTTTCACCAGTTCAACCGTCCCCAGGACAGGCTTTTTGCAGGCAAATTTGATGACTCATCCCGCTATCATCTGCGTATGCGCACCCGTAGCCTGTGGGCTGAAAGTGAACAGTCACCCTTCCTTGGACTGCTTGGGCCAAGAACCAGTCTTATCGCGCATCAACTGTATATCGCTCACGAAGTAGCCTCGCGTCACCGCCCCCGCGTCCTGCTGGCTGATGAAGTAGGCCTGGGCAAGACGATTGAAGCCGGACTCATTCTTCATCATCAGCTGCTGAGTCATCGTGTCGGGAGGGTTCTGGTAATTCTGCCTGATGCGCTCGTGCACCAGTGGCTGATCGAAATGCGCCGTCGTTTCAGTCTCAATTTCAGTGTCTTTGATGAAGAGCGCTGCCAGCAGACATTACCGGGAGACAATCCTTTTTCTGCCGAGCAGCTGGTGCTCTGCAGTCTTGACTTCCTCATGGCGTCCACACGGCGCCAGAAGGAAGTACTGGATGCTGGCTGGGACATGGTGATTGTTGACGAGGCCCATCATCTGACCTGGGATGAACATACGCCAAGTCCCGCTTACGAATTTATCGAGCAGCTGGGTGCTGGAGTTCCAGGTCTGCTGCTGCTGACGGCTACCCCGGAACAGCTTGGCAAGGCAAGCCATTTTGCACGGCTGCGGCTGCTGGATCCGGACCGGTTCAACTCTTATGAAAGTTTCATGGCGGAAGAAGCCAGCTACGGCGCTCTTGCCTCTGTCATTGACCATTTGCTGGATGATCCGGTTCTTGATACCGAGACGCTGCAGTCACTGGGCCATTTTCTGGAACATGACCGCGCAGACAGCCTCATGGAGTTAGCCTGTGGTGCAGGTGAACAGGCTCATCAGGCGCGTGAAGAACTGATACAGCTACTTCTGGACCGGCATGGTACGGGCAGAGTTCTGTTCAGGAACACGCGCGCTACCGTCAGAGGTTTTCCCAGACGGCATCTGCATGCCTGCCCCCTACCCTGTCCCGAAAACTACCGCGACATGCTGGCAGCCACTGCTGCAGATGGCGAAGTCGGCCATCATATCCACCCGGAAAGCATGCTACGCAAGTCCAGCGCCCCCTGGTGGTCCTCGGACAGCCGTATCCCCTGGCTGGTGGAACTCCTGCAGACCAGTAACCTGAAACAGGAGAAAATTCTCATCATGGCGGCCGAGGCACAGACCGCCATGGATATTGAGGCTGCACTGCGTCGCTACTCGGGGCGCAGGAGTGTGCTGTTTCATGAAGGCATGACGCTGCTGCAACGTGATCGCGCAGCGGCCTGGTTTGCCGAGGAAGATGGTGCGAGCCTGCTCATCTGCTCTGAGATCGGTAGCGAGGGCAGGAATTTCCAGTTCGCCCATCATATGGTGCTGTTCGATCTGCCGCTGAATCCTGACCTGCTTGAGCAACGCATAGGACGTCTGGATCGCATTGGTCAGAGCAGTGTCATCCATATCCATGTGCCATACTTTGAAAACAGTGCCCAGCATGTCCTTTTTGACTGGTATCATCATGGACTGAATGCTTTTGAACAGCACTACTCGGCAGGTTCAAGTGTATTTGCAGCCAAACATGACCAACTGGTATCTGCATTGCGGTATCCTGAAAATACAGAAGCCAGACAGTTACTGGTGACGGAAACACGGGTACTGGCATCGGCGATAGAAAAAGCCCTGCATGATGGAAGGGACAGACTGCTGGAAATGAATTCATGTAACCCGAAAGCAGCTCAGGCACTGGTCGATGCAGTCGTGGAGGCTGATGATGATTACCGCCTGTGGCGCTGGCTGGAGTCGGTATTCGACAGCTATGGTATCAGTGTTGAAGAACACTCTGAAAACTGCTACATACTGAAGCCAGGCGAGCATTTGCGTGTATCCCATTTCCCCGGGGTTCCTGATGAAGGTGTCACTGTGACTCTGGATCGCGGCATAGCGCTCGCCAGGGAAGACATGCTGTTCCTGAGCTGGGAGCACCCCATGGTTCGTAACGCCATGGATCTGGTACTGAATGGCGATGAAGGCAATGTATGCATTTCTCTGGTACAGCATCCAGACCATGATCCTGGTGAAGTCCTGATCGAGATCAATCACCGTATAGATTGCGCTGCACCAAGGCATCTGCAACTGGGCAGATTCATGCCGCATACGCTCCTGACTGCGCGCATGGACGGTACTGGTTACCTCTACGACGAAGCGCATTTCTCAAGGGCGCGGGAGCAGCATCCTGGTATGGATGAACAGACAGGTCTGCTGCTGGTTACCCAGCACAGAAAAAATGTTGAGCAGCTGCTGCGCCGCGCCGAACAGTCAGCCAGCCAGTCCCTCAATCGCGTGAAGGAAGAAAGTACCCGTCTGATGCTGGCTAAAATGACGGCTGAACTCAAGCGCCTTTCTGCACTGCGCCGCATCAACCGTTCGGTACGTCAGGAAGAAATAGACCTGCTGAAACAGGATGCGCTGGAAATGCACGGCTGCATTGCAGGTAGTGTGGCGCGTCTGGATTCCATTCACCTGATGTTTTGCGTCTAGCCATGATTACCCCCTATAATCAGCCAGAATGATTTTCTTGCTCCCATGATTGCGCCAGAGATCACATGCCAAGATTGAAGTTTTCACTGTTCGTCATAGTGCTGGTCGTTCTGGTCGTACTCATTGAGGGCGATATGCTGTTTCATCTGCTTTTCGAAGTGGTTGAAATTGTGCTTGAACTGCTGGAAGCGAGTCTGGATGCATTTTTTGAAAGTGTGCTGGGACTCTCCCCCCGCGCTTCTCAGGTGTTGACAGCCTGGCTGGGTGTGACCATCTTTGCCGCCCTGATCTGGGGTCTGGTTTCCATTTACGGGCTCAGGGTCAGGAACTGGTATAGGGAAATGCGAACGGAAACCCTGTTCCAGATAAGAAGGTTGCAACTTCTTTATCAGGAAAACAGGTTGCTGTTTTATACGCTGGGTTCCAGTCTGCTGGTGTTATACCTGATGTTTGGATTCTGAAACATCGCTTATTTGAAAAAGATTCTCATTTAGAATACGATGTGCCCACATCGTTGAGGAATCTTTGACCATTATGACTGCCTGTTCCCATGCTCACACCGCCAGTGTCGCCGCGCCTATGGTGCTGCTTGTAGGGCATCCCAATGTTGGGAAATCAGTCCTGTTCCATCGCCTTACCGGAAATTATGTCACTGTATCGAACTATCCTGGTACGACTGTCGATATAGCCAGAGCGCCCATGAAACAGCATGAAGCGTTCTGGATCATGGATACCCCTGGGGTACTGGCACTTCCCTCCCGATCCGATGATGAGCAGGCCACTGTCAGGGCTATACTGCATGAAAACAGTGCTGTTATTGTTCAGGTTGGTGATGCCAAGAACCTGCGGCGGACACTCAGTCTGACGGCTGTTCTGGTAGAGTTCGGATTACCCATGGTGCTTGTGCTGAACATGCAGGATGAAGCCGAAGCACGCGGTATCGTCACAGACGTCGATGCTCTGTCCAGTGCACTGGGCATTGCAGTGATTGCCACAGTCGCTACTGACAATGTTGGCATGGATGCTCTGGTGACGGCTATCGGATGTGCCGCAGTACCCGACAGGATGTTGCATTATGATGCAGCAACAGAAAAAAAGATCATAGCCTTGATGGAGCGGATGGCAGTACAGGAGACTTTCTCTTCCCCGGTAGCGCCCAGAGCTCTGGCTCTGCTGGCTCTGGGGGAGGATCCTGTTATTCTCTCCATGCTGGATGCCAGTGACCGTTGTGCTGAAAAAACAGGGGGATTGCCTGTCAAACTGATCCGGGAAAGGGTCATGGCGGCTGATCATTGGGTCAGCCGTTTTTCCAGCCGTAAGGCACAATCGTCGCCGCAACTGGCCCACAGGATCGGCCAGTGGGTGGTGCATCCCTGGTACAGTCTTCCCATTCTGGCCATCATTCTCTCGATAGTCTATCTTTGGGTGGGAGTACTGGGGGCCACGACTCTGGTCGGATTGCTGGAAGAAGATCTTTTTGAAAACAGGCTGACACCCATGCTGACTGGGTGGATAGAGGCGAACATTCCTTTTCCGTTCATCGTGGATCTGCTGGTTGGGCCTTATGGCCTCTGGACTATGGGCATGACTTATGCGATTGCACTCATTCTCCCCATCGTGACCACTTTTTTTCTGGCATTCGGTTTCCTGGAAGATTCGGGTTACTTTTCACGTCTTTCAGTGCTTGCCAATCGCGTCTTTACCGTCATGGGTCTGAATGGCAGAGCCATTCTGCCCATGATACTGGGTCTTGGCTGCGTCACCATGGCGACACTGACCACTCGCATCCTGCATAGCCCGCGGGAGCGCCTGATTGCAACTTTTCTCCTTGCCCTGGCGATTCCATGTTCCGCCCAGCTCGGTGTCGTGATGGGTATGCTGGGCAAGTTACCCTTGTGGATGACGCTGGTATGGATGGGCGTCATGCTGCTGATTCTGGCACTCTCCGGTTTTCTGGCAGCCAGGCTGATACCAGGAAAACGCATTCCTCTGGTTACGGAACTGCCTCCCATGCGTGTCCCCATGCTGGCGAATGTCATCAAGAAAACCTCAGGGCGACTGCGCTGGTATCTCGTTGAGGTTATTCCACTGTTTCTGATGGGAACACTGCTCATGTTTACCCTTGACAGGACGGGGGCCATGCCAGCCATCATACGCGCTGGGGAACCGCTGGTTACAGGCTGGCTGGGATTGCCTGCCGAAGCCAGTGCTGCTTTCATCATGGGTTTTCTCAGGCGCGATTTTGGTGCTACCGGCCTGTTTGTCATGAGTGACCGACTCACGCCCGAACAGATGCTGGTAGGCATGATTACCATCACGCTGTTCATCCCCTGCTTCGCGAGTTTGATGATGATGATCAAGGAGCATGGCATGCGGGTTGCCATGACCATGCTGGCCTTCATTATTCCGCTCGCATTCCTGATCGGTGGAGGTATTCATCATGCACTCACATGGTTACCTTTACTACTGTCTAGAGTCTGGGTATGAGTCAGGGGGGGAAGATGCAGCAGCCTGACCTGCCATTATCCCTGATGCCATCAGGTCTGGTGGTAGCAGTGACCAGTATGGATGAAGCGATTGATGACGGACAGAAAGAACTGCTGGCAAGTTATGGTATCAGCCCCGGCAGAACGATCATCATCGTCCAGCAGAAGCCTATGACGGTGGTGATGGCTGAAGACATGGAAGTCGCTTTGGAAATTACGGTGAGCCGTCATGTCTGGGTCAGGAAAGTTCTTTCATGACGGCCTGATTGGCATCAAAACCAGCGCAGACTAGCTGCGCCAGCGTAAAAGATCGTCACGCAGGTCTTTCTGCGCTTCAAGCCCCACGGCAATACGCAGCAGTCCGGGCACGATACCGGATGCCTGTCGCTGTTCATCGTTCAGGCGTCCGTGCGTCGTCGAAGCCGGATGGGTGATGGTGGTTTTGACATCACCCAGATTGGCGGTAATAGACAGAATACGGGTTGCATCAATCACCTGCCATGCCGTTTCCTGACCGCCTTCCACCTCAAAAGTGACGATGCCACCGTAAGCCTTCTGCTGCCTGCAGGCCAGTTCATGCTGGGGGTGATGGGCAAGCCCTGGATAGTGCACCTTATGTACCCATGACTGCCCGTCCAGCCATGTTGCCAGTTGTAGTGCATTATCGCTGTGCGCATGCATGCGCAACGCAAGGGTTTCAAGCCCCTTGAGAAATACCCAGGCATTGAAAGGGCTCATGCTGGGGCCACAGGTGCGCAGGAAAGGATAAACATGTTTATCCAGCAGTTCACGGGCTCCGACAATAGCGCCTCCCAGACAGCGCCCCTGTCCATCCAGATACTTGGTTGCCGAATGAATGACAATATCGGCTCCCAGTGCCAGTGGCTGCTGCAGTACAGGCGTACAGAAGCAGTTATCAATGGCCAGATAGATGGAGTGCTCATGGGCAATAGCCGAAAGCGCCTCAATATCCACAAGTTCCATCATGGGGTTAGAGGGCGTTTCTGCGAAAAAAAGACGCGTGTCAGGTCTGATAGCCGCTTGCCATGCCTGAAGATCGGACAAATCTACAAAAGTAGTGCTGACACCAAATTTTTCCATGAAGTTCTGGAAAAGCAGCACGGTATTGCCAAAGACGCCGCGTGAACAGACGACATGATCTCCTGTGCGCAACATACCAAAACAGGTAGCTGCAATGGCAGCCATACCTGAAGCTACTGCGATGCAGCGTTCGCCTCCTTCCAGTAAAGCCAGGCGTTCCTCAAAGCTGCTGACGGTCGGATTGGTAAATCTGGAATAGATATTACCTGCTACCCTGCCGGAAAAACGCTCTGCTGCCTCGGCAGCAGAGCTGAAAACATAGCTTGAAGTAGGGTAGATCGGATCGCTGTGTTCCTGTTCCTGGGTTCTGTGCTGCCCTGCCCGTATGGCAACGGTCTCAGGTGCATACTCACTCCAGTCAATGTCCTCGTACTGCAAGACAATAATCTCCTAGTGACTGTGAAGATCAATAATGGAATGCTGGATATCCCGCTCATGCTTGGCCGCATCAGACCGGTTTTCCTCCAGCTGGTCAAGGTAGGGCTGATCAACATCACCTGTGATATAGAACTTGTCAAAGCACGAGGTATCGAACCGGCTGATATCGTCATTACCTTTCTTGACAGCCCTGATCAGGTCATCAAGATCCTGATAAATCAGCCAGTCGGCACCAAGCGCCTCACACACCTGCTCGTCGCTGCGCTCATGGGCAATCAGCTCATGGGCGGCGGGCATATCGATACCGTAGACATTGGGATAGCGTACCGGTGGTGAGGCTGAGGCAAAATAGACGCGTCTTGCACCTGCATCCCTTGCCATCTGGATAATCTGCATGGAGGTGGTTCCACGCACAATAGAATCATCAACCAGCAGGACATTCTTGTCCTTGAACTCAAGATCAATGGCATTCAGCTTCTGGCGTACAGATTTTTTGCGCATCTGCTGCCCAGGCATGATGAAGGTACGTCCAATATAGCGGTTCTTGATAAGGCCTTCGCGGAATTTGACCCCCAGACGGTTGGCAAGCTGTAAAGCTGCCGTACGGCTGGTATCAGGGATGGGAATCACCACATCAATGTCATGCTCCGGGCGCTCACGGAGTATCTTGTCAGCCAGTTTGTCCCCCATTCTCATGCGGGCCTTGTAAACTGATATATTATCAATAATCGAGTCAGGACGGGCAAAGTAGACGAACTCGAAGATACAGGGGGAGTAAACAGCCTGATCACTGCATGGTCTGGTGTGCATGACACCATCTTTCTCAATCAGTACTGCTTCGCCAGGTGCCACATCACGTACCTGGGTAAAGCCCAGAACATCAAGGACTACACTTTCTGAAGCCATCATGTATTCACGCCCCCGGGCGCTCTCCCGAACCCCGTATACGAGTGGGCGAATACCGTAAGGATCACGGAAAGCGACAATTCCGAATCCGGTAATCATGGCAACGACAGCATAAGCGCCGCGGCAACGGCGGTGCACAGCCGCCACCGCACGAAATACATCCTCGGGATCGAGTTTCAGCTTGCCAAGTTCCTGCAATTCATGGGCAAACACATTGAGCAGCACTTCGGAATCAGAATCCGTATTGATATGGCGCTGATCCTGACGGAACAGCTCCTCCTTGAGCTGTTTTGCATTTGTGAGATTGCCATTGTGAGCAAGCGAAACACCAAAAGGTGAATTGACATAGAAGGGCTGAGCCTCAGCACTGGACGTGCAGCCTGCGGTTGGGTATCTCACATGCGCGATGCCCATATTGCCAACCAGGTTGCGCATATGGCGTGTATGGAAGACGTCACGTACCAGACCACTGTCCTTGCGCAGGTGCAGGCGGTTGCCTTCACAGGTCACGATACCCGCAGCATCCTGACCGCGGTGCTGCAGCAATGTCAAAGCCTCATAGAGTTCCTGATTGACAGGTTCTGTCGACACAATACCTGCGATTCCGCACATGTCAGGAATACCATTTCATAGGAAGTTTAAGCATGTCAAAGCTCATGGAAAAATGAGATAGGAATTAAAAGCGGAAGGTAGCATGGATTTCAGCCAGTGAATCAAAGGTGCAAAATAGGGTATGCATACTGACTGCTTCCACCATGGATCATGCATCAGCGGTGTCTGCGCTACCAGAAGCAGTACCACCGCCACCAGCAGCACGCCTCTGACCATTCCAAAGACCAGTCCTGCCAACCTGTCAGAACCAGTCAGCCCCGTGCTCTGGACCAGTCGTACCAGTATGAATGCAAGTATACTGCCGGCCAGAAGCACCAGCAGGAAAATAATGGAAAAAGCGGCTATCTGCCGGATAGATGCCAGCGTTATCAAGGACTCCAGCTGCGGCGATACCAAGGTATGAAAATGGCTTGCCATCCATAGTGCCGCGACCCAGGTAAAGATGGCAAACATCTCCCTTAGCAGGCCACGCACCATGCCGATCATGGCAGACAGTGCCACTATCGAGATCATCAGGTAGTCTGCCCAGATAAGGTGATCCATATGCCATCCTGACATCAGGGATGAGGTAGCACGATACCGTGCACACCTGAAGATGATTCCATCTTCTTCAATGTTTCGTCCGCACGGCGGCGATCCATTTCAGGGGCCGTCTGCACACGGTACATCATGGCGCCTGAACCTGTCGTCATGGTTTCAATATGAGTGGAAAAGTGAGCCTGACGCAGCTTTTCAACCAGTATTCGTGCATTGGCCTCAGAGTTGAAACTACCCAGTTGCACGACCCAGAGTGGCTGGGCCGCACTGGATTCGGCGCTGTTTTTTCTGGCGGTATCTCCTTTCTTGCCAGCTGCTGGTGCGATGATGGCCACAGATTCACTTTTACGGGCTGAAGCATTGAGACCTGGCTTGACTGTGCCAGTTAAAGGCGCTGCAGGAGTATCGGTCTGCCCGGATACGGGAGCTGGCACAGATGGGCTGCGACTGCTGCGCGGCGCTGCTGGCGGTTTGCCTGATATGGCTGGCGCCACCACAGCGTCGCGGGACGGTGTTCCCTGACGCGAGGCGGGACTGACAGGTGGGGCGGCGGGGGGAAATTCGTCTTCAGCTACATCATCAGAAATGACCTGAGACGCAGCCATGCCTGGCTTTCTGGTTACCGGCGCTGCCGCACCGGCTGTTGTCGCAGGACTGGGCTCCTGTCTGGCGGGCTGAGCCGCCTCGCTGGCCTGTGACGCTTCATGACTGACGGGTTCATCCAGTATGGGAATGATTTTATAGCCTCCATTGCCTTTGGCTCCCTTCCTGTTGCCTGCCTCAACATTTTCTGGAGACCTTGCGGCATCCTGAGTGCCTGCAGGCAATGCTATCGGTTTCTCGTGCAGTTCCTGCGGCATGGGCGGTAACGCATTCAGTCCTGAATCACGGGATTTTTCAGGTGATTTATCAAATAGCAGAGGTACAAACAGTATGGCAAAGATCACAACAATGCCGATACCGATAAGACGCTGTTTAAGTGCTTCATCCATTAGATAATGCCTGACTGCTAGGATTGGAATGAGTGGAAAAAAAAGCTGACACGAGAAAAAAAGAGCCGAATACCAGAATCATATCATCCTGAGTCAGTCTTGCATTGGCCCTGTCGAGAGCATCTTCCATGCTTTCATGTACGGTAACCGCATGTCCTTCACCCATCTGCATGAAAATATCACGTATCTGTTCTGGTGTTGCTGCACGCTGCACATGTCCAAGAGGCACAAGATGCCAGTGTTCGATACAGGGTAGCAGTGCGGTAATAACCCCCTCCATATCCTTGTCACGCATGATGGAGAAAACCGCCTCTATGCGTTTGCCTGGCATCAGGGCTGTAATCTGCCGGGCAAGCACTGCTGCTGCTGCCGGATTATGCGCCACATCAACCACTACGGCGGGTTGGTGGGGATCCGTGGCAACACGCTGAAAACGGCCAGGAACATAGACATTGGCAAGGCCATGACATACCGCCTGCCTACTGACCGGCAGGCAGCTATGGACTGAAGTAAGGCATTGCAGGACAGCAGCCGCGTTCCGGTACTGGTGTTCGCCAGCGAGTGCGGGCCTGGGCAGCTGCTCAAGGGTCACAGAATGGCCTTCCTGACAACCACGCCACCACCAGAGATTCTGGTCAGCATCTTTGCCAAAATCAAAATCACGCCCAGATATAAGCAGTTCTATGCCCTTCAGACGGCTGTCGGCTTCAAGTTCAGGCAATGCCCGGTCATCGCCGAGTACCGCCGGTCTTCCCGGCCTGAAAATCCCCGCCTTTTCCCGAGCTATCGCTTCCCGGTGGGTACCCAGCCAGCTTTCATGATCAATATCAATGCTGGTCACAATGGCGGCGGTGGCATCCACCATATTGACGGCATCCAGACGTCCCCCCAGACCCACTTCAAGAATCTGTACATCCAATGCCTTTGCGCTGAAAATGACCAGAGCAGCCAGGGTTCCAAATTCGAAGAAACTCAGGCTGATATCCTGCCTTGCCTGATCAATGCGTTCAAAAGCCTGAATAAGGTCATCATCACTGACAGGCACCCCATTCACGCAGATGCGTTCGTTGTAAACGAGAATATGCGGAGATGTGTAAGTACCGACCCTGTAGCCTTCTGCCCTGAGTATGGCATCAAGCATGGCGACTGTAGAACCCTTGCCATTGGTACCACCCACCGTAATGGTAGCAGCCGGAAGTGACAGATCCAGACGTTGCAGCACTGCTGAGACCCGTTCAAGCCCCATGTCAATGGGGCTTGAATGCAGGCCTTCCTGCCAGTTCAGCCAGTCTCCAAGGCTGGAGAAGCGCATGGATTATTCGGACTCCGGGTCATCCACAGGCAGTGCCGTCATGGCCTGCGCAAGTACAGCAAGGCCATCTTCCTCTGCCCTTCCGATGCTACGGTCTGTCGTACTGTCAGTCATAACGGCAGGCAGCATGATCTGCAGAACAGCGGCAATACGGTCACGCATATCCCTGCGGTCAACAATCATGTCAATGGCACCATGTGCCAGCAGGAACTCGCTGCGCTGGAAACCTTCCGGAAGCTTTTCCCTGACGGTCTGCTCGATGACACGAGGGCCTGCAAAGCCAATGAGCGCGCCGGGTTCGCCAATATTAATGTCACCGAGCATGGCAAGGCTGGCAGAGACCCCCCCCATGGTTGGGTCCGTCAGCACTGAAATAAAAGGGATTCTTGCGGCAGAAAGCTCCGCCAGCACAGCGCTGGTCTTCGCCATCTGGAACAGCGAAAGCAGGGATTCCTGCATGCGCGCTCCACCACTGGCACTGAAAACCACGAAGGGGATGCGGTGTTTCAGGGCGTGGCGCGCACCGCGCACAAAACGCTCACCCACCACAGAACCCATAGAGCCACCCATGAAATCAAAGTTGAACGCCGCTGCTACAATCGGCCGGCCTTTCAGGTAACCACGGACAACATTAAGGGCATCTTTTTCCCCGGTGCTTTTCTGGGCCTGATTCAGACGATCCTTGTATTTCTTGCTGTCACGGAACTTGAGCGGATCGACGGGACTGAGCTGTTCGCCTATTTCCTGACGGTTGCCGGGATCAAGAAACCAGTGCAGTCTTTTTCGACCGCTGATTCTTGAGTGGTGATCACACTTGGGACAGACTTCCTGGTTACGTTCAAGCTCAGCCTTGTAGAGTATGGCATTGCAGTTTGGACACTTGCTCCAGAGTCCTTCAGGCACTGTACTTTTGGTCAGTGCTTCGGTGCGAATCTTTGAGGGTACCAGCTTATGAAACCAGCTCAAGGATGAATCTCCCCTATCAGATGTTGAAATCTAGCCTGCATCCATGGCCGTACGCATGGAAGCAAGCAAATGCACTATTTCGTCGAGTGCCTGGGCAGGTTGTCCAGCATGAGCTTCGATACGGCTTACCAGTGCGCTACCCACGACAACGGCATCCGCCAGTCTGGCAATGGAGGCTGCTGTTGCAGGATCCTTGACCCCAAAACCTACACCCACAGGAAGATCAGTCAGGCTACGTATTTCCGCCAGTTTGCTCTCGACGCTGTCAAGGTCGAGATGTGAAGCTCCCGTTACACCTTTAAGCGAAACATAATACAGGTAGCCCTGCCCCAGTTTGCCCATCAGGGCAATACGCTCAGGACTACTGTTGGGAGCCAGCAGAAAAATAGGGTCTACCCCACGGGTCTTTAATGCGGTCACCAGCTGGTCAGCTTCTTCAGGAGGCATGTCCACGGTCAGCACACCATCAACACCAGCTTCGGCTGCCCTGCTGGCAAAGGCCTCATAACCCATGCACTCGACCGGATTAAGATACCCCATCAGCACTACAGGGGTTGAGGTATCTTCACGCCGGAATGCTTCCACCTGATCCAGCGTCTTGCGCAGACTCATGTGATGCGCGAGTGCCCGTTCACTGGCTTTCTGGATGACGGGGCCATCTGCCATGGGATCCGAGAAGGGTACCCCCAGTTCAAGAATATCGGCACCAGCCTTGACCATGGCATGCATGGCCATCACAGTAAAATCCGGATCAGGATCACCCGCCGTGATGAAAGGGATGAGGGCTTTGCGCCCGTTCTGCTTCAGTACAGACAGTCTGGCTTGCAGGCGACTCACAGTTTGATTCCTTCACGGGTTGCAATGGTATTCATATCCTTGTCACCGCGTCCTGACAGATTGACCAGAATATGCTGGTCACGGGACATGGTTCTGGCAAGTTTTGTGGCATAGGCAACAGCATGGCTGGATTCAAGTGCCGGAATAATGCCTTCCATGCGCGTCAGTGCATGGAAGCCCTCCATGGCCTCATCATCGGTAATACTGACATAATGGGCGCGGCCGCAATCCTTGAGCCAGGCATGTTCCGGCCCTACGCCAGGATAGTCCAGGCCTGCCGAAATGGAATGGGTTTCAATAATTTCGCCGTCGTCATCAGCCATGAGATAGGTGCGGTTACCATGCAGTACACCGGGCCGGCCTGCACTGAGCGGGGCGGAATGCCTGCCAGTTTCGATACCATCGCCAGCTGCTTCAACACCGTAGATGGCAACGCCTTTGTCATCGATGAAGGGATGAAAAAGCCCAATAGCATTGGAGCCGCCACCTACGCAGGCCACCAGTGCATCCGGAAGCCGGCCGATACGCTCCTGCATCTGTGCGCGGGCTTCACGTCCTATGACAGCCTGAAAATCCCGCACCATGGCGGGGTAAGGATGAGGCCCGGCGACCGTACCAATGATATAAAAAGTATGATCGACATGCGTTACCCAGTCACGCATGGCTTCATTGAGGGCGTCCTTGAGCGTTTTGGAGCCGGATTCAACCGCAACCACCGTGGCTCCAAGCAGTTTCATGCGGTAGACATTGAGTGCCTGGCGCTGCACATCCACAGCGCCCATATAGATGACACACTCAAGTCCGAGACGGGCGGCCACTGTTGCTGTGGCCACGCCATGCTGACCAGCACCGGTTTCTGCAATAATGCGCCGTTTGCCCAGACGTTTGGCCAGTAACGCCTGCCCCACCGTATTATTGACTTTATGCGCACCAGTATGGTTGAGATCTTCACGCTTGAGCCATATCTGCGCACCACCAAGGCTGGCGCTCAGGCGCTCTGCATGATAGACCGGCGAGGGACGCCCGACATAATGGGCAAGATCATGATCCAGTTCAGCAAGAAACTCAGGGTCAGCCATATATTTTTCATAGGCATCACGAAGCTCATCCAGAGGGGCCATCAGCGTCTCGGCAACAAAAACGCCTCCGTAGGGCCCAAAGTGTCCCCTGCTGTCAGGAAGATTGTAATGTGCAGTCCCATTTTCCATTGTCGAATTCCCTTACCTCGCGTATGAATGAAGCCACCTTGTCGTGGTCCTTGATACCTCTTCCGAGTTCCACACCGCTTGAGACATCCACGGCATATACCTGCGTCTGTTCGAGTGCACGCCTTACATTGGCTGCATCCAGCCCTCCTGCCAAAATCACAGGAAGATCTGAGCTGCCTGGTGCCGGCACACGCGCCCAGTCGAAACTTTCACCTGTACCTCCCCGGGCTCCTGCATGATAGGCATCAAGCAGAAGTGCCTTTGCATCCGTAAACCTGCCCATGACACTGAGCGGATCTACATGGGCTTCCATTCGCAAAGCCTTAATATAAGGCCTGCAGAATGATCCGCAGAAAGCTGCATCTTCATCACCGTGAAACTGCAGCAGATCAACAGGCACCGTCGAAAGCACGCTGGCCACCAGATCCGGCTCCGGATTGACGAAGAGGCCAACTACAGTCACAAAGGCCGGTACAGCTTCTGTGATGGCCTTTGCCTGTGCGAGACTGACATTGCGTGGACTCTGGCTGTAAAACACCAGACCCAGTGCGTCAGCTCCCATGGCCACCGCCTGGTCTGCATCCTCAACACGGGTTATCCCGCAGATTTTAACCCGAGTTCGCCGGGAGGGATACCTGAATTGCATCGATCACAACCTTCAAGAGGAAAAAGCCTGTCTGTTTTCTGCCGAATAGCGCCTGATGCCTGGAGGTAGCGAGGCAAAACGCGGGTGTCTGGGCAGACCGAAATCATCAGGATAAAGCACACCCTCAAAATATAACCCATCTGGTGGTGCAGTGGGGCCTGCAAGCTTACGTTTCCTGCCTTGAAGTACCTGCCTAAGCCATTCGGGGTCACGTCTTCCTGCGCCTACTTCAAGCAGGCTGCCCACCATATTCCTGACCATATGATGTACAAACGCATTGGCACATACATGAAAAGTGACCCAGTCCTGCTGGCGCTCAATATCCATGAAATAAAGGTTGCGGAAGGGGCTGCTGGACTGGCAGTGCTGGGCACGGAAAGCAGAAAAATCCTGCTCTCCAGGCAGGCAGGAAGCTGCCATTTGCATGGCGGCCACATCCAGAGGGCGATAATCCCAGGTTGCGCGCCCGTGCGTCAGCGCAGAATGCATGGGCCGGTTGATGACGACATAACGGTATAACCTGGCAAGCGCTGAACTGCGCGCATGAAAGCAGGATT
>JBEBBU010000169.1:0-8114 GCA_041158225.1 Pseudomonadota bacterium | reverse complement strand
CATGAAACAATCACTGCATCTCAAGCTTGGACAACAGCTGACGATGACGCCACAGCTGCAGCAGGCCATCAAGCTTCTGCAAATGTCGACGCTCGAACTGCAGCAGGAAATACAGCAGGCGCTTGATTCCAACATGATGCTGGAAACCAGTGAAGATGATGAAAATGCGGCAATAGTTGCCTCTGACCTCCCGACGCCCCCACCTCAGGATGAAATCTATCGGGAACTTCCAGACTTTGACCGTCCATCGGATATACCTCAGGAACTTGCGGTGGATAGTGCGTGGGAAGAAGTCTATGACAACTATGCCAGCGCGTCGTCCATGTCTGCAGGAGAAGCTGATAACGACACCTATCTGATGCAGAGGGGAAAGCAGGAAAACCTGCATGACCACCTGCACTGGCAACTTGAACTTACGCCATTCAGCGATCGTGATCACGCCATTGCGACAGCCATTATTGACGCCATCAATGATGACGGCTATCTCGAACAGTCGCTTGCGGAGATTCATGAAGCACTGTCCCAGCAGATTGACGATATTGACCCTGATGAAATCAAGGCTGTACTACACAGGATACAGCACTTTGATCCCCCGGGAGTCGGCGCCGAAACACCAGCTGACTGCCTCAGGCTTCAACTGGAACAGATGGACATGAACATCCCCTTCCGCACCCTGGCACTGGATGTCGTGACCCGTTTCATGGAAGCACTGGCCAAACGCGACCTGGTACGCATACGCCGGGAGCTGGATGTTGAAGATGAAGATCTTCAGTCAGCCATACGTCTGATACGGACACTTGAACCCAAACCTGGCCGACGCATCAGCGAAGAAGCCGCCCCCTATGTGGTACCTGATGTGTTCGTCTATCGTAGCGGCGAGCAATGGATCGTCTCGCTTAATCCCGAAGTTTCCCCGAGGTTACGCGTCAACCCACTCTATTCAGGCATGATCAGACGGGCCGATAACAGCAACGATAATGTCACGATGAGAAACCATCTGCAGGAAGCCAGATGGTTCATCAAAAGCCTGCATAGCCGCAATGAAACGCTGCTCAAAGTAGCAAGATCAATTGTGGCTCACCAGAACGACTTTCTGGAACACGGGGAAACGGCCATGCGCCCCCTTGTGCTCCGCGATATTGCTGATGAAGTTGGTATGCATGAATCAACCATATCGAGAGTCACAACACAGAAATACATGCACACACCCAACGGACTTTACGAATTCAAGTATTTCTTCTCCAGTCACGTATCCACAGAGGGTGGAGGCGAGTGCTCGGCTATTGCCATCAAGGCATTTCTGAAAGAAATCGTACAGAATGAGAATACCGACAAACCATTAAGTGATCATGCCATCGCCCTGCAACTACAGAAACGTGGCATTAATGTAGCGCGCAGAACCATTGCCAAGTACAGGGAAGCCATGAACATTCCCCCGTCGAGTGAAAGAAAGTCAATGTTCTGATAATCTTTGAACGTATTGCAACCGCCTTGCATCCCAACAACCATGAGGGAAACGTCATGAATACCAATCTTAGCGTCACCGGACAGCACATCGAAATTACTCCAGCAATCAGGACACATATTGAGGACAGATTGCAGACCCTGCACAGACACTCTGATCACATCCAGTCCATCCATGTCATACTCAAGGTGGAAAAACTGGAGCAGATCGCTGAAGCCACGGTAACACTGGATGGCGCCCAGCTGTTTGCTGAAGATCGGCAGGAATCCATGTATGCAGCCATTGATCAACTGATAGACAAACTTGACAGACAGTTGCTGCGACACAAAGAGAAACTTCACCAGAAACATCTCTGATGCCGCTCTGCACATGAAACTGGTCATCGTAAGTGGCCTTTCAGGTTCAGGCAAGAGTATTGCGCTCGAAACACTGGAGGACTGCGGCTACTACTGCATGGATAACCTGCCAGTTTCGCTGCTTGAACCGTTTGTGCGGCAGGCCATGGCTGCCAATCAGAGTGTTTTTGCGCTCACAGCCATCAGCATAGATGCCAGAAATCAGGGGCACAGCCTTGATACTTTTCCTGAAACCCTGAAACTGGCAAGATCACTGGGCATCCAGTGTGAAATAGTCTTTCTTCAGGCTGACCGCAGCACACTGCTCAAACGGTTCAGCGAGACGCGACGCAAGCACCCCCTGACGGACGCCATGCACTCTCTGGCAGAAGCCATGGAACTGGAAAGGCAGGTTCTGGAACCCGTATTCAGGCGCGCGGACATCATCATTGATACGACCTATACCAATGTTCACCAACTGCGGGAACTGGTCAGGGGACGCGTCAATCAGGCAGGGCAACACCTGATGTCACTCTACTTTCAGTCATTTGGATTCAAGCACGGCATCCCCATGGATACCGATTTTGTCTACGATGTACGCTGCCTCCCCAATCCGCACTGGGATAACAGTCTGCGTCCACTCACTGGCAAGGATGAAGCAGTTGCCCTGTTTCTGCAACAGCATCCGGAAGTTGCACGCTATCAGTGGGATATTACCGACTTCATGGAACGCTGGATCCCAAATTTTGAACGCGAGAACCGGAGCTACCTCAGTATTGCCATTGGCTGTACTGGCGGCCAGCACCGCTCAGTATTCCTGGTTGAACAGATTGGCGCCCATTTTCGAACGCTAGGCTACAATGTGCTACTGAGGCACCGTGAACTGTCACACACCACTCAACTCTGAAGTTGAACGCATAGCGCAGGCTCTTCACCTGCAAGATCTGAGACACCATATATTCCTGTGCGCAGACCAGTCAAATCCCAAATGCTGCGAATATGAGGAAGGTATGCGCTCATGGAACTTCCTGAAACGCCGCCTTGTTGAACTGGATCTGGATCACAAGGCAGGCATCCACAGAACCAAAGCCAACTGCCTTAGGCTATGCAATCATGGGCCTATAGCCGTCGTGTATCCGGAAGGCATCTGGTATCACTCATGCAGTCCCGATGTGCTGGAGCGTATTCTCCAGGAACATATCTTGCTGGGTAAGCCAGTAGCAGAGTTTAGAATCCCGCTACACACCTAGGCCTCCTGCCCCTGCCAGAGTTTTTCCAGCTGGTAAAATTCGCGCGCCTGAGGCTTCATGACATGAATAACCGCATCACCAAGATCAACCAGCACCCACTCACCATCACCCTCACCTTCCAGCCCATGGTAAGGCATATTTTCCTGCTTGGCTTTCTCAAGCACCTGAAATGCCAGTGACCTGACGTGCCGATCCGATGTTCCGCTGGCAACAATCATATAGTCAGTAAAATCAGTTCGATTTCTGACATCAATAACAGTGACATCCCGCCCCTTACCCTCATCCAGTACCGCCAGTACCATGCTTACAATATTTTCATTATGCATATATCTACTCAATGCCTGTTCTTTTTTGCGCTTGCAGGAGATTTAGACGGCGCGACCGATTTATGGACGGGCTGCCCAACCGGTTTTACAGATTTACTGTCCAACCGCTTGCCTGTTTCTTTTTTTCTGACCTCTGCATGACCTGCAGGCGATTTTGGCCTTTTATCAGGTTCAGACACAGCAGATTCAAGATTTTTTTCAGCCCCCCCTTTCTTCCATTGACCAGGAGCCTTCAGTAAGGTGCCTGCCTTTACCAGCGGCGCCTGTTGCCTGTCTCTGGCTGTAAGCTGCTCACTCTGGGCGCTTTTTCTACCCGCATTGAACGCGAGAGGCGCAATTTTCTCATTCGCATCATGCTTCTTATGACGCTTGGCGATGAACCCCGGCTCATTAGTGTAATAAGGGTTCATATCACTGCTTTTCAAGTCACTGTCATCCACCAAGACATCTTCAGCGTCGCCTCCTCTGCCAGACTGCTGCGATTCGAACTGCTTTTCCATCGCGAGCCGGTTTAACTCTTTCCTGAAAGTACGCGTCTTGTCAGCTGGAATATAAATGCGGTATGAACCTGGCACATCAGCATTCCTGTGCCGGAATCCGGGATTAAGTTCAAACAGTTTTTCCATCGAGATATCAGCTGCGTCAGCCGCAAGCGCCAGATCCAGTGGCTGCGTCATTTTTACTGCCTTGAACAGGGCTTCGTTGGGCATATGCCGCAAAAGCACACCGTATTTTTCATTCTCAGCAAAGACTCTTGAAACAGCAATAAGCCTGGGCACATAGGCTCTGGTTTCTTCGGGGAGATCCAGCGACCAGAAATCAGTTGGCTTATGCCGGCTGACATTCTTCTGGATGGCTTTGGCTACAGCGCCCTCACCACAATTGTAAGCCGCGATAGCCAGAAGCCAGTCACCAAACTTGTCGTGCAGACGCTTAAGATACTTGATGGCAGCCCTAGTCGAAGCATAAACATCGCGCCGGCCATCATAAGAGTGATTTTTTTTGAGACCAAAACGTTTTCCTGTCTCAGGGATAAACTGCCAGATACCCGCCGCATTGGCAGGTGAAATGGCATGAGGCTGGAATGCACTCTCCACAATAGGAAGCAGTGCCAGTTCTCCCGGCACTTTCTGTTTTTCGATGTGTCTGACTATGGAATAGAGAAAAGGCTCAGCCCTTGTCTGGGCCCGATCCAGATAACTCAAATGGTTTGCAAACCAGCTGATTTCCCTGTCAATGACCTTGTTTTCCACCTGTGGGAGACCGTAGAGGTCAAATAGACGGTCCCATAGTGAACTGTACTTATCGTCGCCCTCCAGCCAGTCCTTTCTGCGACGTGATTTCTTGGCAAGCTTCTTCTGCAGGTCAAGATCATCTACACCATTTAATTGTGAGACAGGTTCATTTTTGAATGATTTGCTTGAACAACCAGCCATCATCAAGACTAGAATACAAACGAACGCCAGCAGTGGAATCTTTCTGGTAAAAGATATCATGATGGCCGTCCCATGAATTGAATGAACGGCAGCTTCCAGAAAACACAGCTGTTTTCAAGGCATTCAGTTCGCAAGAACAGGAACGAGTTACATGCAAGCACGTAAGATATTTCTGGATTGGTATCAGTCATCATCTCAAGGTCTGGGATTGCGAGGCATTGAATCCGCATACCTGCAGCAAACGGTTAAGATAGCGCATAATCAAGCTGCATTACAAGTTGGCTCACTTGCCCCCTATCCGACAGCGTCAGGATCATACGCCAGCGCCATAACTTTGTGTTTACTGCCTGGTGAAGCACCCTCCCCACCGGTAAACCATCCTGCATGCGTATCGCTCGCCGAATCCATGCCTTTTGTTTCTGATACGTTTGACATCTGCCTGTTGCCCCATGTGATTGAATTTCATGACGCCCCTCAACAGGTACTCAGTGAGTGTGAACGCATACTTAAACCGGAAGGCCAGCTTATCATCCTCGGTTTTAACCCCTGGCATCTTGAAGGATTGATGCACTGTCTGCCACAGTCATCAGACTACCAGTTACTTAACCTCATCAGCTATGCCCGCCTGGTTGACTGGCTAAGGGCATCCAGGCTGAGTCCGGAACTGACCGCAGGATTTTCCATCAATCAACCCCGTATACGAATGGCCTCCACCTCCAGACTTAATCACATGCTGGCACAATTAGCCCCCGTCTACGCCATCAGGGCAATTAAAAGACGCTACAATATCATCAACCCATCGACGGCATGGCAAGGCTTCAGATCCATGATAGCAACACCAGGTCTGGAGACAGCATGCAGAACTATTTCAGGACATCTTAATGAATGAAGGTCAATCAGTGCAGGCCTGGACGGATGGCGCATGCCGCGGTAATCCCGGACCTGGTGGCTGGGGCGCACTGCTTCGCTCCGGACAGCATGAAAAGAGCATCTATGGCTTTATCCCTGATACAACCAATAATCGCATGGAACTGACTGCCGCACTGCAAGCACTGGAAGCGATTCGCCAACCCAGCCATGTCACCATCTGCACAGACTCGCAGTATGTCATGAAGGGCATGACAGTCTGGATACACCAGTGGATAAGCCGTAACTGGTGTACTGCAGACAGGCAACCCGTCAAGAATCGTGATCTTTGGGAATCACTGCAAATCGCAACCTCCCGGCACCTGAGTGTTCAATGGGAGTGGGTACGCGGTCACCGTGGACACCCTGAAAATGAAGCGGCTGATCGCCTGGCCAACCGTGCGATTGATGAAAACAACTGAAGCCGCCCCCTCCTCCCGTATAGTTGTCCTGGATACGGAAACAACCGGTATCAATGTCAGGGATGGACATCGCATCATTGAAATTGGCTGCGTTGAGATCATTCAGCGACGCATCACAGGCCATCGCTTTCATTGCTACCTGAATCCTGGGCGCAAGGTTGATCAGGGTGCCTTTGAGGTACATGGGCTTTCTGATGAGTTTCTGAGTGACAAACCAGCTTTTGCAGATATTGCTGATGACTTCCTGGCTTTTCTGGGTCAAGACGAAGTCGTCATCCATAACGCACCATTTGATACCGGATTTATCAACGCTGAACTAGCTGCCCTTTCTGGTAAAAGCAGATTATCAGGCATTGAGTCCATCTGCATCATTACTGACAGCCTGGATATGGCCAGGAAGAAACACCCAGGACAGCGCAATAATCTGGATAGTCTCTGCAGACGCTATGGGATAGATAACAGCAACAGGGATCTACACGGAGCCCTGCTGGACGCAGAGCTGCTTGCCCAAGTCTATCTGGCGATGACGGGGGGACAATCCGATTTTCTCAGTAGTGCTGAGGTTATGCCCCAGGATGCCGGTGAACTGGTCACCCGTGAAACTGTCACAACCATCTCTTTCAAGCGACCCGATGATGCTGTATTCCGCATTATTAAGGCCGCCCCCGATGAACTGGATGCCCATCTTCTGCGTTTGCAGGCGCTCCACAAAAGTAGCGGCCAGCAGTGCCTGTGGTTAAACGCAAGCGAACCTCTGGCATAATGATTCATCCTGATTTATAATGAACACCTTGGAGAGATGGCTGAGCGGTTTAAAGCGGCGGTCTTGAAAACCGTTGAAGGGTGATACCTTCCGGGGGTTCGAATCCCTCTCTCTCCGCCACTACCGCCTCGGTGGTGAAACTGGTAGACACAAGAGACTTAAAATCTCTCGGCCTTTGGCTGTGCCGGTTCGATCCCGGCCCGAGGCACCACAATAGCATCTCCCTGCACCTCTTTAGCCCCCCCCCTTTTTAAATACCCCCGTTCAGGCAACCAGTCTTTGTATATCCAAAGATCCTTCACAGGAAGCCCTTGAAAACCCCGGATACTAAAAGTCCCTGCTACCTTCAGCACCAAGTGCATCATGTAGCAGGGACCAGTGGGTAAAGCCTTCTTGGCCTTTCTTATTATTAGAATTCCCAGTGCTTCAGGTCTGCGCCCAGATTATTTCTTCTGGTTTGCGATCTGCTTGTCGATCTGTGCCTTAGTCTCAGCATAGCCACTGCTGAATCCAGCGCTTTCCATTTCACGGCTCTTCAGCATGAAGACGAGAATGACTACAGCTACGATCAGTGCACCAATCCAAACCCAGAAATTGTCTTTTTCGTTTTCCATGATAGCTACCTCGACAGAATTGTTTTTTTATAATTTGGGGGATTCCCCACCCTACCCAGACATTTTGTCTGGCTGGATCAGCTGCCACATCTGATGACCGCCAATGGTCATTATTTTAGAAATGTTAACAGTGATGTTCAAGTTATTTGTCCAACTTTTTTTAATTATTTTTCCATGCAAAACAGCGAGATACAAAAAAACCCCTGACGGTTTCCCGTCAGGGGCTGCTTCCTGAGCTTGATTCAGGCTCTCGAACCAGGCCGCCTGTCTGACAGACGACCCGAGACGATTACATGAAAGAAGGAATCAGAGGAGCGTCGATGTAGGCAACTGAACGGTTACCATTGGCATCGAGGAAGAACAGCAGACCAGCAAAGCGGCTATCTGGATCATAGATGATGTCAGACAGACGGTATACTTCCCAAGCTGCGTCAGAAGCCGTAACTTCTACAGTGCGGGTTTCACCTGGAGCAATCGGGCTGTTGTCGCTGTTGGACAGACCGTCGTCAGCCAGCAGGTCTTCTGGGTAACCGGTGTTGTCGACCAGTACGTCAGAATCCAGGAAGCGGACAGAAGCGGTGTAGAACTCAGCCAGAC
>JBEBBU010000168.1:0-4757 GCA_041158225.1 Pseudomonadota bacterium | reverse complement strand
GCTTCCAGACCCGTGACAATCAGCCCAAGCTCCTCTCCGGTGATGACACCAATACGCTCCAGCATGGTGGCATGGGCGATGGAGCCCTGAATGTCATAAAGGGCAAGTCGTTTATCAAAACTTACCGATGCAGTAAAAGCTTCCACAAAAGCATCGGTAGGCTCGTCAAATCGCCCACCCCAGGGCTTGGCAGTTGTCGTTGTCATTGGCGCAGTCTGGCTGTCAGGTTGGTCATTAATAAGGTGAGTATAAACGATGCCCAGCGCTCATGCCCAACCCGCCATACCCGATCGCATACGCGTAAATCCCCATAATCTTGCCGCATTCGGGGCTGACTCTACCTCAATCCCACCTCTAGCGCTTATAATGGGTGCAAACCAAGCTGCAAAAAACAATAATCCGCCCCAGTAACCGGTAGCTGCCACCAAGGATCATAAATGCCGCAACCCACCCTATTACCTGCATGGAGCGCATTGGAAGAACACTTCAAGTATGTGTCCCCATTGTTGCTGAAAGACCTTTTTGCCCAGGATCCCCTGCGTTTCAAGCGCTTCTCCCTGCAACTGGATGATTTGCTGCTGGACTATTCCAAAAACCGTATTACCCAGGAAACCATGGATCTCCTGCTGCAACTGGCCAGGGAAGCCGGCCTGCCTGAGCGCATCCATGCCATGTTCAGTGGTGAAAAAATCAACCTTACCGAGGATCGCGCCGTTCTGCATACTGCCCTGCGTAACCGCGGCGACCAGCCGGTACTGGAGGGTGGAGAAAAGGATGTCATGCCTGCCATCCGTCAGGTACTGGATCAGATGCGCACCTTCAGTGATGCGGTCCGCAGTGGTGAGTGGAAAGGCATCACCGGCAAGCGCATCACGGATGTCGTCAATATCGGTATCGGTGGCTCGGACCTTGGCCCCCGCATGGTGGTCAATGCGCTGCTGCCTTATGCTTCAGATGACTTGAAGGTTCACTTTATTTCCAATGTTGATGAAGCCGACCTGCAGCAGGTCCTGAGCTGCCTTGTGCCCGAAACCACCCTGTTCCTCGTGGCGTCCAAGACATTCACCACCCAGGAAACCATGCTGAACGGCTACAGTGCGCGTGAATGGCTGACCCGTGCCCTCCCCATGGAAGGCGCCATAGCCCGTCATTTTGCCGCCATTTCCACCAATGCCGCCAAAGTAGCCGAGTTTGGCATTGATACCCGCAATATGTTTGGCTTCTGGGACTGGGTCGGAGGACGTTATTCGCTCTGGTCTGCCATCGGCCTTCCCATCGCCATGAGTATTGGCATGGACCGTTTCGAAGAGTTGCTGGAAGGCGGCTACCTGATGGATCAGCATTTCAGGCAGGCGCCGCTGGAACAGAACATACCCGCCATTCTCGGATTGATAGGCATCTGGTATAACAACTTCTTTGGGGCGGAAAGTGTCGCGATTCTCCCCTACGACCAGTACCTGACCCACCTGCCAACCCATCTGCAACAGGCGGACATGGAAAGCAATGGCAAAAGTGTCGACAGGGAGGGACACTGGGTCAACTACAGCACTGGCCCCATCATTTTTGGCCAGCCAGGCACCAATGGCCAGCATGCTTTTTACCAGCTGATTCATCAGGGCCGTAAACTGATTCCCTGTGATTTTCTGGCGGCTGCCGAAAGCCAGCAGCCACTGGGGCGCCACCATGATGTGCTGCTATCCAACTTCCTGGCCCAGCCTGAAGCACTGATGAAGGGGCGCACCCGTGAAGAGGCCATGACCGAACTGCAGGCTCAGGGTTATAGCGGTGAGCGCCTGGAACTGCTGGCAACTGCCAAGACTTTCGAGGGTAACCGTCCCAGCAATGCCATCCTCTACCGTCGCCTGACGCCCAAAACACTGGGTATGCTGATCGCCATGTATGAGCACAAGGTATTCACCCAGGGCGTAGTATGGAATATCAATTCCTTCGACCAGATGGGCGTTGAGCTGGGCAAACAGCTGGCCAATACCCTGCTGGCAGAACTGGAAGCCGAGGACCGGCCTGATGATGACTCCCATGATGCCTCGACTTTTGGCCTGATTCACTACCTGCATAAAATCCAGGATCTGGCAAAAGGCACAGCGCACTGAAAGACCTCCGTTACAAGGCAGGACAGCACGCGCTTCAATGACTGACCACATCCTGTTCCTCACCGGCAAGCTCGCAGAAAAGCAGCTCCAGCAGGTACTGGAAGAGATGCAGCCTGAGTTTGCCTACACCGTGCATCCGCTGGGTGTTACAGTGGCAGCGCTGATGACCGCTGACATGATACGCAGGCGCCTGAAGGATACCTTTGGCGCCACGCGTATTGTTGTGCCAGGCCGCTGCCGTGGCGACCTTGAACAGCTGAGTCTGGATATCGGCATACCCGTCGTGCGCGGACCTGATGAACTCAGGGATCTGCCGGAGTTCTTCGGTAAACGCGCCGGTAAGGTGGCACTCGACCAGTATGACCTGAAAATCTTCGGTGAAATTACCGATGCTCCGCGTCTGGATGTTGATGCCATTGTCGCCATGGCAGAGGACTATCGCCGTCAGGGTGCTGATGTCATTGATCTGGGCTGCCTGCCGGCCACGCCCTTCCCTCATCTGGAACAGGCCATTGAGGCCCTGCATCAGGCAGGTTTTCTGGTCAGCGTTGATTCGCTGGAAGACCAGGATCTGCTGCGTGCCGGTCGTGCTGGCTGCGACTATCTGCTCAGCCTCAGGGAAAGTACCCTCTGGATCAGCGATGAGGTAGACGCTACGCCAATCCTTATCCCGGAAACCCATGGCGATCTGGCCTCACTGGAACGCGCCATTGCCTGGATGCAGGCAAGAGGGCGATCTTTTATTGCTGATCCTATTCTTGATCCCATCCATTTCGGCTTTGCAGATTCCCTGGTCCGTTACCAGCAGCTGCGTCGACATCATCCTGAGATTGAAATCATGATGGGTGTAGGCAATATCACCGAACTGACCCACGCCGATACGCTGGGTATGAACGCCATACTGCTGGGTATCTGTTCCGAACTGGATGTTCGTGCCATTCTGGCGACTGAGGTCAGCAGCCATGCACATCGAGCCATTGCCGAAGCTGACAGACTGAGGCGTATGCTGTATGCCGCCAGATCGCTGAATACCCTGCCCAAGCATCTGGACAACAGCCTGCTGGCGCTCCATGACCGGACGCCCTTCCCTTACACGGCCGAGGAAATTGCCAGCCTCGCCCAGAACATCCGTGATCCCAGCTTCCGTATACAGACCAGCCGCGAGGGGATTCATATCTTCAACCGTCATGGCCACCATCTGGCTGACGACCCCTTCCGCCTCTATCCCCTGCTGGATGTCAGCAATGATGCCAGTCACGCTTTCTATCTGGGCGTCGAACTGGCCAGAGCCCAGATTGCCTGGCAACTGGGCAAGCGCTATAACCAGGACGAGATGCTGCAGTGGGGATGCGCAACGCGGATCGTGGCTGAAGCCGTGGATACCCACGCCTATTCGCAACCGGGCAGTACGCTCAAAAAGAAAAGTGAAGACTCTCCATCATGATTCGAGAAATCATACTGAGTACCTATGACGCATCCGGCCAGCCACATCTGGCCCCCATGGGTCTGCAGCAGGAAGGCGATGACTATCTGATCCAGCCTTTTCGCCCCTCCAGTACGCTGGACTACTGTCTGATGACAGGAGAAGCTGTCATCAATTACTGCGATGATGTCAGAGTCTTTGCAGGCTGCATCACTGGCCGTCGCAGCTGGGACTGGACACGTGCGGAACAGGTGACAGCACCACGGCTGACATGTGCACTGAGTCATACCGAACTACTGCTGGAACAGGTCAGCCGTGAGGACAGCGAGCGTCCCTGTCTGCACTTTCGTGCAGTGCATGATGCGATGCACAGGCCATTCAGAGGCTTCAACCGCGCCCAGTCTGCCGTGATTGAGGCCGCCATCCTGATGAGCCGACTTGGCATGCTGCCGCAGGAAAAGATTACCCAGGAACTGACCTATCTCATGATTGCCATGAACAAGACAGCAGGGCCTCATGAACTGGAAGCCTGGAACTGGCTCATGGATCACTATCGAGCCCACAGAGCCACCGCCCCTGAAGACAGGGAGTATCACCTATGAAACGCAATCAGCTACTGGTCAGTGTCCGTTCCATGGAAGAGGCAAGGCAGGCCTGGGAAGCCGGCGTGGATTTCATTGATCTCAA
This sequence comes from Pseudomonadota bacterium, assembly GCA_041158225.1. Classification (GTDB taxonomy): domain Bacteria; phylum Pseudomonadota; class Gammaproteobacteria; order Methylococcales; family Methylococcaceae; genus JBEBBU01. Next base: position 536 of record JBEBBU010000168.1, on the reverse strand, counting down.
GAACCCGCTACAGGGCAGCCTTGGCGCCCTGTCAGTGCAGGAGGTCAGCGCCATCCGCCAGGCTATCCCGAAAATACAGAAGATCAGTGCGACTGTTGGTGATCTTCCCATGGATCCTGATACCCTGTGCAATGCCATACTTGGGATGGCGGTCACTGACGTGGATTACATCAAGGTCGGTTTTTTTCCGGGAGGAGACTGGGGTTCCAGTCTGGTGCTGATGAAGCATCTGGCCGGTCGTGGCATTCCCCTGATTGCAGTACTCTTCGCCGAAGAAGGCCCGCCCTTGCCCGGCTGGATCGAGCGTCTGCAGCAGTCCGGCTTCATGGGCGTCATGCTGGATACTCGCCTGAAAAATGCTGGCCGCCTGCCAGACCTGATCACACCAGCTGAACTCGCCTCTTTTGTCAGCCAGTGCCAGTCGCTGGGGCTTTTGACAGGACTGGCGGGTTCGCTGCGGCTGGAAGACCTGTCCGCCCTGCGTCTACTGGAAGCCGACTATCTCGGATTCCGTGGTGGTGTGTGTGACCAGCACG
>JBEBBU010000167.1:0-2715 GCA_041158225.1 Pseudomonadota bacterium | reverse complement strand
CAGGATTGGCTGCTATTGATTGTTGCGCATGCAGCAGCGCGCCGCTGACATCACCAGCTGCGCTGTCCAGTGAGGCGAGTGAATACCAGGCCAGATGGGCATGCGTGGGTTCTTGCTGGGGGATCTGCAGGAACAGGGCGCGCGCATCTTCCATGCGGCCTTTTTCCTGAAGTGCCACTGCCTGTTGCAGCAAGGATTTGGTGGGTGATAGATGTCTGGCCAAGTGTCTGGATGTCCTTGATGATGCGTTCAGTATACGGTCATAGATCCTATTCAGAACCAGTCCATTGGCAGATTCATGCCAACGCTGGCCAGCAATGCCTGGCGCTGCTGGCGGATGCTGTCGTCAGGGGCGGGCCAGCGACGGTAGATATGCAGAAAATCCTGGACGACCCTGTGATTATTGGCCTGGGTCTGGGTGCCACGGCGGTTGCCGGGGTTGACATAGTCCTTGTGCATCACTGCGCCGCCACCCGTATAGGGCACAGGTGTGGCCTGATGTAGCAGACCCAGCAGGAAATCCCAGTCTTCGAGAGAATCCAGGTGTTCATCAAAACGGTGTGAACTGAGCAGTGACCGCCTGTAGGCCAGTGCATGATTCGGGATGAAGTTCTTGAGCCAGAGTGCTGCGGTATTTTGGGTGATCAGCGCAATCTGGTGCTGCTCCAGCGGTCTTGGAGGATCGACACTCCTGTCTTCGGTGATGGCCTCACAGTCACTGAAGAAGATCTGTCCCTGGCTGTTGCCGGCTATGGTGGCGGCCAGCTGGCGCAGATGATGCGGTCGGTACTGGTCATCATCATCCAGAAACAGTATCCATTCCCCCCTGGCCAGATCAAGGCCGAGATTGCGGCTCAGCGCTGGCCCCGGGGCTCCGGTGCGTTTGTGATAGCTGTCCTGTGGGCGCAGCAGGCGCGATGCCACACTCGCATCCGCTTCAGACCAGGCATCGGCAACTACCAGGATTTCAAAGGATTCAGGCTCGATATCCTGCGCCAGCAGTGAACGAAGGTTGCGTTCCAGCAGTGATGCCCGCAGATGGGTAGCGACAATAATGGAGAAAAATGGAGCAGGCATAAGGCGTCTTCATCCCGTTAAACCTTGACCATGCTACTATCCCGCGAAACACCGGCCTTCGTCAATTGCCAGAAGGAGGCCTTACCTAAGGAGTGGGCCATGACAGCAGAAGACCGCATTCTGTACAGCAGGCAGTCGATCAGCACTGATGATATCGAAGCGGTGGTGGCGGTGCTGCATTCTGATCTCCTGACGCAGGGGCCCTGTGTGCCTGCCTTTGAGCAGGCAGTGGTAGCGCAGGTGGGCAGTGCGTGTGCGGTGGCCTGTAACAGCGCCACCTCGGCACTGCATATCGCCTGTCTGGCGCTGGGGCTTGGACCGGGCGATCATCTGTGGACATCGCCCATCACCTTTGTGGCTTCAGCCAACTGTGCCCGTTACTGCGGTGCCGAGGTCGGCTTTGTGGATGTCGATCCGGTAACGGGCAATATGTCAGTTGCCGCCCTTGAAAACAGGCTGATTGCCGCCGAGCGTGAGGACAGGCTGCCGCGCATTGTGGTGCCGGTGCATCTTGCCGGTCTGCCCTGCGAGATGGAGGCGATTGCTGCTTTAGGGCGGCGCTTCGGGTTCCACATCATTGAGGATGCTTCCCATGCCATTGGCGCCCGTTATCAGGGCTTGCCGGTGGGGGATGGCCGCTATAGCGACATTACCATTTTCAGTTTTCATCCGGTCAAGATCATTACCACTGGTGAGGGCGGTATGGCTCTGACATTGGATGCAGCGCTTGCAGGACGCCTGCAGCTGCTGCGCAGTCATGCCATTACCCGGGATACGCAACTGATGTCACATACGCCGGATGGTCCCTGGTATTACGAGCAGACCGGTCTGGGCTATAACTACCGCATGACTGATATGGCGGCGGCGCTGGGTATCAGCCAGATGCGCAGGCTGCATGATTTTGTCGCCAGGCGTACGCTACTGGCGGATCGCTACGACCAGTTGCTGGCAGATCTGCCCCTGCGCCTGGCGCCGAGAAGCGAGGCTGGCCATTCAGCCTGGCACCTCTATATCATCCGCGTGGATGCAAAGGATCGGCTGGCGCTGTTTGAACACATGCGTGCCGATAACCTGATCGTCAACGTGCATTACATTCCGGTATACCGCCAGCCTTACTATGCGGCGTTTGGCTATCCGCCAGACGATTATCCAGAGGCAGAACAGTATTATCGTGAGGCCATCAGTATTCCTCTGCACCCCGGCATGAGTGAGCAGGACCAGGATCGCGTGGTCGCCAGCATCCGCCGCTATTATGCGGAAAAGGCGGCCTGAAGCATGCGTATGGCAGTCATACCTGCGCGAGGTGGCAGCAAGCGTATTCCCGGAAAGAATATCCGGCTCTTCGCTGGTAAACCCATGCTGGCATGGACACTGGAGGCGGCGCTGGCCAGCGGCTGTTTTGACCGCATTGTGGTGTCCACTGATGATGAGGCGATTGCCCGTATGGCACAGGATCATGGAGCTGAAGTGCCATTCCTGCGGGATGCCTCACTGGCTGATGACCATACACCTACCATTCCGGTGATTGCAGATGCCATCCACCGTTGCCAGTCTCTGGGCTGGATGCCTGAAGAAGTCTGCTGCCTGTATGCCACGGCACCCTTTCTGCAGGCAGGCGATATCCGGGCGGCTATGGAG
>JBEBBU010000166.1:0-4873 GCA_041158225.1 Pseudomonadota bacterium | reverse complement strand
GCTGTTGCTGCGAGAAATCAGAAACGCTTTTTCACACGATTATCCGGATGATCCAGGTATGCAAGCGGAAGTCCTGAATAAAGCGATTGAACCATCGACACCACTTCTGGACACACTGAAGACAGTGGTTGACTTTGCCCGCCCCTACATGAATAAATCTTAGGCATGGTCAATTCCATCCGACCGCCATTTCTGCTACAGTTGAGCCTGAATTTTTGATGACTGTTTTCAACATCAAGGGGTTACCGATGCATACACTGATATCTTTTCTCAAGACATTCTGGAAAGATGAGAGGGGCCTGACCGTATTTGAGTATGTACTGGGAGCAACCCTGCTGGCAGCAGCGTTACTGGCTGTTTTTACCGGCTACGGTACGGCACTGACCGCCAAGATTACGGCTGTTCTGGCCACATTCTGAGAAAGTGACCATCAGCAGGACTGCCTTGCTGGTCCTCATCCTGCTATTGGCAACCCTTCTGGACGGCTGGAAACAGCGCATACCCAACTGGCTCACACTGACGGGCACGCTGGCCGGGCTGCTGATGTGCTGGCAGGATGAAGCAACAGCGGGCCTCCTTCGTGGACTGGGAGGACTGGCTGTCGGTTTTCTGCTTCTGCTCCCCCTTTATCTGATGCGTGGCATGGCAGCAGGCGATGTCAAACTGCTGATGACCGCAGGGGTTTATCTCGGCCCTGAAGATACCCTGCTGGCTGGACTGCTCAGCCTGATCATCGGCGGGACTGTCGCTCTGGGTTATTTTGTTCTTCATGGACAGCTTATGGACTGTGTCCGGCGCTGGCTGCTCATGATGCACAGGTTCATCGTGGAACATCGCGTGCAATACATTGCACCTGAGAATGGAGCACTGGCGGCAAGATCGCTGCCTTTCGCCTTTGCCATCTCCACCGGCTGCCTGCTGGTAGTGCTGCTTCCCGGCCAGGTGTTCTGAGCATGCTCGGCAGACGAACCCTGCTCCTGCTCCTGCTGGCTGCCCTGCTGGCCCTGTCGGCCATTTTCGTGGCCAAACGCTGGATGACGCATATCCAGACCAGTAGCAGACAGGTACTCCCGGTCGTCGTTGCCAACCGCGACATCCACTATCTGGAGCGCATCCGCGCTGAAGATATCCGGCTGATCCATCTGCCTCCCGCAGCCATACCTCGTGTGGGCGCCCAGCATGACCTATTGAAGGTCACCGGCCAGATTGCCACCCAGCCCATTTATGAGGGTGAGTTTGTGATGGAACAGCGGCTGGTGACCCATGTAGGTGGCAGTGCACTTTCCCATACCATCCAGCAGAATGCCCGGGCGGTCACGGTCAGGGTCAACGATGTCACCGGTGCCGCTGGTTTCATTACGCCCGGCTGTTTTGTCGATGTGGTCGCTTCACGCCGGCTGGGTAGCTCCGAGGGTATCCATACCAAAACCATCGCGCATGTCATCAAGGTACTGGCCATTGACCAGGAGGCATCGCCAGAAAAAAACCAGCCACTCGTGGTTCATGCCGTGACACTGGAAGCTTCACCTGAACAGGCAGAGCGGATCATTCAGGCAGATGAGGAAGGCAGCATCCAGCTGGTGCTGAGACATCCCCTCGACAAGAATACCGTCATGGAAAAGAATGAAAGGGATAAGCTGACTGAAGCGCTTCCCCAGACATTAGCAGCTACTCCATTCCATACAAAAACGCTTCAGCCGAAAAAAATCACGCTCATTCGCGGACAGCACGCCGCCACGGTCAGTTGCACCGCATCAGGCTGCGAGGAAAGTGTGGATGAAAGCGGAGCAACCCCATGAGTTTCTGCCTGCGTATTCTGGCCTTGCTGTGCTTCTGGCCGCTGACCTGCCAGGCATCACCGCCGGATCTGCTCCTGCCGCTCAATAAGGGAACAGTGATCCAGTTGCCTGCCCGCACCGATACCATCAGTGTAGGCAATGAAGCCATCATGGATATCCGTCTGCTGGATGCCACCCATCTCTACGTGCTGGGTCACCAGCTTGGCAGTACCAATATCATATTGTGCAGCCGCAAGGACTGTTTTCATACCATCAGGGTCGAGGTCACTCATGATCTGGAAACCCTGAAAGCCACCCTGCACCAGATTTTCCCGGATGAACACCCCAAGGTTTACTCATCCCAGAAATCCATTGTCGTCAGCGGCCAGGTATCCAGCCTGGAAAAAATGCAGGCGATCATGGCGATTGCCGGCACCTTCATAGACGAAGATGCTGCCAGTCCCGGTAGCCTTAAAAAAACCGGAGCCTCCTCGGTCATCAACCTCATGCAGGTAGGCGGCCCACAGCAGGTGATGCTGGGCGTCACTGTCGCCGAAATGTATACCTCACTGGCACGCAAGCTCAAGGTCGATTTTTCTGCCATGGGTACGCCCGGCAACTTTACTGCCGGCGCCATCAGCGATTCAACGCTGCTCAGCGCGCTGACCAGCGCCCTGCCTGCCGCCGCGGCCAGCACTTTCAATCCATCCGCGCTGTTTTTCCGTTTTGTGGGCAGTGATGCCAGCGTACGCACCCTGATCAACGCCGCCCGTGAAAATGGCCTGGCCAAGGTACTGGCTGAGCCTAACCTGACCACTATTTCCGGCCAGGATGCCGAGTTTGTCTCAGGCGGCGAGTTCCCGGTGCCTATTCCCCAGAGCATGAGTACCACTGGTGTGGGCGGGGCTATTACCGTACAGTTCAAGGAATTTGGCGTTATCCTCAAATTCCTGCCGGTGGTACTCGATACCGGACGCATCAGCCTGAAACTCAATATCTCGGTGAGTGAAATCTCTGAGGAAAATGCGATCAGCATCCCTGTGGGTGATACCAATACCAGTTACAGCATTCCCTCCCTGACCAAGCGCAGCGCTGCTTCGACGCTGGAACTCGGCGATGGGCAGACTATCGGCATTGCAGGACTGATCAGCGACCGCACCCGTGAATCCATCAAGAAGTTCCCAGGGCTTGGCGAAATTCCCATTCTGGGACAGCTGTTTACCAGCCAGGATTATCTTCGCCGGGAAACCGAGCTGGTCATTTTTGTGACCCCCCACCTCGCCAGACCCGTTGACGCCGCAAAGATCCGGCTACCCACCGATGATTTCAATGAACCCAGCGATAGCGAGTTCTTCTGGATGGGGCGCACAGAGAGCCGAAAACCACCCGCTGCCCCGACCGATAATAGTGGTATACGCAGTGGCGGCATGCGTGGCCATTTTGGTCAGGGCATGTAGGCTGGGAAACGGGAGGGAACATGATAAGGCACTTTCATCTTGCCATTCTGCTGTCACTGGGCCTTCAGGCCTGTGCTGACTGGAGTGCCACCCCCGAACACACCATCAGTCACCGGGGGGCATCCGTCGATGCCATGATCACTGGACAGTTCTATGCACCTGATCAGGCTGCGCACCCTGCCACCAGCCTTGCGGCAGGCATGGAAGGGCGCAAAGCCGAAACCGTGCTGCGGCATACCTATCAGGAAGATACCGGTTCACCTGAGCGCGTAAGAGCCCCAGGCCAGCTGAACATACGAGGCGGCTCTTCATCCTCTCAGGGCAGTTCAGCCCAGAGTGGCGCTGCTCCCTGAAGCTGCATGACTGGATATCCTTAATATGCAGTCGGGTCAGCGGGGGTTTGTCGTTCTCATCCTGCTTGCCGGGATGCTGATACTGCTGGGCAGTGCAGGGCTGGCACTGGATAGCGGCCACATTTATCTGGACAAGACCCGGCTGCAGAATGCGGTGGATGCCGCTGCCCTGAATGGCGCCCGCATGCTGGATGCAGGTGGAGCCCAAAGTACGGCCAGAGCCGCTGAAGCTGCCCAGGCAGGATTCAATGAGGTGGCCCAGGCTGCAGGCAACAGCGAACTTTCAGGGATAAGCGTTCAGACCAGCTTTTCATCCACGCTGTCACCATTCCTGGCAGGTTCGACACCGGCCTATTTTATCCGCGTCAGCGTGGATGATTTTCAGGTATTGCCCTGGCTGATGCAGGTTCTTGGTACTGGCAGCATGTATGTCAAGGCCAGCGCTGTCGCTGGCCCCAGCCCGACGCTGAGCCAGACCTGTGGCATCACCCCGATAGCGGTGTGTGGTACCGCTGGCAGCGCAGACTTTGGCCTGTCACTACGCAGCAGCATGAATACCACCCATGGTCGCGAAAAACCTGGCCATTATCTGGTCATGCAGAGCGACTGCGGCAGCAGCGACAGCTGTATCCGCAGCAATATGGCAGGCGCCTACACGACATGCATCGACACGCCCGGCACCAGCGCCCTGATGACTATCAGTACCACTAGCGACAATCCCATTGCCGAGGGACTCAATACCCGCTTCAACTGTCCAGACGGCAGTTGCGGCGGCCTGAGTACGGTGATTTACCCATCCGATGTCATCACCCAGTCAGATATGACCTTCAGCGCCTACCAGAGCCTGCTCACCCAGGGCCAGTACGATGTCCTCCCTCCTGATGGAGAGCTCAGTCGCCGGGTGATCAAAGTGCCTGTGGTCGCCTGTCCCAAAAAGGGCTCCGGGGAGGTCGACTTTCTTGGCATGGCCTGCCTGTTCCTGACCGACAGTCTGGATGTCAAAAAAAACATGAAAGTGTATTATGAGTATGTCAGCAGCTGCTTTTCGGCGGGTACGCCCGGAAACCTGCTGACTACGACAGGACCTCACAATATCATCCTCTACAGGGATTACAGTGCCGGAGCATCATCCTGACATGCATCCGCCAGTCGGGCAGTACCATCGCCAGGGCTTTGCTGCACTGGAATACATCATCACCGCCCCGATACTGCTGCTGCTTCTGCTCGCCACCGCTGATATTGGCCATCTGCTTTATCAGTACAATACGCTGAACAAGCTGGCGCA
>JBEBBU010000165.1:0-77228 GCA_041158225.1 Pseudomonadota bacterium | reverse complement strand
AGCCACGAGCAGACGCACACCGCCTGGCTGCCGAGTCATATCCAGCAGGGTATAGATTACCAGTTGCCCAGGTCCATGATAGGTTACCTGCCCCCCACGGTCTGACTGCACGACCGGTATGTCTCCGGTATCCAGCAGATGCGCATGATCAGTATTAAGGCCTAAGGTAAAAACCGGATCATGCTCTACTATCCACAGACAGTCTACCGAACCAGCCTGTCGCGCCAGACTGAATGACTGCATGGCTGACAGCGTAGACGCATAAGCCTGGCGGCCAAGATCAAGATATTCAAACGGCCGCGACATGTGCGCGCAGACGCTCCATACAGACGGCAAGCAGTGCTTCCGCCTCGGCCACAGCCCCTGCTTCGACATAACAGCGCAATTCCGGCGCATTGCCTGAAGCCCTGAAATGCACGATGCCTCCCTGCTCCAGCGTCATACGTACCCCATCAGTCTGATCAACCTGTACGACCCTGCCTATACCTGACATGAAGCTATCACGCCACATACTGGCCGCCTCATCTGCACAGCGTGCCAGCAGATCCGTACTGACTGCCGCTGGTACCGACCTGATCCGGTCAGCACGGGTAAAGCGCTGCGGTAAACGGGCAACACAATCCGCCAGTGTACCTTCCCCGCCCCTTGATGCCACCAGTGTGCATAAGATGGGTAGCAGACTGTCCCGCGTTGGCAGCGCGGTCATGATCCGCCCACCCAGCACGATGTCTGTGCCCAGCAGGAAACCACCGTTAGCCTCAAAACCAGCCACAGCCCCCTCTACTGCCGATAAGGCCTGCATGGCAGCAATGACAAATGGTGAACCGATTCTGGTTCTCTGAACCATGCTGAACCAGCCGGAAGACTCGAGTGCACTGGTGCAACTCACCGGCGCCACTGCGGTCTTGATACCAAGATAGTGCGCTGTCATCATGCCCAGCTGGTCGCCCGGGATGAAGTTCCCGTGACCATCACAAAGCAGTGGCCTGTCTGCGTCCCCATCCGTGGATACCAGAGCATCCAGTGCATAATCCCTGCACCAGTCAGCGAACTGTCGTTGGTCATCGCTGGATACGGCTTCAGTGTCAATGGGCACAAACTGGTCAGAGCGTCCGATCAGGATAACCTCAGCACCCAGCTGTGGCAAAAGTTCAGCAAGAAAATCTCTTGCTACTGAACTGTGCTGATAGAGCCCTACCCGCAAACCCTGCAGCGCATCCCCAGAGAAACAGCCCAGATAGCGTTCGCGGTAGCCCTGCAGCGCTTTTGATGCATGGCCTGACTGCGCCTGAACAACCGCCAGCCAGCCAGCGAAGTCAGCATACGGCTGGCTGGCGTACCATGCAGCAGCCAGCGGCCATGCTGCCATGGCGGCCTCATCCTGCTTGCTGATCTCACCCTCAGGGGTATAGAACTTGATACCATTCATATCGAATGGAATGTGACTGCCAGTGACCATAAGGCCAGGCATACCTTCCTGCATACAGGCCAGCGCCAGCGCAGGTGTGGGCAAAGCGCCAGCAAGCACGGGTTCTACCCCCATCAGACTGGCGGCCACACAGGCAGACGCGACCATGTCCGGACTGCTTGGCCTCAGATCCCAGCCGATCAGCAGCCTGTCGGGTTGCCGCTCCGGATGACAGGCAGCCATATACGCAAGAAAACAGCAGGTCCATGCCTGCACCACTTCAGCACTCAGCGCCTGGACGCTGGCGCGAAGACCACTGGTACCAAAAGCGACTTCAGGCGCCAGTTCACGGGGCGAATTCACAGCAGACATCATGATTTAAGTCTTCAGACAAGAAAAAGGGTAGCAAGGCCCAGAAAAACAAAAAACCCCATGCCATCGGTGAATGCAGTCAGCAGCACACTGGTTCCCAGGGCCGGATCCATATCCAGTCGCCAGCGCATCAGGGGAATCAGCAACCCCATCAACGCTGCAATCAGCAGGTTGATCAGCATGGCCGCCGCCATCACACCTGCCAGCGCCGTATCACGATAAACCAGCAGCACCAGAGTGCCAATCAGCGTTCCCCAGACAGTACCATTAAGCAGCCCGATGCCCAGCTCCTTGATAATCAGCCGGCGTACATTACCCGCATTGATCATGCCAAGAGCCAGCGAACGCACAATCAGGGTACTGGTCTGCGTTCCGGTATTGCCGCCAATACCGGCTACGATAGGCATGAGGGAGGCCAGAACCACCACTTTGCCAATCGTATCCTCGAAAAATCCGATAGCACGCGTACTGATCACCGCCGTCACCAGATTGATACCGAGCCAGAACCAGCGGTTATGCGCCGACTTCCAGACACTGGCAAACAGGTCTTCCTCTTCCAGAAGGCCTGCCTCCGTCAGCATATCCTCGCTGCTTTCCTGACGCACATATTCAAGGATGGCTTCTACCGATAACCGGCCCTGCAGACGATTGTGCTCATCGACAACGGGCGCAGATAAAAGGCTGTAACGCTCAAATGCACGCACTGCCTCGGCAGCTTCAGCGTCCAGTTCAAAACTGACCACATCACGCGACATGACATCACGCACCCGGTCATCCAGACTGTTCACCAGCAGTCTACGTAGGGAAAGCACGCCCTTGAGTGCGTTCTGCTTGTCGACCACAAACAGTTTGTCGGTATTGTCGGGCAGATCGCCGCGTTGCCTCAGATAACGCTGTACAACACCAAGCGTGACTTCCTCACGGATGGTGACCATACCAAAATCCATCAGGGCAGCTACCGTATCCTCCTCACGGGCCAGCACGGAAAACAGCCGCGCCCGTCCCTGATCATTGAGGTTTTCCAGCAACTCCTGCATGACCTCTTCCGGAAGATCCGGTGCAAGATCGGCAATCTCATCGGTATCCAGCTGCCCGGTGGCTGAAAGCAGTTCATGCGGATCCATATCCGAGATAAGTGACTCACGGACCGCATCAGAAACATCCAGAAGAATCTGGCCATCCTGCTCCGAACGCACCAACTGCCAGACAGCCAGACGCTGTCCCAGAGGCAGGGCTTCAAGAATATAGGCGATATCAGCAACATGCAGCTGGGCAAGCTTCTGCTTGAGAGCAGCCTGATGTCTTTTATGCAGCAGGGCTTCCACCAGAGAATGCCTGGGCATCGCTCTCTGATGCAGTACCGTTTCTTCAAGCTGCTGTTTGGCGAGCAGATCCTGGACCTCAGCCAGATGGCGCTGCAGCCTTTCTTCAGAAGCCGGGATCTCCTGTTCAGCCATCGTCAGACACTAGAGCAGCATGAGCACACCTGGTGTCGCATGCAGATCCCTGTAGATGGCCTCAATCTGCTGCTGACTCTCAGCCCTTATGTGCACCGTCACGGATACAAAACGCCCTGCCGAACTGGGGCGGGTAACCACCGCCCCCTCACTCAGGTCACTGACATGCCTGCGCACCACCGTCGCGATCACAGCATCAAAATCCTGCTCGTGATGTCCCAGTACCTTGAGAGGAAAGTCACAGGGGAACTCCAGATAGGCATCAAGACTCACCGGCCCCCCGCATGAGCATGACGCAGTTCAATCTTGTAATCCTGATACAGGGCATTCATGCGCTCCCAAAGGGCACCAGGTACACCCGTTCCCACCGTAACGCCATCCAGCGTCACGACCGGCAGAACCTCGCGCGTCGAACTGGTCACCCAGACCTCATCAGCCGAGCGCAGTTCATCCAGCGTGATATGGCGCTCTACATAGGGAATACCGTGTCTGGCGGCAAGCTCCAGCACAAGGTCACGGGTAATGCCGGGCAGCAATTGATGTCCTTTAGGTGGCGTGATGAGCATACCATCCAGCAGTACAAAGACATTGCTGGAAGACCCTTCCAGCACATGACCATCACGAACCAGAAGCGCCTCAGCGGCGCCATGTTCCACCGCTTCCTGCTTCAGCAGTACATTGGCCAGCAGTGTGACTGCCTTGATATTACAGAACTGCCAGCGTGTATCATCCAGTGTAATCGCAGCAACCCCAGAGGCTGGGATGGCTGCGATCGGATTGCACATGACAAAAATGGTTGGCTGCACGACTGATGGAAAAGCATGGTCACGTTTGGGGGCATACCCCCGGGTAACCTGCAGGTAAATGGACTGGTCTTCAGGCCCGGCAATCAGCTGCTCAAAGATGGCCTGCCATTGCTCCCGGTTCAGTGGTGACACCATACCAATACCCTTCAGGCTGGCATCAAGCCGTTCCAGATGCTCATCCAGCCTCAGTGGGCGCCCACCATAGACCGGAATGACTTCGTAAACGCCGTCACCAAACAGGAAGCCTCTGTCCATGACCGACACACGCGCCTGATCGATCGGGAGAAATTCGCCATTGAGATACACTGTCTGCACTTGAGAACTCATACAGGATACACACCCTTCCAGATACTGAATGAAATACCGTTTAACGCGTCCAGAGCAGGAGCTGATCCCACATCCGCCTGAAAATACCCCCCTCAACCGCCGGCTGCAGCGCCACAAGATCCTGCTGTGTTACCAGTTCATCCTTGTGCATCACACGTACCGTACCCAGTTTGTCACCTTCAGCCACAGGCGCATTAGCGGTCTCGTTGACATCGACACCCGCCGCCAGCTCGCTATATTTGCCACGCGGATAGGTCACGAATACGGCGCGGGCTGGACCTACCCCTATCACCGATGGCGCCCCTTTCCATATTCTGACATCTGCAAGCTTTTCACGGCCAGGATAAATCTGGCGGGTTTCAAAAAAACGGAAACCATAATTCAGCAATGACTGGTTGGCGCTGGCACGATCATTATCCGTTCTGGCACCCAGCACCACAGAAATAAGGCGGTCATTGTCACGCAGGGCCGATGCTACCAGACAGTAGCCAGCACCATCGGTATGGCCGGTTTTAACACCATCGACACTGGCATCACGCCACAGAAGCTTGTTGCGATTGGTCTGTTTAATGCCATTGAAAAGGAATTCCTTGATGGCATGCCAGGGATAATACTCAGGAAACTCGTCAATCAGGGCGCGCGTAAGCAGGGCAAGATCATGGGCTGTTGCATAATGATCAGGATCAGGCAGACCCATGCTGTTTTTGAAATGTGTATTGACCATGCCCAGGCGCGCAGCGTGCTGGTTCATCATCTGGGCAAACACGGACTCGTCACCCGCCACATGCTCCGCCAAAGCCACACTGGCATCATTACCTGACTGCACAATCATGCCCTTAAGCAGATCTTCTACCGAAATCTGCGCACCTACTCTGGCAAACATGCGTGACCCCTCGGTACGCCAGGCCTTTTCGCTGACCGTTACCATGTCACCAAGTTTCAGCCGCCCTTTTTTCAGTTCACTGAAAACCACATAGGCCGTCATGATCTTGGTCAGACTGGCAGGTTCAAGCCTCTCATCCGCATGACTTTCTGCCAGAATACGTCCGCTGTAGAAGTCCTGCAGGATATAGGCCTTGACGGGCAGTTCCGGTGGTTGTGGAATCAGGATGTCCTCGGCAGAGACCGCAGGGACAACGAACGCCACCAGAAGGATACATAGCACGGAAAAACGGGATGAACCGGGGTTGGTTTTCACAGTCTGTTCACCAGCACAACTAGAATTCAGGGTTCTAGTGTAACACGGGCACCGTTTACAGGTCTGAGCGTTTTGCTGCCATCTTCTCACCGAGCTCCCAGGCCGCCATGGCATAGAGTGGACTGTGATTGTAACGGGTAATCACATAAAAATTGTTCAGGCTTAACCACCAGGACAGGCCATTTTCCTCCTCAAGACTGAACAGGTGCGCCCTGGCAATCCTGAGGGGACGTGACTGGGGCGTGACCCCCTGAAGCGCCAGATCTGCCAAAGTGGCATCAGGCTTCATGCTGCCACCGGAACGCGCGGACATACCCCTGTCAGCCGCCATCTGCGCGGCAACGACAACAGGCTCACCATGCTCCCAGCCATTGGCCATGAAATACTTGGCCACGCTGCCAATGGCATCCGCCGGACTGTTCCAGATATCACGCCGTCCATCCCCATCCATATCAACCGCATAGGTCCGGAAACTGCTCGGCATGAACTGCGGCAATCCCATGGCACCCGCATAAGAGCCATTGGGTACCGCAGGATCCATGCCCTCATCACGACACAGGATAAGGAACTGTTCCAGTTCCTTGCGGAAGAAGGCAGCCCGGCGCGGGTAGGCAAATGCCAGTGTAGAGAGTGCATCCACCACACGGTAACTGCCGGTATTCTGACCATAAGAAGTTTCAATACCCAGAATGGCCACAATCATGCGCGCTGGGACGCCATAGCGTATTTCTGCCCTTTCCAGCCATTCAGACTGCGCCTGCCAGAAACCAAGCCCATTCTGGAGACGGGTGTCAGTTACCAGCAGTTTGCGGTAGGCATACCAGGGTTTAGCCTCAGCTGGCCGCTCCATGGCCGCCAGAATCTTTTCCTGTACGCTGACGCCGGCAAAAAGTTTCTGCAGGTCAGTCATGCCCATATGATGACGCTGGTTCATTTCATGCATGAATGCCTGTACTTCGGGACGTCTCTCAAATCCCGTATCAGCCAGCACTCCACCCTGAACAAGCATCAGCGACAGCATGATGGCACCACGGATCAGCATGATTTTCTGCAACATGTTTTTATACCGGCATTCGTCTGCGATGAGTATGGATAGACATGAGGATGCCAAAACCTGCCAGCAGGGTCACCATGGAGGTTCCCCCATAACTGACCAGCGGCAATGGCACTCCGACCACGGGGAGTATACCGATAACCATCCCTATATTGACGAATACATAGACAAAAAAGGTCGCCGTCAGCGCACCACTGAGCAATCTGCTGTAAATATCCTGCGCTTCCAGGACAATATAAAAACATCTTCCGAGAACAAGCAGGTAGATCAACAGCAGGATAAGGCAGCCGATGAGTCCAAATTCCTCGGCGAATACCGCAAATATGAAATCTGTGGATTTCTCCGGCAAAAACTCCAGCTGGGCCTGGGTACCATGCGTCCATCCCTTGCCATAAATACCGCCGGAGCCAATGGCAATCTTGGACTGGATGATGTGATAACCCTTGCCGAGGGGATCAGCCTCCGGATTAAGCATGGTCAGAATGCGGTTACGCTGATAGTCATGCATGAAATACCAGAGCACCGGCAGCAATGCGCCCCCAAGCCCTGTCATGACCAGCAGGTAATGCCATGGAATGCCGGCAAGAAAGATCACCGCACCGCCAGAGGCAGCCACCAGAACAGCCGTACCCAGATCAGGCTGCCTGGCAATCAGCGCTGCCGGAATCATGATCACAACCAGAGCGATCAGCACTCTGCGGAAATTAGGTGGAAGGGCGCCATGGGACAAAAACCAGGCCACCATCATGGGTGTGGCAATTTTCATCAGTTCTGATGGCTGAAAGCGCAGGATACCCAGATCCAGCCAGCGCTGGGCCCCCTTGCTGATCATGCCCATCAGCAATACTGCTGCCAGAAGGGCGACGCCCACACCGTAAAGCGCAGGACTGAATTCCCTGAAACGCCGCGGAGAAATCTGGGCAAATGTCACCATGATGCCCAGTGCCAGCACCAGACGCATACACTGCCTCCCCACCACTACGAGGCTCTGCCCTGATGCCGAATAGAGAATGACAAAAGCGGCGCCTGACAGCAGCAACAGGCAGAACAGCAGGGGAAGATCAATATGCCAGCGCCGCATCCAGCGTACCAGCGGCCCCTGCTCCATCTGTAGTGCCGTCAGATCAGGGTCATGGAACTGCATGGGTATATCCCAGGTAGGCATCCATCACCTTGCGCGCCATAGGTGCCGCTACGGATCCACCATGACCACCATGCTCAATCAGAACCGACACGGCAATGGATGGATTGTCTGCAGGTGCAAATGCTACAAACCATGCATGGTCGCGCATGGCTTCATCAATGTGCATGGATTTATAATCCTGATTCTGCCCAACCGTGAATACCTGGGCGGTACCTGTCTTGCCAGCTATCCGGTATTCCAGCCCCTGTGCGATACCCTTGGCCGTGCCCTGCTGGCTGTGCACCACATTGATCATCGCGTCAACCACGGCCCTGTAATGCTCCGGCCTGATGGCAATCTGTGGCAACGCCGAAACATCGTGCGCCGGATGTGGCAGAGCAGGATCACCGCCTTCAGCCCTGTCGACCAGATAGGGTGTCACCAGCCTGCCCCGATTGGCCAGCGTTGCAACCGCACGCGCCAACTGGAGAGGCGTGGCCTGCACATATCCCTGACCAATTCCGGCAATAAGTGTCTCACCCGGATACCAGGCCTGCTTGCGCTGCTTCATCTTCCAGGCCTGATTGGGGAAAAGCCCCCTGTTCTCACCATCCATATCCACACCAGTCCGCTCACCAAATCCAAACCGCTTCATGTAAGACTGAAGACGGTCAATCCCGAGTCGTTGCGCCATGTCATAATAATAAACGTCGCAGGACTGGGTCAGTGCCGCGCCAAGATTGACGGTTCCATGCCCTCCCTTGCGCCAGTCCCGATACTTGTGCTCCGACCCTGGCAACTGATAGTAACCAGGACAGAAAACCGTATGTTCGGACCCAAGGCCAAGCACCTCAAGCCCCGCCAGACTGACAAAAGGCTTGACTGTTGATCCTGGCGGATAAAGACCACGCACCGCCCGGTTGTAAAGTGGGCGGCCCGGCGCATTCTGCAGCGCGTCATAAGCTTTGTGGCTGATACCGTAAACAAAAGGGTTAGGATCAAAAGCAGGCTTGCTGGCTAACGCCAGAATCCGTCCGCTGGACGGCTCCATGGCTACCAGTGCGCCCTGCCAGTCCCCAAGCGCATCCATGGCAATGCGCTGCAGACGGACATCCAGTGACAGGTAAAGATCAGAGCCAGCCAGCGGTGGCGTTGTACCCAGCACCTGGACAGCCCGCCCCTGAACATTAGTTTCCATTTCCTCATAACCTGCCACACCATGAAGCAGAGCTTCGTAGTTCTTTTCCAGCCCGCTCTTGCCAATGTGATAGGTACCACTGTAGGCGTCCGGATCAAGAGTCGCCATATCAGACTCACTGATCCGCCCCACATAGCCAACAACATGTCCGAGAAGATCACCGTAAGGATAAACCCGGATCATGCGCGCCCTGATTTCCACGCCTGGAAAGAAAGGCATCCGCACTGAAAAAGCAGCAATTTCATCTTCGCTGAGCTGTAGCTTGACTGGCACACTTTCAAATGACTTATGCCTGCTGCGCTGGTTGCGAAATCGGGCAATATCATCATCAGAAAGCCCCAGTAACGACTGCAGACGACTCAAGGTATCTTCCAGATCGACAACACGTTCTGGTGTAATTTCGAGACTGTAAGTCGGCACATTATCCGCCAGCACTTCACCGTGACGGTCATAGATAATCCCGCGCACTGGCGGCAGTGGCGCTATCTTGACCCTGTTTTCCTGGGAAAGCGTCTCGTAATGGTCAAAACCTGCCACCTGCAGATAGACCAGACGTGCAACCAGCAGCAGGCTGAGAAAAATAATGATGACAACAATCAGGGTAATACGCTGGATAAAATCCTGTGAGGCGTTTACAGAACTGCCATAGCGGTCAAAATCCTCCATCAGTTGCAGCGCCTCATGTGATGCTGAAATGCCGCCTCAGCCTGCGCAGACCAAACAGGACCGGAAACCACATGATTGCGCCAAGCACAATGGCAAACCAGGCTATGGCCGGTTTTTCCTGACTGCCCTGAAGACGTCCGGTCCAGAACAGGAAAACCTGGGAACCACCAAGGTAGAAAAATACGGAAACAGCCTGCTGGACTGGTGGATAAAGCCGCATCCTGCGATGAATCCGGATACAGAGATAGATCACCAGAGCGTAAGCCATGGCATGCTGCCCCATGAGATGCGCTGTCAACACATCCATGATGAGCCCCACACACCATGCCGATACTACCCCCACCCGCTCCGGCAGTGCCAGAGCCCAGTACACCAGACAGAGCAGCACCCAGTCAGGGTTGTTGACTGCCACAGAGGATGGCAGGGGAAGAAGGTTCAACCCCATGGCGACCAGAATGCTCATCAGGATGATGATGCCACCGCCATGCGGATTATTCGCCCTCACCCTCATCCCCTTGCTGGCCCGGCAACGACGGTAGCTGCACTTTCTGCACCGGAACAGTCTCCTGATTCTCTGCATGGGGCAGATCTGGCGGTGAATGCGCCGGGAGAGCCCCGGAGGTGACATCACTCCAGACCAGCAGAACCTCCCTGATCCTGTCCAGAGGCGCAACAGGCTGGGCTGAAACTTTGGCAAAAACACCGCCCTGGGCACTGACTGCCGTGACTGTCGCCACGGGATAACCAGCAGGAAAGACCCCCCCAAGACCAGAGGTCACCAGAAGATCGCCCACCTCAACATCGGCACTGCCACTAAGGTAAGGCATGACCAGCCGGTCGCTCCGGCCAGTTCCCAGCGCGATGGTACGGACACCATTACGGTTAACCTGTACCGGGATGCCGTGATTCGGATCACTGATCAGCATGACCTCCGCACTGAAAGGCGAAACGCGTAGAACCTGCCCGACAACACCTCTGGCATCCAGCACAGGCTGACCAACATAAACGCCTTGCTGCGCACCCCTGTTGACGACAAAGACATGCGAATAAGGGGCTACATTGATCGCCAGCAGTTCGGCAATAAGATAACGGTCAGCAATCCTGACCGGCGACTGCAGCAACTCTCTCAGCCGTATGTTTTCCTGCTGCAGCGAGGAAAAGGTCAACTGCCTCGCTTCAAGATTTTTCTGTTCATCCCTCAGCCGTGCATTTTCAGCAATCAGAGCCTCACGACTGGCAAACTGCGCAGCAACATCATCCAGCCAGCGCACCGGCGAACTGATCAACTGCTGCAGGGGATACACGGCAGTGGCAAGCACCGCCCGCAAGCCAGTCAGCTTACCCCGCTGGTCAGCCACCAGAAGCGCGGCAGAAATGGCCAGACAGACCAGCAGCCTGGTGGTATGCGAGGAGCGGCTACTGAAAATTCGCTGTTTGATGGCGCTGTACCCGCACTAGTCAAGAGAAAAAGGCGCAAAGCCTCCCTGATCCAGTAATTCAAGCACCCGACCGCCACCGCGTGCCACACAGGTCAGTGGATCATCGGCAACCAAAACCGGAAGGCCAGTCTCCTCCGCAATGAGACGGTCAATATTGCTGAGCAGCGCACCGCCACCGGTCAGGACAATGCCGCGCTCCGCGACATCGGCGCCAAGCTCGGGCGGTGTCTGCTCAAGTGCCTGCTTGACTGCCTGTACGATACCGGCGAGTGGTTCCTGGAGAGCCTCCAGGATCTCGTTGCTGTTAAGTATGAAAGCCCGGGGAATACCTTCGGCAAGATTACGGCCCGTCACTTCGATTTCCCTGACTTCACTGCCAGGGTAGGCTGTGCCAATCTCATGCTTGATACGCTCTGCAGTCGCCTCGCCAATCAGCGTGCCATAGTTACGACGCACATAGTTCATGATGGCATCATCCATGCGATCGCCACCGATGCGTACCGAAGCGGAATAGACCACACCATTAAGCGAAATGACCGCGACTTCGGAAGTCCCGCCACCAATATCCAGTACCATGGAACCACGCGCCTCATCCACAGGCAGGCCTGCGCCCACCGCTGCCGCCATGGGTTCCTCGATCAGGAATACCTCACGCGCCCCGGCGCCGATGGCAGACTCCTTGATAGCCCTACGCTCGACCTGAGTTGAACCACAAGGCACACAGATCAGGACTCTGGGACTGGGGCGCAGGAACTTGCTTTTGTGCACCTTGTGGATGAAATACTGCAGCATCTTCTCAGTCACCGTAAAGTCGGCAATGACGCCATCCTTGAGCGGGCGGATGGCAGTGATGTTGCCGGGCGTGCGTCCGAGCATGGATTTTGCGGCAGCGCCGACCGCCGCAATGGATCGGGAACCTCGTCCCTTATCCTCCCGAATGGCCACGACAGAAGGCTCATTGACGACAATGCCCTGCCCGCGAATGTAAATCAGCGTATTGGCAGTACCCAGGTCAATGGAGAGGTCATTCGAAAAATAGCCGCGAAGGCGCTTGAACATCGGCGTGTTACCTAAGGATAAATAGGGGGTACTTTAGCAATCGGCTGGGGGGATGGGCAATAGATGCGTTATCATATGCTGCATCAATCAGCTAGAAGGTCACATCCATGTCCTTATCCTCATCCGACGTCAGCAAGATTGCATGGCTTGCACGCATCGCCATCGACGATGATAAAAAAGACGATTACGCCCGCGATCTTTCAGGAATTCTCGATTTTGTTGCCCAGATGGACGCCGTTGATACGCTTGATGTCGAACCCATGGCCCACCCCATGGAGCAGACACAGCGCCTGCGCCCTGACATCGTCAGCGAACATGACCAGCACTCGCTCTTCCAGTCCATAGCGCCTCAGGTGGAAGATGGTCTTTACCTGGTACCAAAGGTTATCGAATAACATGCATACCAAGACACTTGCCGAGCTTTCCCGCGATCTTGAAACCCGCAGTATCAGCAGTGTAGAGCTGACACGCCACTTTCTGGAGCGCATAGAACGCTACAATCCCGAACTTAACAGTTATGTCACAGTCACTGCCGGACAGGCGCTGGCCAGCGCCGAGGCAGCTGATGCCAGACGGGCGCGTGGCGAGGCTACGCCGCTGACCGGCATTCCCATCGCGCAGAAGGACATTTTCTGCACACGCGGTGTTCGTACCAGTTGCGGATCAAGGATGCTGGACAACTTCATTTCACCCTATGATGCGACAGTAGTCGAACGCCTTGATGCCGCTGGTTGTGTCATGCTGGGCAAGGTCAATATGGATGAATTTGCCATGGGCTCATCCAATGAAACCAGCTGGTACGGTCCTGTCAGGAACCCCTGGAACACCCAGACCGTACCTGGCGGCTCATCCGGAGGATCAGCCGCCGCTGTAGCTGCCAGAATCGCAGTCGCCGCCACCGGCACAGATACCGGCGGTTCCATCCGCCAGCCTGCCGCCTTCTGCGGCATTACCGGGCTCAAACCCACCTACGGACGTATTTCACGCTGGGGTATGATTGCCTTCGCATCCAGTCTGGATCAGGCAGGCCCCATGGCGCAGTCTGCTGAAGACTGTGCCATGCTGCTACAGGTCATGGCAGGCTTTGATCCGCGTGATTCCACCAGCGTGGACCTGCCAGTACCTGACTATACAGCGACGCTGGGTGACAGCCTCGAAGGTCTGCGTATCGGGCTGCCTGAACAGTTCTTCGGTGAGGGCCTTGATGCCGATATTGCAGCCAGGATCGAGGAAGCCGTGAATACCTACCGCAGTCTTGGCGCCAGTGTTGAACCAGTCTCCCTGCCCAATATGCACCTGTCGGCTCCCGCCTACTATGTTGTGGCGCCGGCAGAATGCTCATCCAATCTTGCGCGCTTTGATGGCGTACGCTACGGCCACCGCTGCGAAAATCCCAAAGATCTGTCCGATCTTTACCAGCGCTCGCGCGGTGAGGGTTTCGGTGATGAAGTCAAAAGGCGCATACTCATCGGTACTTACGCCCTGTCCGCCGGATACTACGATGCCTACTATCTCAAGGCTCAGAAAATCAGGCGCCTGATCAGCCAGGATTTCCGTGAGGCATTCTCCCGCGTCGATGTCATCATGGGCCCCACAGCACCATCAGTGGCATTTGGTCTTGGCGCCAAAAGTCAGGATCCGATCGCCATGTACCTGTCAGACATCTATACCATCGCTGTCAATCTGGCTGGACTGCCAGGCATGTCCATTCCGGTAGGTTTCTCCTCCGGCCTGCCCGTAGGCATGCAGCTTATAGGCAATTATTTCAGTGAGGCACGACTGCTGAATATCGCCCACCGTTACCAGCAGGCGACGGACTGGCACCGGCAGATCCCGTCTGGCATGAACGCAATCTGAGGATACTGATTTATGGAATGGGAAACAGTCATTGGACTGGAAATTCACGCACAGCTGGCCACCCGGTCAAAGATTTTTTCAGGCGCAGCCACTGCCTATGGTGCCGAGCCCAACACCCAGGCCTGCGCCATTGATCTCGGCATGCCTGGGGTACTGCCCGTACTCAACCAGCAGGCGGTTGACATGGCGATCCGCCTCGGCCTGGCCATAGGCGCTACCGTCTGTCCACTGTCAGTCTTTTCACGCAAGAACTATTTTTACCCCGACCTGCCCAAAGGCTACCAGATAAGCCAGTACGACCTGCCAGTGGTCAGTCAGGGGCAGCTGGTCATCCATGTCGACGGCACGCCCATCACCGTTGGCATCACCCGTGCACATCTGGAAGAAGATGCCGGCAAATCCATGCACGAAGGCTTTCTCAACCAGAGCGGCATTGACCTGAACCGGGCGGGCACACCGCTGCTGGAAATCGTGTCAGAGCCAGACATGCGCTCAGCACGCGAGGCGGTAGCCTACATGAAAAAGCTGCACGCGCTGGTACGCTATCTGGAAATATGTGACGGCAACATGCAGGAAGGCTCCTTCCGTTGTGACGCCAATGTCTCGGTTCGCCCCAAAGGCCAGACAGCTTTTGGCACACGCTGTGAAATCAAGAACCTGAACTCCTTCCGCTTCGTGGAACGGGCGATCAACCACGAGGTTGAGCGCCAGATCGCCATTCTGGAGGCTGGCGGCAGCATCATCCAGGAAACCCGCCTCTATGATGCCAACAAGGATGAAACCCGCTCCATGCGCAGTAAGGAGGAAGCCAACGACTATCGCTACTTCCCTGACCCTGATCTGCTGCCGCTTGCCATCAGCGCAGAAAGAATAGAGCAGGTTCGCGCATCACTACCCGAACTCCCTGACGCAAAACTGGCCCGCTTCATGGAAAGCTACGGACTGAGTGACTATGATGCCGACGTACTGACCGCCAGCCGTGAACTGGCAGATTACTTCGAAACCGTGGTCAGGGAATCCGCAGCAGATGCCAAAATCTGCGCCAACTGGGTCATGGGTGAACTGCTGGGACTGATCAACAAGGAAGGTCTGGACATCAGCACCAGCCGCGTTGATGCCATGACACTGGCTGGACTTCTCCAGCGTATCGTCGACAGCACCATTTCCGGCAAGATAGGCAAACAGGTACTGGAAATACTGTGGCTGGAACCCGGACTGAGTGCCGATGCCGTCATTGATCGCGAAGGACTCCGACAGATCACGGACAACAGTGCCCTGGAAGCCATTATTGATGGCATCATCGCCGCCAACCCGGACCAGCTCGCACAGTATCGCGCTGGCAAAGACAAGCTTTTTGCCTTTTTCGTGGGACAGGCCATGAAAGCCACACAGGGCAAAGCCAATCCGGCGCAGCTGAACGAACTGCTCAAAAGCCGTCTGGATGGCTGACCAGCTCACATGACTGTGGTTGTGCGCGCTGACCATCTGGGCAAGCGTTTCTATCGCTCACTCCTCGCATCCATCCTCTATCCCCTACAGGACAGGATGCGGAGCGCCCGACCTGCAATGCAGAGAAGCCAGGAAATCTGGGCCGTCAGAAATCTGAGCTTTGAACTGGAAGCAGGTGAATGCCTCGGCCTTGTAGGACCTAACGGTGCGGGCAAAAGTACCCTGCTACGGCTGCTGGATGGTGATTACCGCCCGGATGAAGGCAGGGTAGCCGTCACACACGGCATGAAATCACTATTACGCCTTGGCCAGGGACTGCAACCCCTGTACAGTGGACGCGAAAATATTTACATCAAGTGTGCCGGACAGGGGGTGGACAAACGCACTACTGACCGCCTGCTGGATGATATCGTTGCATTTTCCGGGCTGGATGAAGCACTGGACCGGCCAGTCAGGCAGTACTCGGACGGCATGTATGCCAGACTGGAGTTTGCCATAGCAACCTGCCTGCCCGCACGCCTGCTGCTGATTGACGAAGTTCTTGCCGTTGGCGATACCCGCTTCCAGCTCCAGTGTCTCGACCGGCTCAGTCACCTGAAAAAGCAGGGTACTGCCATTGTCTTTGTCTCGCATCAGGAAATGAATATGCGGCAGATTGCCGACCGCTGTCTGCTCATGCTGCATGGCGAAGCCATGGCCATCGATACACCAGACATCATTTACCCGCGTTATTACAGTGCCATCGGCTATCAGAATCTGGCACACCAGCAGCAGATGCCGATGCTGTACCAGCAGGCATCCGAACTGCATCATGACCAGATCAGTGTAAAAATAACATCAGGGCAGCCGCACCTTGCCAGTGGCGATGCATGGCAACTGACGCTGGACCTACAGGGGCAGACTGATGCAGCTGTACATCTGCGGATCGGGTTCTGGAATGAGGCTGGCCTGCTCGTCGCCAGTGCTGATTCAGCCTATGGCGCGTCATATCCGGCCTGGTCAGGACAGCAGGCAACCAGCGTCACCGTCAGTCTGCCCGACATGTCGCTTGCTCCGGACCGTTACCAGCTCAGCCTTGAACTGCGTCATGCATCGTCCGGGAAAGTGCTATGTCGTCACCATCGCCTGTACACCCTGATCCTGTCAGAATCCGCACAAGGCCAATTTGCCGGACTGAGCCGCCTGCAGGCCCATTTTTCGCCATCCAGATCTATACAGTGAACCGATCCTCATGAATAACGCAACACCTGTCTACCTGCCGCGCAGACTGGTCAACCAGATCATGCAGCACGCCCAGACTGCACCAGATGCCGAAGTGTGCGGCCTCATGGCAGCACGGGCACAACGCCCCTGCCGCCTCTATCCGATGCACAATGTGAGCCCGACACCAGCAACCCGTTTCCAGATGGATGAACGCGAACAGCTGGATACAGTGGCCATCATGCGCGAGCGTGGCGAAATGCCTTACGCCATTTATCATTCCCACCCCACAGCCCCGGCCCTACCCTCCCGGCACGATCTGGAGGAACATGGACATCCTGAACTGCTACACCTGATCATTACCCTCAATACCCGCGGCGTACTGGAACTCAGAGCCTTCAGTCTTGATCAGGATCCACCCGTTGAACACCCGTTATTGCTGGATGACTCCCCCCTATGAAATCAGGCTACGGACGTGCCCTGCTCTTTTACTGCCGGCGTGGTTTTGAGCGTGACTGTGCCGCCGAGGTTCAGGCCAATGCCCAGAGACGCGGGATTGAAGGCTATCTGAAAGCCAAAGAGAACAGCGCACATGTACTTTTTCTGCCCCATGTCCCTGATGCCTGGGATAGCTGGGCCGTCCCGCCACTCAACCTGACCACACTGGCCTTCGCCCGCCAGCAGATTCTGGTCACAGGCCCGTTACAGGACATTCCAGGCGACGACCGTATCAGCCCGCTTCTGGATCAGGCGGCCTGCCTGCTACAGGGACAGCCCAGGAATACGCCACGGCGCTACCGCCACATGTGGCTGGAAACAGCAGATACCAATGAGGCCAAAGAGCTGTCAGTTTTCCTGAAGAAATTTCAGCGGCCGCTGCAGCGCGAAGCACTCAACCGGCGCCTGCTGATGGAGCAGGCGACAGCCTCGCCACATGATCTGGTATCACACCTGTTTTTTCTGGATTCAAGTCATGCCTGGGTAGGCATCAGCCAGGCCAGCAATGCCTCTCCCTGGCCTGGCGGTATCCCGCGCCTGCGTTTTCCAAGAGGTGCGCCCAGCCGTTCCACCCTCAAGCTGGAAGAAGCCTTCCTTACTTTCCTCAAGGATCCTGAACACGCACTCCAGCCCGCCATGCAGGCGGTTGATCTGGGTGCCGCCCCCGGAGGCTGGACCTGGCAACTGGTCAGACGGCACCTCAGAATAGCGGCCATCGACAACGGCTCCATGGATCCGGCGCTGCTGGAATCCGGGCTGGTTGAGCATTTCCGCAGCGATGGTTTTCGTTACCGTCCCCGCAAACCCGTTGACTGGATGGTATGCGACATGGTGGAACAGCCTGTCCGCATTGCCCGACTGGTCACTGACTGGCTGACAGAAGGGCAATGCCGCTACACTATATTCAACCTGAAACTGCCCATGAAGAAACGCTACGATGAACTGCAACGCTGTCATGAAATGATGCATGAAAAACTGCAGTCAAGAGGATTGAAATACGAACTGCGTTTCCGGCAACTCTACCATGACCGGGAAGAGGTCACTGGCTTCTGTCACATTCATCGCATACCTGTCCATTAATTTTCTGCAGCGCCTGATCCATCCTCTGATGGGCACCAGCCATGGCAGCATGACTGTTGACCATCACCCGCATGGCCCCTTCAAGCGCTGTGGTCAGCAACCAGATGGCCAGCAGAACTTCCACGAGGCAGCGCCCCATCAGGCACCACAGTGTGTGAAGCTGCGCCTCACCCGCCCACTGGCGCTCAGGGTAAATGCCTGCCCCTGTATGCCCGGCAGACGCTGGCTGCAAAGTGTCAGCGTCCCCGCCTGAAAACCACCAGTCGTCAGTCGGCTTTCACCCTGCGCATGCCAGGAAAGGTAGTGACGCACCGGCGTATTACCGCTCAAGATCAGTCCATGCATCGATGACTGTACGGAGAGAATGGCATTCAGGTCATCATCAACCCAGGCATTGCCGTTTCTGTCGACAAACATCAGCCATCCCTGCTCCCAGTCGCCATGACGGTTACACTGCTGACCATCAGCACTTTTACACAGCGTAATGGTAAGTCCCCGGCGCATCGCCTCACTCCGCGCAGTCAGCATGTCACGCAAAAAAATATCGCCGCTGACCTGTAATACCAGCGACTGCTGCTGTTGCCAGCCGGTAGACCAGGCGATACCCGCCATGATTGCGGACAGGGCGACAACCAGCAGGCATTCCACGATACTGAAACCGGTGCGCATGTTCACGGTGAAACACGCCATGATCTGGGGGTATCTTGCGTGCAGACGGACTGCAGGGCAGGCATCATGCTTTCAGGACAGAGCCATAAACCAGTCTCCAGTGTCAGTGAAACCGGCATCATCCTGGCATCTGCATGAGCCGTCACCGTCACATGGCGCCCCCACTGGGCATGCATGACCGTGGACTCGACAACCCTTACCCGCACTGGCGAAAAACGCGGGTCATCGGCCGCCAGTACCTGCACGCTGGCAGAAGGTGCATCCATGCGTAAATCATGGTCAGCTGGAAGAGGACAACCAGCCGCATACCATCCGGCCTCCTCGCCACAGGCTGGAAAAACCTGCCATTGTCCCTGCTGGCTCCAGAGACCTAGCTGTAACGCAAGCCTGCTTTCTACATAGGCCTGCAGATCCTGGCCGGTGATGAAGCGACTGCTACGCTGCCATTCTGTCGAGGCAAGCTGCTGCAACAGGATGGATATGGATCCCAGCATGGACAGCACGAATAGCACCAGTATCAGGATATGGCCATCCGTATTTCTGTTCATGGCGCAGGATTACGCAAAGGCGTCATCAGGGTAAAAGCAAGATGCAAAGCGCCATCAGATGATCTCAGGCTGACATGCATGGCGATGGCGCTTACCACGCCCCAGTCAGTGACCTGATCAGCGGCAAATCCAGCGAAAGAAGCTGAAAACGGCTGATCTGCAACAGCGAAACGCAACTGCAGTTTTTCAACCCCTGTCATCCATTCTGCAGGATTATCACCACCAGCCGGACGCTGCGTATCAAACCGCCACAGGGATGGACTGCCATCACTGGCGTTGCGCAGAAACCAGAGACTGGACTGCCAGCCCAGCACCTGACTGTGTGCCGGATAAATCAGTGCCTGCTCACCAGCAGCACAACTGCCGTTGCCATCATAATGCTGGCACAACAGGCGGCTACTGTTACCTGTCGCTGAAAATACCAGCCTGGCAGATTCCACGCCACATCCCTGAACACTGTCGATACGCAGCAGATGCGAGTGACTGCAAGCGGTCAGCAGCACCAGATCATCTGCTGAAAAATCACACTGATGCGGACAGGACAGTTCCAGCACAGCTTCGGTAGCGGATGTAGCCGCAGCAAGCTGGCCACCACAGGGCAAAGCCTGCATCACCTCAAGCACATCACTGTCAGGCAGCACCTTATTGAGACCGGAGGGTAACGGCGGCACCCAGCCAGTAGCGTGCGCAGCATAAGCGGCAACACGGCGGATTATAGCCAGCGGTGGTTTTGCCATGACGACGGGAGGTGGTGACACACCGGTAGCACATCCCATATAACCGGTATTGCCCAGCAGTGGCTGGAAAGTTTCCAGCAGTACGCGGCGCGACTCCTCAAGCTGTGCTTTTGCCACCAGATAACGGTAACGCGCCAGCCATTGCGCATGGATACTGGCCATGAGCACCAGCAGGCAGGCACCAACCGCCATGCTGAACATCAGGCCAAGAAAAGCAGATCCCGAAATTCTGTTGTGTGTGTCCATACCTTGAAGGTATAGACACACATGCGGGATTTTACCGGCTAATCGCGAAAATTGGTGTATTGCAAGGGTTGCTCAGGCTGGCTGGCACGCAGCACGGCAATGGCTTCCTGCAGATCGTCACGCTTCTTGCCGGTTACCCTGACCTGCTCCCCCTGAATGGAGGCCTGGACCTTGAGCCTGCTTTCCTTGAGCAGCTTGACAAGTTCCTTGGCATAGGCAGTTTCCACGCCCTGCTTGAGTTTGAGACTCTGGCGGAACTCCCTGCCTACCGGGGTGACGGCACCACGGTCAAGACTGCCGGCATCCACATTGCGTTTGGCGAGTTTGCTGTTCAGGATATCCCTGAGCTGCTGCAACTGGAAATCACTTTCCGCGACCAGACGTATCTCACCATCCTTGAGTTCGCAACTGGCCTGACTTCCCTTGAAATCAAAGCGCGTGCCTACCTCACGCATAGTCTGGTCAACGGCATTGGCAACCTCGTGGAGGTCAACTTCAGAAACGATGTCAAATGATGGCATGGGACTCAGGGTACCTTGTGGCTTGATGTTCAGGAAATTTTTCTGGCCTGGGCGATACGGTCGTATGCCTTGCGAATCTGCTGGGTACGTTCATTCGCCTTGCGCATGGCAGCCTCCGAGGCACCACGCGCAGCAAGTTTATCCGGATGATTCTGGCTCATCAAGCGCCGGTAAGCCCGTTTGACTTCATCATCACCCGCCCGCGCAGTCACGCCAAGAATCTTGTAGGCATCATCCAGAACATGCTGGGAGCGCCGTCCCGGAGGAGGCGAACCATTATGGCTGCGCCACTGTTCCTGCTGCTGGCGCGCACGCCTGTAAGCCTGCTCAAACCCCTGCTGGTTGAACGTCTGCCGCTGCTGCCTGCCCTGCTGTTTCTGCTGCTGTTCCTGTGCCTGCTCCTGTTTCAGCTTCACCTCACTCTGCCTGCGCAGACGGATAGCATGGTACTCAAACTGGGAAAACCTGATCTTTTTGCAGATATACAGCAACAGCCGGTCCTGGCTCTCGTGTGGTTCGCCCTCACACCAGGCGCACTCCAGCTGGATTTCAATAAAAAGACGCATGAGGGTATAGCGTGTCCTGCATTCCCGGCGGAAAGCATCCAGCGTGGCATCCAGGGCAAATCCTGACTGCTTGCCTTCGCCATACCGCTGCATGGCCACCCGACGCTGCTCGGGAGAAAGCAGCATGCGATCCATGATTTCACTGGCCATGCGGATGTCTGCCTCGGAAACCCGACCATCACTCTTGGCAACATGCCCCATCACGGCAAATGTCGCATTGAAAAAGGCCGCGTGTGCTGCAGTAGATACCTGGTTATCGATACGCCTCAGACTGCCGTCATCACGATGATCCAGCTTGTGACCGAATGCGGCACCCACTGCAGCGCCCACTGGCCCTCCCACCAGAAACCCGAATACACTACCAAATGCCTTACCTAACCAGTTCATACCAGCCGCTTCTTACGCTCAGGGGCTTGCCTTCCAGCCCGAAGGCTTACATGATAAGTCTTTTTTATGCAAAACGAATGAGTCATTGCCATGAATCCGCCTGACAGCCTGCACGAATCACAACTCAACTCCCTACACCTGTGTGGCCGCGGCAAGGTCAGGGATATCTATGATGTCGACGAGCATCATCTGCTGATTGTCACCACTGACCGGCTGTCTGCCTTTGATGTCATATTGCCTGATCCCATTCCAGGCAAGGGACGCATCCTCACCGAACTTTCGCTGTTCTGGTTCAGGCAACTCAGAGCGCTGGCCCCGAATCATCTGGCAGATATCCCCCTGGAGCAGATACTTCCCGATCCTGCCGAAAGAATACAGGTTGAAGGCAGGGCCATGGTGGTCAGACGCCTGAAGCCTCTGCCGGTAGAAGCCGTGGTTCGCGGCTATCTTGCCGGATCTGGCTGGAAAGACTATTGCGCTACCGGGATGGTCTGTGGTCATCATCTGCCCTCCGGCCTGCAGCAGGCAGAGCGTCTGCCCCAACCGCTTTATACCCCATCGACCAAAGCTGCCCTGGGCAGCCATGACGAGAATATTGATTTTGCCGCCACAGTGGAACTGATGGGAGAGGAACGTGCGGCAGAAGTGAGAGATCTGGCACTGAGCATCTATACAACTGCAGCTGCCTACGCCCTGCAGCACGGCATCATCATTGCTGATACCAAATTCGAATTTGGCCTGGATGAAGAAGGACGCCTGCACTGGATTGATGAAGCCCTTACACCTGACTCGTCGCGCTTCTGGGATGAAACCACCTACAGCACAGGCGGCAATCCTCCGAGTTTTGACAAGCAGTTTGTACGTGACTATCTGGAAACACTGGACTGGAACAAGCAGTCCCCAGGCCCGGAACTACCCCAGGATATCATTGAACAGACAGCAAGGCGCTACCGTGATGTCAGCGCAAGACTGATGCAGCACTGAATCCGGCCAATTCCCGGCGCCAGCGCCGGAGGGCCTGACGCCGCAACGTGCCAAGAGCACGTCCATACGCTTCCCCCTGGTAGCCGAGCCGGGCTGGCAGCTGGCGATCGATAGCAAGACCTGCCTCACGGGCAGAACGCAGGTAAGCAGCCTGGGGGTAGTCAGCATCCTCAAAGCCTGTACGGCCGCGACAGTCAGCCTTGCAGGCAGTCAGCACCGCCTCAAAAGGGTAGGCGGCAGACTGCCAGGCGCCAATACCATGCATCAGACTGTCCAGCGCACGCAGATCCAGTGTCAGGGCCCTGTGCACTTCACCATGAAAACGCATGACAGCAAGCGCAAGCTGCCGGTAAACATGTGGCAGACGATAACGCAGGGCCAGTGCTTCCAGTAGCAGGACTCCAGCCTGCTCATGACCGGGATGTGATGGCCAGAGCTGTTCGGACGTCAGACCCTTACCCAGATCATGCACCAGCGCAGCAAAGCGCACCACCGGATCATCCGAAAGCCTTGCAGCCTGATCCAGTACCAGCAGGCTGTGAACACCACAGTCTCCCTCGGGATGATGCTGCGGTGACTGTGGCACCTGAAACAGCCGGTCCAGTTCAGGAAAAAGCGGCAGCAGGGCATCACATGCCTTTAGCGTCGAGAAAAATACGGATGGAGAGGGGCCTGACAGCGCTTTGATGCACTCCTGCCACACCCGCTCAGGTACCAGATGGCCCAGTTCACCCCCACTACTCAGCTGTCGCATCAAGGCCATGGTTTCTGCTGCCACAGTAAATCCATATCCTGCAAAACGGGCGGCAAATCGCGCCACGCGCAGCACACGCAGTGGATCTTCGACAAAGGCCGGTGAAACATGGCGCAACACACGATGTTGCAGGTCACACATACCCCCATGGGGATCCACCAGCTGCCCGGCTGCATCCATGGCCATGGCGTTGATGGTCAGATCACGCCGCAGCAGATCGTCATGCAGCGAAATCTCCCGGCCAGTTTCCACAGCAAACCCATGGTAACCGGCAGCGACCTTGCGCTCGCGTCTGGCCAGCGCGTACTCCTCCCCTGTACCGGGATGCAAAAAAACAGGAAAGTCCTTGCCGACCTGCCGGTATCCCTGTTTAATCAGGTCATCAGGTACCGCACCCACCACAACCCAGTCGCGCTCGATCACCGGCAAACCAAGAAGGCGGTCGCGCACGGCACCACCGACCAGATAAACAGACATATTCATGATGATTTTCCTGGATGCTTTCCCATGGGATACGACTACACTCTACCTTGCCGTCGGCCTCACTGCCGGAATGCTTGCCGGGCTATTCGGCATTGGAGGCGGCATCCTGCTGGTGCCTTTTCTGCTCTGGTCACTGCCACAGCAGGGCGTCTCCGCTGATGGACTGATGCTGACAGCACTGGGCACGTCCTTTGGTGTCATCCTGCCAACATCATCAGCATCCGGCATCGCACACGCAAGGCGCGGCAATGTCTGCTGGCGATCGGTTTCCGGCCTGGCGCCCGGCCTGCTCCTCGGAACGTCTGCAGGCGCCCACCTGGCCAGCGGACTGCCGGCAGGATACCTGGTCATCGCTTTCGCCATCTTCCAGACCTATGTCGCTGCCCGTCTGGTCTGGCAACGCCCACAAGCCAGCGTTGCCATGGATCACCCGACCAGCAGAGGCTCGCTGTTTCTGGCTGGAACGGCTATCGGTGCACTTTCCGCCCTGTTTGGCATCGGCGGCGGCACACTGACAGTCCCCTATCTCCTGCGCCACCAGCTGAATATCCGCCAGGCCATAGGTACCTCTGCCATCTGCGGAATACCCATCGCCCTCAGTGGCCTGATGACCTATGTCTGGCTGGGCTGGCAGCATGGGGAACCCGCACCTCACATGCTGGGCTACCTCTGGTGGCCGGGAGCGGTGGCACTGGCACTGACCGGACTGCTGGCGGCGCCCTGGGGCGCCAGACTCGCAACGCACCTGCCGATGGAAAAACTCAGAGTCTACTTTGCGCTGTTACTGCTGGGAATCGCCACAAGACTGCTACTCCGGTAAATCCGCCACAGCCTCTTGAAAGTGCCGGTGTAGGCAGGATTGTCCATAGCCACAGCATGATCCAGCTGCTCAGGGGTAAACCAGCGTACTTCGCTGATTTCGGCTTCTGATAGCTGCAGCGGACCGTTCCACACTACCTGATAAACCTGGACAAACTCGCTCCCGAATTCGGGCAGAGCTTCCATTCTGAACAGGAAATGCAGGGCTTCCACAGCAACATGGATACCCAGCTCTTCACCGAGCTCGCGCCGCGCGCTGTCATCATAGCTTTCACCATAATCAACATGACCCGCCGCCGAGGTATCCCATAATCCCGGATTCTCGTCTTTGGTGCCAGAACGCAGCTGTAGAAGAATATTGCCATCAGGATCAGACACCAGCATATGCACGGAGCGGTGCAACAGCCTGAGAGCATGGATATCAGCGCGCGTCCGGGCACCCAGAGGCACATCCTGAACATCGACATGCCAGAGCAGTTCATCAGCACTCGTCATGTCAGCAGATGCTCCAGCGCAGCAGGCAGTTCCGGATGCCGGAACCTGAAGCCTGCGGCCTGCAGGGCAACAGGCAGGGCACGCTGCCCGCCAAGCAGCAGATCAGCCATCTCCCCCATACTCAGGCGCAACAGTTTTTCCGGCACTCTCAGCAAGGCAGGACGGCGCAGCACATGTGCCAGTTCACGGGTAAAAACCTCATTGGTCACTGGCTGGGGTGATGTCGCGTTGAAAGCTCCCGCAAGCTGCTGCCTTTCAAGGAGAAAGAGCAGCATATTCAGGTAATCCTCGAGGTGAATCCATGGCATCCACTGCGTACCGGAACCCAGTGGCCCACCAAGACCCAAACGGAATGCAGGCAGAAGACGCTGCAGCATACCCCCTCTTCTGGCAAGGACCAGACCCGTACGCACGCAGCAGACACGAATGCCTGACGACGATGCTTCCATGGCAGCCTCCTCCCAAGCGGCACACATATCCCTGGCAAAATCATCATCACCACTGACCGCACTCTGCTCACTCAGTGTGGTATCACCCTGCTGACCATAGTAGCCAACGGCGGAACCACTCAGCAGGACTTTGGGTTGGGTATGCAACCGCGACATCCAGTCGACCAGATCGCGGGTCACTCCTACCCGGCTTTGCCACAGGATAGCCTTGCGCGCATGCGTCCAGCGCGCGCCGACAATGGGCTCACCTGAGAGGTTAATCGCAGCATCGCAGCAGAAATCCGGCCCCAGCTGCTGCCAGGAGGTAAACGGAATGGCGCCCGGGCAGCGCTTGCGCGCCCGATGAGGGCTGCGGGTATAGACATGAACCTTATGGCCGGCGTCCACCAGTATCCTGCACAGGTGATGACCGAGAAAACCCGTTGCTCCCGTCATGACAATCTGCATGCATAGTTCTCCGTTTCGATGTAAAAAGTGTATCACTGATGCCGTCAGGACAATGCTACAGGTAGTATATAATGAGCGGTCAGTCACGCATCTTGACGCATCACAGGACCAGAGACATGCCGCAACATACTGTATTGCATCCAACGCTTGCCAAAGTACTGGCCAGAACCCAGGCATTGCTGGGCCTGAGTCTGCTGCTTGCACTGGGAGGCCTGGATTTCTTCTATCCCAGCGCCTACAGCGTACAGGCCGGCGTGCATGGTACCAGCGCCATTGGCGCCATGATCATGGGCACTTTCATGACCCACCGGGCTTACCCGCTGATCCGGGGTGTTCATGTCAATATGGAATCACTGCGCGATATGCTGATGCTGTCCACCGCACTGAATTTCACTGCACTCATTTCAGGTAACTGGATCTACATGCGCTATCGCGGCACAGACGGCCCCAGAGACTGGATACTGCAGCATGTCGCCAACTTCCATAATGTCCTGATGGAGTTCAAGGAATTCATCAGCATCTTTCCGTTTCCACTGATGCTGGCCGCCACCTTCATCACCTTTTACTACCGCGATCACCTTGAAGAACGGCGCGATATTACCCAGTTCACCGGGATACTGATACTACTATCCTGGCTTTTTCTGCTCGGTGGTTTTGTCGCCGGACTGACGCTCGCCAAACTGCGCTTTGTCTGAGGAAGATACATGAATACCAAGTCCAATCAGCAACCCGTCTACAATGGCCCCGTCATTGCAGCCACACTGGCCCCCCTGCTGGCATTTGTCACGCTCATGGTAAGCCACCACATCTCACGCCTCTCCCCGGCACTGGATCGCGCGGTTCATGCCTATGGCTACTGGATACCTGGCGCTGTGGGCAGTGGCCCAGATGGCAGCATAGGCTCCTACTCAGGCAAGGAAACCATGGCTGTCGTCGTCTGGGTCATCAGCTGGCTGATCTTTCACTATTTATGGCGCCAGCAGGATTTTTCACTGAGACGCTGGAGCCAGTTTTATGCGATAAGCCTGCTGATTATTACCCTGGGCTTTTTCCATCCGGTCATTGATCCGCTGGTACTGCTGATCAGCAGCACTCTCGGCCTTCCCTGAAACCGCCCCATCCACCATCCGATCACAGGGTTAAACCATGAAACAGTCTTCCGCCTGCAAGCGTCTGTCACTAACGGCGCTGCTAGTCCTGCCATCTCTGCTTGCAGGGAACGCATGGGCTGAAGGCCGTCTGATAGGCGGCGCTCCACGCGACAATGAAATCACTGCAAAATTTGACGGTACACTGAAACTCTGGTTTACAGGTAACATCGGGGAAAGATCGCCTTCACTGGTCATACTGGACAAATCAGGCCAGCGCGTAGACCGCCAGGACGCCAGCATCACCATTGGCGAACGCAGCGAACTCAAAGCTTCCACCGCTTCGCCACTGCCACCCGGATCCTATGTGGCTCACTACCGCGTCATTACTGAAGATGGCCTGGTCATCAGCGGCATCTACCGATTTTCCGTCAAAGTCAACGAAACCCAGGGAGGTGCACCATGAACAGGCCATTTCTTTCCATCGCAGCCATTGCCCTGAGCACCTGCCTGCTATGTACCAGCCACGAAGCTCCTGCTTCCGTACCTCTGGCACCGCGACAGGGGCCAGGCGGCAAAATGGACATGTATGGCTGCATGCAGAGCAATGATTATTATGTCGCCAATTTTGCGGCATTCCAGATGCCGCCTGTAGCGCCAGGCGAAGCAAGACAGCCGCCAACCGCGCAGTGCCTGGAAATCGCACGCACCGGCAATACACAGATCACCCTGGATCTTCTCGACCGCGATGTACGCAACCAGCCGGTAGTGATCAGAGTACTGGACCAGAAAGGCAAGGTGCTTTCAGAGACTGCACCTACTGTGGTGAAGCAGGGCGTTACCGGATTAAGCGTTGATTTCCCCACGCCCGGCCACTATGAGACCGTGCTTTATGTCCAGCACAGTGAGCTGAACATACCGCAGGAGGTGTCAGCGCTGCACATCCCGTTGCTGGTAGCCACTGCGCCCGCAGTCACTCCAGTAGCAGCAAGCCAGTTCGGCAAGTTTGTCCTGCTGACGGCACTGGCCGTACTGGCCATGGGATTTGCGCTGCCACGCCTGCTGCGCCAGTCTCACAATAACGGAAAGACTGCGTAGCACGGGAAACCACACTGACGGATGTCAGGATGGATCAGTTGCGGTAAACGACTGACTTGGAAATGGGTTGAAATTGGGACGGATCACCTGGTTATAACCAAAATCCGTTCCGCGATGACAGGCATTACAACCTTCGGTCAACTCATCGAAATGTCTGGTAAAACGCACGAGATCCCTGGCCTTGACTGCCTCGTCAAGCCCCGCCAGAGGCTTGTCCATCCAGGATTTGATCAGGATGGGTATGGGAGCGGCAATAGACTTGTGAGTGGGATGGTACTTGCCGGCATCGTCCAGACCTTCACGGATCTCATCAAGCTCGTAGGCCGCCAGTGCCCAGTTTTTGCCTTGACCGGCAAACCAGAGTTTGACATGCCGCGCAGCGGTCTGAGCCATGATCTCACCCAGCCCCGGAACAAACGCTGTACCGGAGGAAGACGGGCTCTGGCCTGTTTGCAGCTCATTTGCAGCTCTGCCGACACCTGCAGACGGGCCTTGGGAATTTACACCACCACAACCTGCTAACAGCACACCGACACCAAGCAGGACGGAAACGGACGATAGTGGCTTCATCAACAAGACTCAGTAATGAAAGATGACGAGGAAAAAGGATGAACCATCCCCCGCGGCAATACCGCGAGGGCGGCCACGCTCCCGGGAATTACAGGGAAGGAGCAGACTTGAAGCTCAGACGACCTGAATCGCCATCGGCTGAGTTGCCGCAACCAGCAGCCATCAGAGATACCATTACAACACCCAGAACCAGAAGTACTTTCTTCATGACATCCTCCTAAGAATGATTATTATTCAGCCAGCTTACATAGAAGCCTGTGGACAACCACCAGTCAGGTGACTGACGCGGTAAAATGTACCTCAACAGCAGATACATTTCTACATCAGAGCACGCAAAAAATGGAAATTTAGTATCAGGAGATGGCAGAGAGGCTATAACAGGCAAAAAAAAAGCGTGACGGCAAACCCCGCCACGCCTCTTCCAGACAGGCAGATTACTGCTTGTCTGAGTCGTTGAATACCCAACGAACGAAGTAGAAACCAACAGCGATGATCGCCAGGGTCACTACGATACCTACAGGGGATCTCATCTTTTCAACCAGATCAAGTATGGCACCCATTTCTACCTACCTTCTTATTTAAGTGTTGTTAATTCAATGTATGGAAATCGTTCGGATACGGCCGTACCGTGATCGTCCCGCTATTGTCAGTTAATCAGACTGCGGGTGTCAATACACACTTACTGGCAATTCCCTGTTGCAAAAAACCCGAACACATGGGGTGTCCGGGTCTGATGTTACATAGCACGGGGCTTAACCCTTTATGTTTATTGAATTTGGGAACCGTGCTTTTCAGACACCCAATCCTGATGGATTAAAGGGAAGGCGCCACGTGACTGGCCAGCCTGCCTGAATCACCGTCAGGTGAATTGCCACAGCCAACAGCGAGCAAGGACATCATTACAACGCCGAAAACGCAAAGAGCCTTTTTCATAAAATCCTCCTTAACAACGATGATGAAAGTCTTGAACAGTATTGTTTAAAGTGCCGTGAGCACGGCGTCGATTTATAATCGACGCCGTGCGGAAATGCAAGCCTTCGCGCCACCAGTTCCGACAATTTCACCCATGATCTTGACGCCATGCTTGCAGCTCATCTAGAATTGTCGGTTTATTGCAATATTCCTTTCGGAGTACCCCCATGTACGCTGTGATTCAGACAGGCGGAAAACAGTACCGCGTAGAACCGGGCGATCGCCTGAAAATTGAAACCCTTGATGTCGAGGCAGGTCAGGAAGTCACCTTTGATCAGGTACTGCTGGTTCAGACGGACGACAAACTGCATGTCGGCACCCCCCTGGTAGCCGGCGGCAAGGTTGTGGCCACCGTAACCTCACACGGCCGCATGCCCAAAGTGCACATCATCAAGTTCCGTCGCCGCAAGCACCACATGAAACGGCAGGGGCACCGCCAGAATTTCACTGAAATCCAGATCACCAGCATCAGCGCCTGATCTGGCCAGCAGCAGTCAAGGAGCACAATCATGGCACATAAAAAGGCAGGCGGCAGTTCACGCAACGGTCGCGATTCAGAATCCAAGCGACTGGGCGTCAAACGCTTTGGCGGCGAACTGGTCAGCGCTGGCAACATCATCGTACGCCAGCGCGGCACCCGCTTCCATGCAGGCGACAATGTCGGCTGTGGTCGCGACTATACGCTGTTCGCCACCGCCGAA
Source organism: Pseudomonadota bacterium (assembly GCA_041158225.1). Classification (GTDB taxonomy): domain Bacteria; phylum Pseudomonadota; class Gammaproteobacteria; order Methylococcales; family Methylococcaceae; genus JBEBBU01. The sequence goes on along the minus strand of JBEBBU010000165.1, from coordinate 46,503 downwards.
GGCAGGGTTGAATTCAGAACCAAGGGCCCCATGGGGCGCAAGTACGTCAATATCGTCCCCGTCTGACCCCTCTCTTGCATCGGGACGCGTCCAGCGCGTCCCGGCAGGTCTACCTGACCACCGGGGACAAGCGTTCCCCAGGATACAGAATCCGTGAAATTCGTTGACGAAGCCATCATCCATGTTCAAGCCGGTGACGGCGGCAACGGCAGCATAAGCTTTCACCGCGAGAAAAACATTCCGCTCGGAGGCCCAGATGGCGGCGATGGCGGCGATGGCGGGAGCGTATGGCTGGTAGCCTGCGACAACCTTAACACCCTGGTTGACCTGCGCTTCCAGACCACTCACCGTGCGGAACGCGGACAGAATGGCGGCGGCGGCAAGTGCACAGGACGTAGCGGCGCCGACTGTCTGGTACAGGTACCCACAGGCACCGTAGTCTGCGATGCTGATACCGGAGAAAAGCTTGGCGACATGCTGCACGCAGGCCAGCGCCTGCTAGTAGCTCACGGCGGCTTTCACGGCATTGGCAATGCGCGCTTCAAGAGCAGCACCAACCGCGCGCCACGCAAAGCCACTCCCGGCACTCCCGGCGAAAAACGCGACCTGTTCCTGGAAATGAAGGTCATTGCCGATGTAGGCCTGCTGGGCATGCCCAATGCCGGCAAATCGAGCCTGATACGCCAGATCTCATCAGCAAGACCCAAAGTGGCCGACTATCCATTCACCACTCTGCGCCCCAACCTTGGCGTGGTTCGCGTGGATGACCAGCGCAGCTTTGTCATGGCCGACATTCCCGGACTGATTGAAGGCGCCGCCGAAGGCGCAGGACTTGGCGTCCAGTTCCTCAAACACCTGTCGAGAACCAGTGTGCTGCTACACATGGTCGATGCAGCACCCTATGACGAAAGCGAAGATCCCCTGACTGTCACGCGCCAGATTGCGAACGAGCTGTACAGATGGGACGCCGAACTCACCAGCAAACCCCGCTGGATCGTACTGAACAAGACCGATCGCCTCTCCGAAGAACAGGTAGAGAGTCTCGTGCAGCGCTTCCGCGATGAATTACCCTGGAACGGCCCCATCTATACCATCTCCGCACTTCAGGGCAGCGGACTCAAACCACTGGTGCACGATCTGATGAACCACATCGAAGCCAGCCGCGACGCTGAAGCCACCCTCCATGCAGAAACGAACTGACCTGCCAGAAACACGGCGCCTGATCGTCAAGATTGGCAGCGCACTCCTCACCGGAGGCGGGCGTGGACTGGATACCACCGCCATTGCCCGCTGGGTCAGCGACATTGCCATAGCACAGCAGCAGGGGCGGCGCGTGATTCTGGTCTCTTCAGGATCGGTAGCTGAAGGCATGTCGCGACTTGGACTCAAGACACGCCCCACTCACCTCAACGAACTGCAGGCCGCGGCCGCCATCGGCCAGATGGGGCTGGTTCATACTTACGAAACCCTGTTCAGACAGCACGGACTGATCACGGCCCAGGTCCTGCTTACCCATGAAGACCTGTCTGACCGGCAGCGCTATCTCAACGCCCGCAGCACCCTGTTGACCCTATGTGATCTGGGCGTCATTCCGGTCATTAACGAGAACGACACGGTAGCCACCGAGGAAATCCGTTTTGGCGACAACGACACCCTGGGCGCACTGGTCGCCAATGCGGTTGAGGCTGAACTCCTGGTGATCCTGACCGACCAGGCCGGGCTATTCAACCGCAACCCATCGCTGCACCCGGATGCCACGCTGGTCAGCGAAAGCACCATTCATAATCCCGAACTGAATGACATGGTAGGCGACAGCCTGAGCGGGCTAGGCCGGGGCGGCATGGTGACCAAACTGCGCGCCGCACGTCTCGCCGCGCGGTCAGGCGCCGCCACTGTCATAGCTTCAGGCCATGAACCATCGGCACTGGCACGCATCCTTGCCGGCGAGGCCATAGGAACCTTTCTGACACCAGACGCCTCCCCCCTGCTCGCACGCAAACGCTGGCTGGCCGGGCAACTCAAGGCCAAAGGCCGCCTGACCCTGGATCATGGCGCCGTCACCGCCCTGCATACCGAAGGCCGCAGCCTGCTGCCCATTGGCGTCACAGGCGTCACAGGCGACTTCCAGCGCGGCGATCTGGTCACCTGCGAGGATACAAACGGCCTGGAAATCGCCCGCGGCCTGATCAACTACAACAGCGATGAATCACGACTGATTCAGGGCCACGCAAGCCAGGATATAGCCGGCCTGCTTGGCTATATCGACGAGGAAGAACTGATCCACCGCGACAACCTGGTTCTCCTGCACTAAAAACAGTATCGCAACCCGACAGGCAGCACGCATAAAAAAACCGCCCGAAGGCGGCTTTTCTGTAAAGGGCATGCAGCGTTAGCTGGCCTGGGAAAGTACCAGCGCCTTTACACGGGCATTCAGACGGCTCTTGCCGCGAGCAGCCTTATTGCGATGGATCAGACCCTTGTTAACGGATGAGTCGATCACGGGTACGGCTTCACGGTAGGCCTGCTGAGCCTTGGCAACATCACCTGACTGGACAGCCAGAATGACTTTTTTGATGAAAGTACGCAGACGGCTGCGCATCGCAGCATTGTGGGCGCGACGCTCCTCAGACTGACGTGCGCGCTTTTTTGCAGAAGCTATGTTGGCCAAGGTCAACCCCAATATTGAAAAATTCAGTAAACCGGCATTTTCCACCCTTCAGCCCTTCCTGTCAAGACTCCCCGACCGCTGCAATCCACCTATAATAGCCCATTCATTCATGATATCCGGCGACCTCCCCTGAGCAAGCAACTCATCCGATCAACTGCCGTTGTGGGCAGCATGACCTTTATCTCGCGTCTGCTCGGATTTGCGCGGGATGTGGTCGTCGCACAGGTATTTGGTGCCAATGCCGCTACCGATGCTTTTTTTGTGGCTTTCAAGATCCCCAACTTCCTGCGACGCCTGTTTGCGGAAGGCGCTTTCTCGCAGGCTTTCGTACCGGTACTTTCTGACTATAAAACCCACTACGACAGGGATGGTATCCGGCAGTTCCTCGACCGGACAGCGGGTACGCTAGCCATCATCCTGATGCTGACCACCCTTATTGGCATGATGGCGGCACCAGCGATCATTTTCATGTTCGCCCCTGGTTTCTATACCCAGGGCGATGCCTACCAGCTCAGTGTCGAGATGCTGCGCATCACCTTTCCTTACCTGTTCTTCATATCCATGACCGCTTTTGCAGGCGGCATTCTCAATACATGGGGATATTTTGCCATCCCCGCGCTGACGCCAGTACTGCTGAACATCGCCATGATCGCAGCAGCACTCTGGCTGACGCCCTACATGGGCGTACCGATTGAAGCGCTTGCCTGGGGGGTATTCTTTGCGGGCGCCCTGCAACTTTTATTCCAGTTTCCGGTGCTGATCCGATCAGGGCTCATGCCGCGCCTGCGCTGCGGTTTCCATGATCCCGGAGTCAGACGCATCATGCAGCTCATGGTGCCCGCCATATTTGGCGTCTCCGTCACCCAGGTCAACCTCCTGATTGATACACTGATAGCCTCCTTTCTGGTGACCGGCAGCGTGTCCTGGCTCTACTACTCGGACCGGCTGGTCGAGTTTCCGCTGGGTATCTTTGGCGTCGCCATAGGCACCGTGATTCTGCCCCACCTGTCACGCAATCACAGCAGTAACAACAGCAGCGGCTTTTCCCACTCCCTGGACTGGGCGCTGCGCTGGGTCATCCTTATCGCCATCCCGGCCACCGTAGGCCTGGTGCTTCTGGCCCAGCCGCTGATTTCAACCCTGTTCCAGCGGGATCATTTTTCCAGTCACGACGTCGTCATGGCCAGCCGCAGTCTCATGACCTACTCCACAGGACTACTTGCCTTCATTGCCATCAAGGTGCTGGTACCCGGATTCAGTTCCAGAAAAGACCTGAAAACCCCAGTACGCTGCGGTATGTATGCCATGCTCGCCAATGTCATCTTCAATCTGGCCCTGATATTTCCACTGGCCCCTTTAGGCTGGGGGCATGCAGGGCTGGCACTGGCTACCGCCATGGCCGCCTGGGTCAACTGCATACTGCTGTTCACGCGCCTGCGTCGTGACCGCATCTACCAGCCACGCAAGGGCTGGCTTTTCTTTCTGTTGCGCAGTCTGCTTGCCAACGGCGCCATGGGCGCCCTGCTCTGGTATGCCGCAACCAGCTATCCATGGGGGGACTGGACCCTGACAGAACGCATCACCAGCCTTGCGCTATGGATCACTCTGGGCATGCTGACCTATGCCAGCTCACTATGGCTGCTTGGACTACGTCCACGCCATCTGCTCCTGCATGAGGAAACCTGACATTCATGCGCATTCACCACGGACTTCACGGATCCCCCATCGCCACTGATGGCTGCGTCGCCACCATTGGCAATTTTGATGGACTGCATCTGGGACATCAGACCCTGATCCAGCGCCTGGCTGATATGGGCAGACAGTCCGGGCTCCCCGTCTGCATCGTACTGTTTGAACCACAGCCCCGTGAGTTTTTTGAAGGTGGCGCAGCGCCGGCGCGCCTGAGCCGGCTTGGTGACAAGCTGCTGCTACTCCGGCAGATGCCGGTTGACCATGTGCTGGTGCTGCGTTTCGACCACACACTGGCTGACCTGGATGCCGCATCCTTCATCGAACAGGTTCTGGTGCACCGGCTGCACATCAACCATCTTGTCATTGGCGATGACTTCCGCTTCGGCAGAGGCCGTGAAGGCAATTTTGCGCTGTTGCGCGCAGATGGCAGATTCAGTGTCAGTGATACGCCGCCCCTGCACTTCGAAGGTGAACGCATCAGCAGCACCCGTCTGCGCGCAGCACTGGAACAGGGTAATCTTGAGCTGGCACGCAAGCTGATGGGACGTGATTACACCATGCATGGCAAAGTCGTCAGCGGTGCCAGACTGGGCCGCAGGCTCGGCTTCCCCACCGCCAACATCAGGCTGATGCGGAAAAACCTGCCCTTGACAGGCGTGTTTGCCGTTACAATGCGAACCCATCATGGACTCCGGCTGCATGGCGTTGCCAATATCGGCATCAGGCCTTCACTGGCCGGTCAGCCGGAAGCACTGCTGGAAGTTCATGCTTTCGACTTTTCTGGCAACCTGTACGGATCGCGCGTGGCTGTAGCACTGCAGCACAAACTGCGTGAAGAGCAGCGTTTCCCCGATCTGGAAAGCCTGCGCCAGCAGATCACCCGTGATGCGGCACAGGCACGCCATTACTTTACAACTGCGAAACAATGACCATGGATTACAAAAGCACGCTCAATCTACCCACCACCGACTTTCCCATGAAAGCCAACCTGGCGCAGCGGGAACCGGAACAACTGGCACGCTGGGAAGAAAAAGGCGGGCTTTATGCGCGCATCCGCACCATTAGCGCGGGCCGCCCACGCTTTGTACTGCACGACGGCCCTCCTTATGCCAATGGCGAAATCCATATTGGCCACGCCGTCAACAAGATCCTGAAAGACTTCATCGTCAAGAGCAAGACACTGGCGGGTTTTGACGCCCCGTATGTACCCGGCTGGGACTGCCACGGACTTCCCATCGAACTCATGGTCGAAAAAAAGGTGGGAAAACCTGGCGTGAAAGTCAGTGTTGCCGAATTCCGCGACGCCTGCAGACGCTATGCCGCGGAACAGGTTGACATCCAGCGCAACGCCTTCAGACGCCTGGGTGTACAGGGTGACTGGGAGCACCCTTATCTGACCATGGATCCGGTGTTTGAAGCCAATATCGTACGCAGTCTGGGCAAAATCATCCGTGAAGGTCACCTTACCCAAGGCAAAAAGCCGGTTCACTGGTGCACGGATTGCGGGTCAGCGCTCGCAGAAGCCGAGGTCGAGTATGAAAACCGCCAGTCTTCCGCTATTGATGTGCGTTTTCGTGCCTGTGATGACGAAGCACTCATGCAGCGACTGCACGCTGTCCAGGGCCATCATGGCAAAGGTCCACTTTCAGTTGTCATCTGGACCACAACGCCATGGACACTGCCCGCCAACCAGGCAGTCGCCCTCAATCCAGACCTGGATTATGCCGTGGTACAGTGCGAAGATCAGGATGAGCGCCTGCTCATGGCGGAAGCCCTGGTCAAAGACACGCTGCTGAGGGCCGGGATCGAACATTACCATGTACTTGCCTATGGCAAGGGGGAAGCCCTGGAAGGACTCCATCTGCAGCATCCCTTCCTGCCTGAACGACAGGTACCCTTGATCCTTGGCGATCATGTCACCGTTGACGCAGGAACGGGGGCTGTGCATACAGCGCCTGGCCATGGTCAGGAAGACTATGTGGCCGGCATGCGCTATGGACTGCCAGTCGAGAATCCCGTGGGCGACAACGGCTGCTTTCTGGAAGGCACCCCGCATTTTGCCGGCAGGCACGTCAGCCAGGCCAACCCCCTGGTGATTGACCTGCTGCAGGAAAATGGCGCCCTTCTGCATCATGCCAGAATTGAACACAGCTACCCTCATTGCTGGCGCCACAAGACACCTGTCATTTTCCGGGCCACGCCACAATGGTTCATCGCCATGGATCATGCAGGGCTGCGTCAGGACACCCTTGAAGCCATCCAGCAGGTACAGTGGATTCCTGACTGGGGCCAGGCCAGAATCGAAGGCATGGTGGCCGGCCGCCCTGACTGGTGCGTTTCACGCCAGCGAAACTGGGGAGCGCCTATCGCCCTGTTCGTGCACAGACAGACAGGGGAACTCCATCCCGACACCGACGCCCTGATTGAACAGGTAGCCCAACGTATCGAGAAGGCCGGTATTGAGGCATGGTTCGCTCTCGACCCTGTAGAGCTTCTTGGAGAACAGGCAGCTGACTATGCCGTCATACGCGACACGCTGGATGTCTGGTTCGACTCGGGCGTAACTCACAGCTGCGTCCTGAAACAGCGGCCGGAACTGCATTATCCTGCCGACCTCTATCTGGAAGGTTCAGACCAGCATCGCGGATGGTTCCAGTCCTCCCTGCTTTCGGCCATGGCCATGCATGGAGAGCCTCCTTACCGTGCAGTGCTGACCCATGGCTTCACCGTTGATGCGAACGGTCACAAGATGTCAAAGTCAAAAGGTAATGTCGTGGCGCCGCAGAAGGTCATGCAGACCCTGGGAGCCGACATTCTGCGCCTATGGGTTTCAGCCACCGATTATCGCGGCGAAATGACGGTGTCGGATGAAATCCTCAAACGGACTTCAGACGTCTACCGGCGCCTGCGCAATACCGCACGCTACCTGCTGGCCAATCTGGATGGTTTTGATCCAGCCGTTCATGCTGTGCCCCTGCAAAGCATGCTGGCACTCGACCGCTGGGCGCTGGACCGGGCCTGGCATCTGCAGCAGGACATCATCGCAGCCTATGAAAACTACCAGTTCCATACCGTCTACCAGAAGGCCCATCATTTCTGTGCGGTTGATCTTGGCGCCTTCTACCTTGATGTCCTGAAGGACCGGCAGTACACCTGCCAGACTGACAGCCTGCCAAGACGCTCCGCACAGACCGCCCTGTATCACATTGCGGAAGCCATGACCCGCTGGCTGGCTCCCATCCTCAGCTTCACCGCCGAAGAGATCTGGCAATATCTTCCCGGCAAACGGGCTGACTCCGTTTTCTTCACCACATGGTATGAGGAACTGGTGCCGATGGATGCCACGGCAGCGCTGCAGTCGCATGACTGGGATCTGCTGATCAAGGTGCGCGAAGCTGTCAGCAAGGAACTGGAAAGCCTGCGGGCACAGGGTGACATTGGCGCCTCACTGGATGCCGAGGTTGATCTCTTTGCATCAACTGACCTGCATGCCCTGCTGGAAAAAACCGGAACGGAACTCCGCTTCCTGCTGCTGACGTCCGAAGCACGCATTCATCTGGCAGACACGCGGATCGATGGCGCGACAGGCAGCAGCATTGAGGGACTGCAACTCGTCATCAGGCCCAGCCAGCATGGTAAATGTGTACGCTGCTGGCACCACCGGCCTGATATTGGCCATTCACCAGCCCATCCTGAACTCTGTGGCCGCTGTGTCGAGAACGTGGAAGGCCATGGCGAAACACGACACATAGGATGAGTCTGCCCATGAAAATGAAACGCATTGAGGTGGCAGGCTGGCTGCTGCTCAGCCTGGCGTCCATCGTGCTTGACCAGATGAGCAAAATCTGGATAGACCGGCATTTCAGCCTGCACGAGACCGTCGGCGTTTTTTCATGGCTGCAGCTGACCTATGTCCGCAATCAGGGCGCCGCTTTCAGCTTTCTCAGTGAGGCTGGCGGCTGGCAGCGCTGGTTCTTCGTAGCACTGGCCCTGTCAGCCAGCATCGCCATCACCTGGCAGCTGTTGCAGCTGGACAGTGGCAGGCGCCGTGAGGCTCTGGGCTGGTCCATGGTTCTGGGTGGCGCCATCGGCAACCTGATCGACCGGCTGGCCTATGGCTATGTCATCGACTTCATTGACGTTTACCACGAACAGTGGCACTGGCCGGCATTCAATCTGGCTGATTCGGCCATCACCCTTGGCATCACCCTGCTTCTGGTGGATACGCTACGGCCCGGAAAAACGCCAGATGCTGATGGCGCTTGACGTAAGAGCCTGTTACGGGTATTTTGCATGGTTCCTGATTTTTCAGCTACAGGTGTGAATGTGGAGCTCAGTGGTGCGGAAATAGTCGTCCAGTGTCTTGAAGACGAGGGCGTGGAAATGATCTTCGGCTACCCGGGTGGAGCCGTGCTTCATATTTACGACGCGCTTTTCCAGCGGGACAAGGTCAAACACATCCTGGTTCGCCACGAACAGGGCGCAACCCATGCTGCGGATGGTTATGCGCGCGCCACGGGTAAACCGGGTGTTGTGCTGGTGACCTCAGGGCCGGGCGCAACCAATGCCGTAACCGGCATAGCCACGGCGCACATGGACTCAATTCCCATGGTCATCATTACCGGCCAGGTGCCACTGCCCGTCATCGGCAGTGACGCCTTTCAGGAAGCTGACATTGTTGGCATCACACGTCCGTGCGTGAAACATAATTTCCTGGTCAAGGATCTGAACAAACTGGCCGAAACCATCAGGAAGGCCTTCCACATTGCCACGACCGGAAGACCTGGTCCTGTGCTGGTGGATATTCCCAAAAACCTGACGGATCCCAACATCAAGATCCCCTATCATTATCCCGACCAGGTTGCCATGCGGGGTTACGCACCTCAGGCAAGCAGTGACAGCAGCCAGATTGCCCGGGCGGCCGATCTTCTGCTCGCAGCAAGACGTCCCGTCATCTACACCGGCGGCGGTGTTGTCCTTGGTAATGCATCAGAAGCACTGGTACGTCTGACACGCACCTTGGGCTATCCCATCACCCAGACGTTGATGGGTCTTGGCTCCTACCCCGCCACTGACCGCCAGTTTATCGGCATGCTGGGTATGCATGGCACCTACGAAGCCAATATGGCCATGCATGAATGTGACGTACTGCTGGCCGTGGGCGCCCGCTTTGACGACCGGGTTACCGGCAAGCTTGCCGAGTTCTGCCCTGATGCCAAAATCATTCACATTGACATTGACCCAGCCTCGATCTCCAAAACCGTAGCCGTGGATATTGCCATCGTCGGTGATGTCAGCGACAGCCTTGCGCAGTTGCAGGGCGCCATTGAAGCACACCGGCAGAAGCCCGATGCGGCTTCGATCTGTGAATGGTGGGAACGCATCGAACGCTGGCGCAGTGTCGGCTGTCTGGAATTTGATCGCGCAGCTGAACTGATCAAGCCACAGTTTGTAGTTGAACAGTTATGGGAAGCTACATCGGGCAAGGCCTACATCACTTCGGATGTCGGCCAGCACCAGATGTGGGCCGCCCAGTATTACCGCTTCGACCAGCCGCGCCGCTGGATCAACTCAGGTGGGCTGGGCACCATGGGTTTCGGCCTGCCTGCCGCCATTGGCGTCAAGCTTGCGCACCCTGATGAAACTGTTGCCTGTATTACAGGCGAGGCCAGCATCCAGATGTGCATACAGGAACTGGCCACCGCGCTGCAGTACCGTACACCCATCAAGATCGTCAATCTCAACAATGGCTACATGGGTATGGTGAGACAATGGCAGGAATTCATTTATGAATCCCGTTATTCCGAGTCCTACCTGGAAACCCTGCCAGACTTCGTGAAGGTTGCCGAAGCCTATGGACATGTCGGCATGCGCATCACCCGCCCTGCTGATGTACGCCCTGCGCTGGAAGAAGCACTGCGCCTGAAAGACAGGACGGTATTCATGGACTTCCTTACCGACCCGACAGAAAATGTCTATCCCATGATTGAAGCCGGTAAGGCTCATCACGAAATGCGCCTGGCACCTGGCGTCAGCATAGATACGGAGCTTGCCTGAACCATGAGGCACATTATTTCCATCCTCATTGAAAACGAGGTCGGCGCCCTGGCCAGGGTGGCCGGACTTTTTTCGGCGCGTGGCTACAATATTGAATCCCTGACCGTGGCACCTACCCAGGATCCCGCCCTGTCACGCATGACAGTGGTCACCTCAGGTAGCGAAGCCGTGATTGAGCAGATCGTCAAGCAGCTTAACAAGCTGATTGATGTCGTCAGGGTCGTGGATCTGCCCGAAGCCGGACAGATTGAGCGTGAACTGATGCTGATCAAGGTACATGCCACCCATGAGCATCGTGACGAAGTCAAGCGACTGACAGACATATTCCGCGGCAAGATCATTGATGTCACCCCCGAAACCTTTGTCATTGAAATGACGGGGGAACAGTCGAAAATGGATGCATTCATCCAGGCGCTCGGTATGGAGCGCATCATTGAACTGGTACGCTCAGGCACCACAGGTATCATTCGGGGAGCCAACGGCATCTGACCGCCGTACAGATAGCGCATCCCTAACCATTATTTTTCACCGATCAAGCACTGCTTGAATATTTCAGCGAGGAAGCACCATGCAGGTCTACTACGATAAAGACGCCGACCTTTCCATCATCAAGAACAAAAAGGTTGCCATCATTGGTTACGGCTCACAGGGCCATGCCCACGCCAATAACCTCAAGGATTCAGGTGTCAGCGTGGTGGTTGGTCTCCGCCCCGGGTCAGCTTCTGCCCGCAAGGCTGAAAATGCCGGCCTGAGTGTTGCCCCGATTACAGAAGCCGTTGCCCAGGCCGATGTGGTCATGGTACTGGCGCCTGACGAACACCAGGCCCGCCTTTATGCCGACCAGATTGAGCCCAATATCAGGCAGGGTGCCGCGCTGGCCTTTGCCCACGGCTTCAACATCCATTACGAGATGATCCAGCCCAGAGCTGATCTGGATGTCATCATGATTGCCCCCAAGGGGCCAGGTCATCTGGTTCGTTCTACCTACACCCAGGGCGGTGGCGTTCCCTCACTGATCGCCATTTTTCAGAATGCCAGCGGCAAAGCCAAGGATATTGCCCTTTCCTATGCATCAGCCAATGGTGGTGGACGCGCCGGCGTCATCGAAACCAGCTTCCGCGAAGAAACCGAAACTGATCTTTTCGGCGAACAGGCAGTACTGTGCGGTGGCGCCACGGCGCTGGTCCAGGCCGGTTTTGAAACACTGGTAGAAGCTGGTTATGCACCGGAAATGGCATACTTCGAATGTCTGCATGAACTCAAGCTCATCGTTGACCTCATGTACGAAGGCGGTATCGCCAACATGCGTTACTCCATTTCCAACACGGCAGAATATGGTGATCTGACCCGCGGACCACGCGTGGTCACACCTGAAACCAAGCTGGAAATGAAACGCATCCTGACGGAAATCCAGAACGGCGAGTTTGCCCGTGAATTCATCCTGGAAAACCAGGCAGGAAGCCCCACGCTGAAAGCCAAGCGTCGTCTGGGCCGCGAGCACGCCATTGAGAAGGTAGGCGCAGGTCTGCGTGACATGATGCCCTGGATCAAGGCCAACCGTATCGTGGATACCAGCAAGAACTAACTGGTCTTTACCGCACCCATGACCCCGGCAGTGTCCGGGGTCTGCTGCATCGCTGACGACAGAGGCATCAAACATGGACTCTTCATCCACCCGACGCCAGCGTGGCATTTACCTGCTACCTAATCTTTTTACCACGGCGGCCCTGTTTTCCGGTTTTTATGCCATCACGGCAGCCATCAATCATGATTTCAAACAGGCGGCCATCGCTATTTTCATTGCCATGGTACTGGATGGCATGGATGGGCGCGTCGCACGCATGACCAATACCCAGAGTGCCTTCGGCGCAGAATACGACAGCATGGCGGATCTGATATCGTTTGGTGCAGCACCGGCACTTGTCATGTATATCTGGATACTCAGCGCCATGGGACAGCTGGGATGGGTAGCTGCCTTCGTGCACGCTGCAGGCGGTGCCTTGCGACTGGCCAGATTCAACACCCAGATTGCCACCGCAGACAAACGTTATTTTCAGGGACTTCCCAGCCCGGCAGCAGCAGCCATCATTGCCGGCTATGTCTGGCTGTGTCAGGAGCAGGGACTGCAGGGCGCCACCATCAGTACGGCAGGCCTGGTCATGACCATACTGACGGGGCTGCTGATGGTCAGCAATTTCCGCTACCACAGTTTCAAGAATGTTGACCTGCGTGGACGTGTGCCTTTCATGCGCGTTATCCTGATCATGCTGGTCTTCGGGGTCATCTTTGTGCATCCAGCATTGATGCTGTTCATACTGTTCACGCTCTATGCCGTTTCAGGCCCCGCCCTGACCCTGACCCAGCTCAAACGCCACCGTTCAGAACGACGAACCTGATGCCGATTTTCCGGAGATACCATGAGCGATAAACTGATCATCTTCGATACCACGCTGCGTGATGGCGAACAGAGCCCCGGAGCCTCCATGACCCGGGATGAAAAGGTTCGCATTGCACGCGCGCTGGAGCGTATGCGCGTTGACATCATTGAAGCAGGCTTTCCCGCTGCAAGCCCTGGAGACTTTGAATCAGTTCAGGCCGTTGCCCGGGCCGTCAGTGAAAGCATGGTCTGTGGCCTTGCCCGCGCACTGGACAGGGATATTGATCAGGCAGGGGAGGCACTGCGTGACGCCCGCCAGTCCCGTATTCATACTTTTATTGCCACCTCGCCCATCCATATGCAGCGCAAGCTGAACATGAGCCCCGAGCAGGTAATTGAGCATGCGGTACGCGCCGTCAGAAGGGCAAGGCAGTATACCGACAGCGTCGAGTTTTCCCCGGAAGATGCCGGCCGCTCGGAAGAAGACTTTCTCTGCCGCATTCTTGAGGCTGTCATTGATGCAGGCGCCACCACGCTCAACATTCCTGATACCGTAGGCTATGCCTTTCCCGAACAGTTTGGCGCCATGATAGGACGCCTGCGCGAACGTATACCCAATGCTGACAGGGCAGTATTCTCCGTGCACTGTCACAATGATCTTGGACTGGCGGTCGCCAACTCACTGGCCGCCGTCATGCATGGTGCCCGCCAGGTTGAGTGCACTATCAATGGCCTGGGAGAACGCGCCGGCAATGCTGCACTGGAAGAAATTGTCATGGCGGTACGCACCCGCAGCGATCTCTTTCCCTGCACAACGGGTATTGATACCCGTGAAATCGTCAGCTGCTCGCGTCTGGTCTCGAGCATCACCGGCTTTCCGGTACAGCCCAACAAGGCCATTGTCGGCGTCAATGCCTTTGCCCATGAATCTGGCATACACCAGGACGGCGTACTGAAAAGCCGGGAAACCTACGAAATCATGCGGGCTGAAGATGTTGGCTGGACCGCCAACCGCATGGTGCTGGGCAAACACTCCGGACGCAATGCCTTCCGCACCAGAATGCAGGAACTCGGCATAGAACTGACTTCTGAATCCGAGCTGAACAGTGTGTTCCAGCGTTTCAAGGTACTGGCCGACAAGAAACACGAGATTTTTGACGAAGACCTGCAGGCACTGGTCTCTGAAGCCAGCGCTCCCGTGGATGAACGCCTGCAGCTGGTGGCTCTGCACGTCTGCTCAGAAACCGGAGAAACACCTGAAGCCAGAGTCACCGTACGCCTGGATGGCCGCGAGATCACCGGTTCCGCCACCGGAAGTGGTGTCGTGGATGCCAGTCTCAAGGCCATTGACTCGCTGGTTCACAGCGAATCCACGCTTGTGCTGTATTCCGTCAACAGTATCACCAGTGGCACGGATGCCCAGGGTGAAGTAACGGTAAGGCTGGAAAAAGCAGGACGGGTCGTCAATGGTTCTGGTGCAGATACCGACATTGTCATAGCATCTTCCAAAGCTTATATCCAGGCCATCAACCGCCTGCTGAGCGACCGGCAAAGAACCCACCCCCAGGTGGGCGATGTCTGATGATGGCATGACGCTGGACAGTCAGCGTCGTGCTGTTTACCTTGATGCCCTGAACATCAGGCGCTGGGAACCCAGGAATCCGGAGCTTTCAGGCTCTGTTACCGAGGTCAGTGACCACGTCAGTAGCGAAGGAGCCTGGGAACCACTCAGGTCTGCGGTAGCCAACTGTACAGCCTGTGCGCTGTCAGCCAGCAGAACCCAGACCGTCTTTGGCAGTGGAAGTCCTTCAGCAGGCTGGGTTATTGTAGGTGAGGCACCTGGCGAACAGGAAGACCTGCGTGGTGAGCCTTTTGTAGGCCGCGCAGGACAGTTGCTGACAGAAATGCTCAGAGCGGTAGGACAGGCACGGGAAGATGTTTTTATCTGCAATGTGCTCAAATGCCGCCCTCCGCAGAACCGCGATCCTCTACCTGAAGAAACCGCACACTGTCTGCCGTTCCTGCGTCAGCAACTGGCGCTGTTAAAGCCGCGGGTGATTGTGGCCGTTGGACGGATAGCAGCCCAGAATATTCTCTCCACTCAGGCGTCTCTCAGTAACCTTCGCGGTCAGACGCATGATTATGCGGGTATTCCGCTGATTGTGACCTATCATCCGGCTTATCTGCTGCGCTCACCCCGGGAAAAAGCAAAGGCCTGGCAGGATCTCATGACAGCACGCAGGATTCACGACCGGCAGGATGCATGACATGCCCACATGGATGGCAAGAATGAAACACTGGATGCATGGCAACCAGCATCAACATGCTCAGGACTCACAACTGACACAAGAACAGCCTCTAACCCTGCGTGACATGCGTCTGGATGATGTCCGGCCAGTACATGCCCTGGAATGCCGGGTTTATGCCTTTCCATGGGAAGCTGAAGCTTTCCGGGATTGCCTGTTCATGAAATATCCCTGCTGGGTTGGAGAATACAAGGGAAGCATCTGCGCCTATGGCATACTCAGCATCGCAGCAGGAGAAGCGCATCTGCTCAACATCTGTCTGGCGCCTGAAATACAGGGCAAAGGACTGGGGCGCGTTCTCCTTGAACATCTGGCCCATGAAGCGCGCACCCGCGGTGCTGATGTGCTTTTTCTTGAAGTCAGATCCAGCAACTTCCGGGCAATAGCCCTGTATCAAAGTTCAGGATTCAATGAAATCGGCTCCCGCAAAGGCTACTATCCAGCCGCCGGAGGGCGGGAAGATGCCATTGTCATGGCAAGGATGCTCTAGTCCTCCAGCGCAGTTCCATCCACTGGTAAAGCAGCGGCAGCACCAGCAGGGTCAGCGTGGTACTTGATACAAGCCCGCCAATGACTACGGTGGCCAGCGGCTTCTGCACCTCGGCGCCAGTACCCGTCGTCAGTGCCATCGGCACAAAGCCCAGTGCCGCCACCAGAGCCGTCATCAGCACGGGACGCAGGCGCGAAGCAGCCCCCTGTCTGATGGCTTCTTCCAGCGGAACCCCTGCCTGAAGCAGCTGGTTGATAAAACTGACCATCACCAGGCCATTCAGTACAGCCACCCCTGACAGGGCGATAAAACCTACCGCCGAGGTCATCGAGAAGGTCATGTCCCGCACGACAAGCGCCACAACCCCTCCCACCAGCGCAAAGGGTATGCCACTGAAAATCAGCGCGGCATGACGAACCGTGCCAAAAGCACTGAATAGCAGAAAAAATATCAGCATGAAACAGACCGGCACCACAACCATGAGACGTGCCTTGGCTTTGACCAGGTTCTCGAACTGCCCTCCCCAGCTCATCCAGTAGCCAGACGGCAACCGGATCTCTTTTTCCAGAACCTCACGCGCCTCCATGACAAAAGAACCGATATCACGATCCCTTACATTTGTCTGGATCACTACGAGACGTTTGCCGTTCTCGCGACTGACCTGATTCTGGCCCTCGCTGATATCGATGTGTGCCAGTTCTCCCAATGGCAGGAACGCCGGGGCATATACCCCTGCAGATCCCTGATGGGGTAATGGCACAGGCAGGCGCCTTAGCGCCTCAAGATCGGCGCGCACTGCATCCGGCAGCCTTACCATCAGGGAAAAACGCCGGTCACCCTCAAACACCAGCCCTGCATCCCGGCCACCAATCGCAATAGCCACCACATCCTGCACATCGGCAATATCCAGCCCATAACGCGCCATGGCATCACGGTCGATGGCAACATTCAGCACCGGCAGGCCATCCGTCTGCTCGACCTTGACATCTGCTGCCCCGGGTATGGACGCAAGCCGGCGGCCAATCGCCTGGGCCAGCGGCTGCAGAACCTCAAACTCGTCGCCAGACAGTTTGACCGCCACATCACTACGCACACCCGCGATGAGTTCATTGAAGCGCAGCTGTATAGGCTGGCTGAACTCATAGAGGTTGCCGGGGAGATGTTCAAGCGCGGCTTCGATCTCACGGAGAAGCTCAGCTTTCGATTTGCCAGGATCTGGCCACCTGGATTCCGGATGCAGCATCACAAACATATCCGTTGAATTCGGCGGCATAGGATCCGTCGCCATTTCAGCAGTGCCTATCTTGCTGAAAACATAGGCTACCTCAGGAACCCCTGCCAGCGTATGTTCTACCTGCGTCTGCATGGTCACTGCCTGTGTCAGGCTGATACTGGGAATACGGACCACCTGGATTGCCAGATTCTTTTCATCAAGGGTTGGAGCAAACTCCTGCCCCAGACGGGTCGACAGTGCCAGCGCCACCACTAGAGCTATGGCGGCACCAAGCACGACCCGGCGCGGATGATGCAGCGAGTTCACCAGCAATGGCAGGTAAACGGATCTGGCCCAAACCACCAGCCGGCTCTCTTTTTCCTCCATCCGGCCGCTGAACACCAGTGCCACCATCGCAGGCACAAAAGTCATGGACAGGATGAAAGCAGCCACCAGCGCCAGAATGACCGTCATGGCCATAGGATGAAACATCTTGCCTTCAATACCAGTGAGGCTGAGGATGGGCAGATAAACCGTAATGATGATAGCCTGGCCAAAAACAGAGGGCTGGATCACCTGTCTGGCTGCCAACGCCACCTCGTCCAGACGTTCTTCCAGTGTCAACTGACGGCCCAGTGCATGCTGCCGCTCCACCAGATGTCTCAGGCAGTTCTCGACAATAATCACAGCACCGTCCACGATCAGACCAAAATCCAGGGCACCAAGGCTCATCAGATTGCCGCTGATACCGCCCTGTACCATGCCCATGGCGGTCATCAGCATGGCTAGTGGAATCACTGCCGCCGTAATCAGGGCAGCACGCAGATTGCCGAGCACCCAGAACAGGATGGCAATCACCAGAGCCGCCCCCTCCAGCAGATTGCCACGCACGGTATGAATGGTTGCATCGACCAGCACAGTACGGTTGAGTATGGGTTTGATATAGATATCCGGGGGCAGCGCGCTCTGAACGGCGGCAATGCGCTCATCAACCGCCTGGGATACCGTGCGGCTGTTCTCGCCGATGCGCATCAGCGCCGTACCTACGACCACCTCCAGTCCGTCCTTGGTCGCGGCACCTGAGCGCAGTTCACGTCCTATGCCCACATCGGCAACATCCCGCACATAGATGGGGGCCCCTCCACGGGAACCGATGACAATGCCATTGATTTCACTGATTGCCCTGATCCTGCCGTCCGAGCGCACCTGATAGGCCTCGCCATGGTTTTCCACATAGCCGGCCCCCATACTGGTGTTGTTACGATCCAGGGCACCTATCAGATCATGCAGGGTGAGTCCATAGGAAAGCAGGCGCGTCATGTCAGGCCTGATGTGATACTGCTTGACATAGCCACCAATAGCATCGACGCCCGCGACACCCGCTACCGTCTTGACCTGTGGCCGCACAATCCAGTCCTGAACTGTCCTGAGGTAAGCAGCCAGCTCGAATGGCTCTCTCAGATGCAGCCCTTCCGGTGTAAGGTACTCACCATCAGCCTGCCAGCCGGCCTGCCCCGGCTTCAGCTCCGCCCCTTCACCTTTGGGATGCCGGTATTCCACCGACCACATATAGATTTCCCCCAGGCCAGTGGCAATAGGCCCCATGCGTATATCAACCCCTGGCGGCAGGCCGGCCCTGAGGTCAGACAGGCGTTCACTGATCTGCTGACGGGCGAAATAGATGTCGACATCATCATTGAAGATGGCCGTCACCTGCGCAAAACCATTGCGCGAAAGGGAACGGGTGTAATCCAGACCCTTGATACCTGCCAGCGTAGTCTCAATGGGAAAAGTCACCTGTTTTTCCATATCAACCGGGGAAAGCCCTGGAGAAAGTGCGTTGATCTGTACCTGCTGGTTGGTAATATCAGGCACCGCATCAATCGGCAGGCTGACCAGAGCATTCAGACCCAGCATGAAGACCATCAGGGTCAGCACCACAACGGTCACCCGGTACCTGATGGAAAGATGAAGCAGCGCTGCCAGCATGATTACTGATTCTTTTCCGCTTCGTCCTTGAGGATGAAGCCGCCATGGGTGACATAATATTCACCGGTCTGGAGGCCGTGCACGATTTCCACATGCTGGCCGTCATCCTGCCCCGTCATCACCGGACGTGCAGAAAAAAGATCCCCATCACGCACAAAAACCACCGTCTGGTTATGCACGGTCATGACGGCTTCCCTGGGTACCATCACGGAAGCAGTGTAGCGTCCAGCCTCTATGGATCCGCTGACGAAGAGTCCTGGCTGCCAATGCCCATCGTGGTTATCCAGCACCACACGCACGGTTGCCGCCCTGGTTTCCTCACTCACCACCGGGCGGATATAGACGACACTGGCATCCACACCGCCTGGACGCCCGGTACTGGTAATCCGTACCGACTGTCCCAAGGTCACGCGATCCAGATCACGGGGATATACATTCAGGTCAACCCAGACTGTATCGAGGTTGCCCAGCAGAAAAACCGTGACATTAGGCTGAATCGCCTCGCCCAGCACCATGTCACGTTCCAGCACATTGCCAGAAAGTGGCGCCCGGATCTCGTAGCGGCTAAGATCCTGCTGCCTGCGTGAAGCGAGGCGGTCAATGGCACTCCGGGGAACATCCAGCGCGATCAGTTTCTGTACTGCGGTCCGCTCTTCAACCTCTGCAAGTTCCAGTGCCTGCCGCGCCTCATCCAGGACCTGCTCAGAAGTAATCTGCTCACGCCAGAGTGTTTCCTTGCGACGGTAACTCGCCTGGGCAAGGCGCTTGCGGGCATGGGCAGCAAGATAGGCTGCACGGGCATCTGCAATATCCATACTTTCAATGACGGCCAGAACATCTCCCGCCCTGACACTGTCGCCGACGGATTGACGTACTTCGCGCACAACGCCAGCTACCCTGGGGATGACATGCGCTATGCGGTCATTATTGATGAGTACCTTACCTGGAACCACAATCGTCTGGGCAATCTCGCCAGATCCCGCGATGGCCACACTGATACCTGATGCTTTCTGCTGATCAGCATCAAGACGGATATGATCTTCAGCGAAACAGGCAGACATCACGGAACAAGACAGCACTGCCACAACCCAAGCTGTACGGATGCACAGATGGAAACCGGATGATAAGGGCATGGGAAAACTCAGGATTCTCGCAGGTAGACCAGGCCTACAGATATCCGCCAGTGTAGATCATGAGCGTAAAAAATACCAGATCACGGCTGAGTCGGGTATCATCATGCCTTATTGCATATCCACTCAAGACAGCCAGAGCATAGAGAGATCAGAGGGTATTTATGGGACACTGGAAGAAGCTGCTGATGATTTTCACAGGATCCATTCTGCTGACAGGATTGGTCATTCTGGCAGCAGGTCTGGCCATCACACACTTTCTGGTTGAACTGTGGTGGTTCGACTCACTGGAATACGGCGCCTACCACTGGATGCGCATCCTTTATCGCTGGTTCCTGTCAGGTGGCGTCACCCTGCTCTTCTTCACCGTACTGCTCGGCAATTTCTGGCTGGCCTCGCGCGTACTGGCCGGTCATGAGACAACCTTCCGCGGAGAAATGCAGCAACGGCAGCTGCGCAATCTGGCCAGATTTCAGCTGACCTCGATACGCATCTATATTCCCCTGTCGCTGGTACTTTCCATACTGATCGCCCTGCCGTTCTATCATCAGTGGGAAGACAGCCTCCTGTTCATTTTTGGCCAGAAGGCTGAAGTCAGTGAACCCCTGTTCAATACCGACATCAGTTTCTATCTGTTTGCCTATGCCATTTTCGAGCTGATCCAGTCAGAACTGCTGATATGTTCTGGCGTCATGACGGTACTGGTAGCCCTCACTTACTGGATCGAGCATAGTATCAACCATTCAGGCAAACGGTCATGGCCGCTGGGTGCCCGCATTCACATGACGATCCTGATCCTGCTATTTGCAGCAGTAGGCGGCTGGGACTTCATGCTGGACCGCTATGGACTTGTCTATAGCGAAGCACATGACCCCCTGTTCTTCGGCCCGGGTTTCGTGGAGATGAATTACCACCTGCCCCTGATCTGGGTAGGACTGGCAGCCCTTGGCTATGCGGTCATCAGTCTCCTGCTGTTTCTGCGAAACCACCGTGGCCTCAAAAACCTGATGCTCGGACTCACCATCATCGCGGTCTCCGTCATGATGCGCAACATCCCCCTGCTGCCTGACCTGATGGAACGTTTCATCGTCAAGCCCAATCCTGTCAGGGCGGAGCAGCGCTTCATGGCCGCCAACATAGAAGCCACACTGGCAGCCTATGCGCTGGATAACATACAGACCGTAGGCGTCACCGCCACACTGGACAGCAAGAGTGCTCTGGACTCACATGTCAGGGAGCATCTGCACAACATCCCCATCTGGGATCCTGAATATCTTGACGATGTCTATCAGGAACTGCAGGGCATACGGCCTTACTATCACTTTGCAGAAGTGGATACTTCACGCTATACCGTCAATGGCACCATTGAACAGGTCAATCTGTCAGCGCGTGAAGTCAACCTTGACCTGCTTCCGAGCGAAGCACGTGACTGGGAAAACCGCCACCTGCGTTACACCCATGGTTATGGTTCCGTGGTGACACCGGCATCACAGAATGCAGATACTCCGATGCGCTGGTTCCTGCGTGACCTCAACCTGCAGTCCAGCATCGGACTGAATGTAGAAAAACCTGATATCTACTATGGCCTGGAAAATCTGGACTACGCTCTGGTGCCTAACCGCCTCGAAATTCCTGATATCTCGAGTTTTGACCAGGATTCCAACCGCAACTACAGTGGTGAAGGCGGGGTTCCGGTAGACTCCCTGTTCAGCCGGGTTCTGCTTTCCAGCTATTTCCGGGACGAACGGCTGTTCTTTTCCACGAATATCGACACCCACACGCGCGCCCTGTTCCATCGCAATATCATTGAAAGGGTCAAAACGCTTGCGCCATTCCTTGCACTGGATCATGACCCCTACCTGGTGGTGACGCCTTCGCGCCACTACTGGATACTCGATGCCTATACCACCTCAAACTGGTATCCAGTATCCAAGACCACCCGCTTCCGCTTCCGCGGCGATGAGGAAGAACGTTCTTTCAACTACATCCGCAATTCGGTCAAGGTAGTGGTCGACGCCTTCGATGGTGATGTCGATTTTTATATCGCTGATGAAAACGATCCCCTCATCAGGGCTTACGACCGCGCCTATCCAGGACTGTTCAAGGATATGCGCTATATGCCTCCCCTGCTCAAGGACCAGATCCGCTATCCGCGCGATCTGTTCGAGATCCAGCTGCAGCAGTATGCCCGCTACCATCAGACTGATCCCGCCCTGTTCTATCAGCAGGCGGAAACCTGGGACTTCCCCAAGGTTCATGAAAGCCCTGTTGCGCCTTATTACTTCACCACCTATCTGGAAGGGTGCGAAGCCCAGCAGAACTTTGTCATCATCAAGCCCATTACGCCAGTTGGACGCGCCAACCTGAGCGCTCTGGCACTGGGTGGCGATGTCAAGTTCTCAGCCTGCGGCGGCAACAGCAGCAAAAAAATCCTGTTGTACGAGTTCAACAAGGATGTGCAGGTCGATGGCCCAGCCCAGGTCAGTGCCAAGATTGATCAGGACAGCAGCATATCCCAGCAGTTTTCCCTGTGGGATCAGAAGGGTTCTCATGTCAAGCGTGGCCGTATCCTGATTGTCCCTATTGGCAGGTCATTACTGTATGTACAGCCGGTCTATATCGTTTCCACCGGGCTGACACGCATACCCGAACTGACGCGCGTCATTCTTTCCATGGGCGATGTCATCGTTATGGAAACCTCACTGGACAAGGCGCTGGATGTACTGGAAGCACGTCTGCAGGATCTGCAGAAGATGCGTGGCCTGCCAGGATCGACGCCACCAGCCGGGCAACCCATCATGGAACCTTCCTGACCGGCCGTCATGACTGACACGCTCATCATAGGCTGCGGCATTGCGGGTCTCCTGACAGCCAGGAGACTGCTGGAAGCGGGCATGCAGGTGACACTGCTGGATCGCCAGCTGCCTGGCCGTGAATCTTCCTGGGCTGGTGGTGGCATCCTTTGTCCACTGATGCCATGGGATATGCCGGATCCGGTCATGCAACTCAGCCGGAGAAGCCAGGCCTGCTACCCTGAGCTGGCGGCACTGCTACTGCAACATGGTCATGGCGATGCTGAATGGCAGCGCAGCGGCCTGCTGGTACTGGATCTGGATGATGCCGCTGCCGGCCATGCCGGCGCATGGTGCCGGAGCGCATTCGAGCCTCATGCGTGGATTGATGCGGCTTCCGCCAGCCAGCTGGCGGGGGGGCTGAGCTTCCCGTCCTACGAAGAAAAACCGGATCATGACAACCACCCGCACCTCTGGCTACCCATGGTTGCGCAGGTCAGAAACCCGCGCCTGCTGCAGTGCCTGCAGCGCGCCATCCGTGATCTGGGGGGCGTCATGCTGCCTGACACTGAAGTAGAAGGCTGGGTAAAGAAGGGAGACCGGCTGTCGGCGGTGCTCACCCGCAGAGGGCCAATGGAAGCCGGCCAGTTCGTGTTTACCAGCGGCGCCTGGACAGGCCAGCTCCTGCAGCATTGCCAGCCATCCGCCACTGCCCTTCCTGTACAGCCGGTGAAGGGTCAGATGCTGGCCTTTCAGGCCAGGCCTGAAGCACTGGCCTGTATGGTGATCTGTAACGGTCACTATCTCATTCCACGCATGGACGGCGTGATTCTGGCTGGAAGCACCGTAGAATACTGCGGCTTCGACAAGACCATACAGGAAGAAACCCGGCATACGCTTACACGCTTCCTGCATCAACTGCGCCCCGATCTCAGCGAAGCACCCTTGCTGGATCACTGGGCCGGACTACGTCCCGGTTCTCCGCAAGGCATCCCCTTCATTGGCAAAATTCCCGGGCTGGATAATGCCTGGTGCAATGCAGGACACTTTCGCAATGGACTGGTCATGGGACCTGCATCAGCGGAACTGCTGGTGGACCTCATGCTGGATCAGAACCCGGTACTGGATCCCAGCCCTTTTGCCCTGCCGCAACACTAGTGAACCAGTGGTATCCTGCGGTAAAGCTCGGCATCAATGGATGCACGGATATGCGCCTCAATCTGGTAATAGCGTGCCAGCTTTTTTCCCGGCAGGACCGCTGCAAAGCGGCCGAGGTACCTGTCAGTCAAATCCGTGCGCCGCAGGACATAGGCCCAGTGGTCATCCACGAACTTTCTGGCCTCTCCATCGCTCAGGTCATCAAAGTTACCCCCCAGCTCTTCATAAATCCGCAACCGGTCCAGCAGAAGATGCTCGACATCCCGCTCGTATTCTGCATAAATAGGCCAGAAGTTTCTGTTTTCTTCGGGTGTTAACCGGAGATTATTCCTGATCAGGGCACGCCTTTGTTCAGCCAGAGACTGGATACCCTGTGTTTCCATCACGGAGGCTGGCTGGCCACTTTCAGTGTTCATGGCACCAGCAGCCAGAATCGGCGACAGCCAGAAAAGGGCAAGAACGGGCAGCACGGTACGCAGCATGGCAATGAAACCTCTTGATGTCTGAATATCACAGTCCAATGATACAACGGCGCGTTGCCACGCTGGCTTGCATGCTTGTATGCATGTTCCAGCTCAGTGCCTGCCATCACGCGCCCGCCAGGACAGATGAGCCACCTCCCGATGTAAAAACACCGGCAGAAGCAGACAATGATGCATTTGAGGCTCTTGCCCGATCAACTGCGGACTATATCACTGACCGTCCGCAGAGCACAGCACTGGCAGCCGCGCCTGACGACAGCGAACAGGATAAAAAATTTGCCGTCTTCGGACAGGATGCCAGCGCCAGTATCAGTAACTCATTCTTCAAGGGCCGCTATGACCGTTCGCGCGCGAGATCGCCTGAAAATATTGACAGCTGGCGCTCCAGACCTGATATCGCTAACCCGGGCCCAGACATTGCCAACTTTCCGAACAGCGCATTTACCCTGCCTGAAGGGCGGGCTTATGTCGAACTGGCACCATTCAATTTCAGCGGCGCTGCACACGGCGCCGTGAACCAGCAGTTTTACACCCAGTTCCTGCTACGCTACGGCCTGACAGACGATATTGAACTGCGCCTGATGGGTAATGGCATGACGCTCATCCATCCCCAGCAGGGCAACAGCGTATTGGGCTTTTCGCCGCTGCAGTTTGATACCAAAATCAATCTCTGGCTGGAAAAAAAAGACTATTATCTGCCAGCAGCGGGCATCGAAATGTATGTCCAGACACCATGGATGGCCAATCCTGCCCTCAACCAGAGCACCCAACCCTATCTGGCACTCCTCTTCGACCAGTCACTGCCCTGGGATATCAATCTTGAATACAACATTGGCACGTCGCGGACCCAGACACCTATGGACATCAATGTATGGCAGCTGATCTTCCAATGGGCACTGCAGAAGGACATTCTTGATGACGATGTCGCCATCTTCGCACATGGCAGTTACAGCAGCTGGACCCAGTCCCTCAATTCCAATCCGCATCCAACGCTGGA
Organism: Pseudomonadota bacterium; assembly: GCA_041158225.1. Lineage (GTDB taxonomy): Bacteria > Pseudomonadota > Gammaproteobacteria > Methylococcales > Methylococcaceae > JBEBBU01. The sequence continues at coordinate 21,152 of JBEBBU010000165.1, read as the reverse complement.
CAACCCTCTTACTATGACAGGCAATCTGATGGGAGGCGGACTGATCTGGACGATCAACAGCCAGTTTGCAGTATTTGGCCAGGTCAGCGGCCCCCTTACCCAGTACACCCCATCCATGAATTCCATGCTGGGTTTTGCCGCGGCCTTCTGATGATACAAACCACGCTGGCCGACATTGACATCCTGTGCTTTCTCACTTAAAGTTGCAGGGTAGTAGTCCCGTATAATCAAAATAATACTGTTGCGTCCGAACGTGATACGCAACACTACTATCATGAATCACAAACCTAAACGCTAACTCATCGGAGCCCTTATCATGGCAAAACCATTAATTCAATTGGCACTGGATTCCCTTGACTACCAGCAGACCCTGAAGCTGGCCAGTCAGGCAGCCGAGTTCGTTGACTGCATCGAAATCGGAACCCCATGCCTCAAGTACAACGGTCTTGGCCTGCTCAAGGAACTGCGTAACCTGTACCCCACCAAGACCATCTTCGTTGACCTGAAGACCATGGATGCCGGCCAGTACGAAGCCACCCCATTCTTCAAGGCCGGTGCAGACATCACCACCGTGCTGGGCACCGCTGACATTGACACCATCAAGGGCGTCATCGCAGCTGCCAACGCACATGGCAAGATGGCTCAGGTTGACCTGATCAATGTGGAAAACAAGCCTAACCGTGCACGCGAGTCTGTCCAGGCTGGCGCACACATCATCGGCATCCACACCGGTATTGACCAGCAGCTGGCTGGCCAGACCCCGTTTGCTGATCTGCAGGCACTGCTTTCCCTGCGCCTTGGCGCCAAGATTTCAGTGGCTGGCGGCATCAACAAGGACACCATTGCACAGGTAGTCCGCGCTGGCGCAGACATTGTGGTTGTGGGCGGAGCCATCACCGGCGCCAAGAACCCAACCGTTGCAGCACGCGAAATCCGCGAAGCTGTTGATGCAGCTGCAAGCTGATAGCCTGGCTTCTGCTGATGCCCCGTACTGATGAAAAAGTACGGGGCATAAAGAAACCCGCCATTCCAGAGGAATAGCGGGTTTTTTAATACCCTGACACTGGCGGAAGCAGCAGTACGTGATCAGGCCTGATCACGCTCCTGCATCATGCGCTCGATAATAGGCCGGAAAATGAGCTCCATAGCCAGTCCCATCTTGCCTCCTGGCACGACAATCGAGTTATAGCGCGACATGAAGGAATCCTGCAGCATGGATAACAGGTAGGGGAAATCCACACCAAACTTGTGTGGCTCATTGAAGCGGACAATGACAAAACTTTCATCTGCCGTAGGAATATCCCGCGCAATGAAAGGATTGGAGGTATCCACCAGTGGCACACGCTGGAAGTTGATATCCGTCTCGGAAAACTGCGGCGTAATCACCTTGACATAGTCTTCCATGCGCCTGAGGATAATATCGGTAACATCCTCCGGCTTATATCCCCGCTGCGCCGTGTCCCTGTGGATTTTCTGTATCCACTCCAGATTGACAATAGGCACCACGCCAACCAGCAGGTCAGTAAAACGGGTGACATCAATATCACCGGTTTTGACGCCGCCATGCAGACCCTCATAGAACATGAGATCGGTATTGGCAGGTGTCACCTCCCATGGCGTAAAGGTACCGGCAGGATATCCGCCAAGTGCCCGCCCCTCCTCCTCACTGTGCACGTAGTAGCGACGCCTAGTGACCCCCGTCTCACCATACTCCCTGAAAGAATCTTCCAGTTCATGCAAAAGATTGGCATCCAGGGAAAAATGACTGAAGGGAATACTTTCCTGTTTGCAGCGGGCGATACGCTCACGCATTTCAATACGTTCATAGCGATGGTAACTGTCGCCCTCCACCACAAGAGGATTGATACCGAGCCGCAGAAAGATATGCTCGAAGGATTTTTTGACTGTAGTGGTACCGGCGCCTGATGAACCGGTGATAGCAATCACTGGATGTTTTTTTGACATAACGCTTGGCCCTCCAGCTGTCGCGCAGCCATCAATGGAGAAATCAGACAATCGCCAGATGCAAAGCAGGGGGCTTTTCCTAAGCCCCCTGCCATGACATCATCCTGCAAGGAATGGATCAGAACAGCTCTTCAGCTTTCGCGACCACATTCTCTACGGTAAAGCCAAACTCCTTGAACAGCAGAGGAGCAGGCGCTGACTCACCAAAGCGATCCAGACCTACCACACAGCCAGCGCTGCCCACATACTTCCACCAGCCGACAGTGACACCCGCTTCAACCGCCAGACGACGGCTGACTGCAGCCGGGAGTACGCTTTCGCGATAAGCGGCATCCTGGGCATCAAAGACATTGGTTGAAGGCATGGAAACCACACGCACTTTCCTGCCCTTGGCAGACAGTTCTGCAGCTGCCTTGACCACCAGTTCAACCTCAGAACCGGTTGACATCAGGATCAGGTCTGGCTGGCCATCGCAATCCACCAGCACATAACCACCACGCGCCACAGATGCCATCTGTGCATCATCACGTGGCATATGCGCCAGATTCTGACGTGAGAAAATCAGGGTAGAAGGACCATCCTTACGCTCAATGGCAGACTTCCATGCAATCGCAGACTCGACAGCATCACAGGGACGCCATACATTCATGTTGGGAATCATGCGCAGCGTTGCTGTCTGTTCAACAGGCTGATGGGTAGGACCATCTTCGCCCAGACCAATCGAGTCGTGGGTGTAAACATAGATCACGGGCAGCTTCATCAGGGCGGACATGCGCAGCGCATTGCGGGCATATTCCGAGAACATGAGGAAAGTCGCGCCATAAGGGCGGAAACCACCATGCAGAGCCGCACCATTCATCATGGCAGACATGCCAAACTCACGCACACCGTAGTAAACGTAGTTACCGTTAAAGCCTTCGGCATTGATATCCTTGCAGCCTGACCAGATGGTCAGGTTGGAGCCCGCCAGATCGGCAGAACCACCAAGGATTTCAGGCAGCATGGGCCCAAAGCCGTTAAGGGCATTCTGCGAGGCCTTACGGCTGGCAATGGTTTCACCCTTGGCATTGACTGCAGCGACAAAAGCAGCTGAATCAGCCGCCCATGATGCAGGCAGATCGCCATTCATGCGACGCTCAAACTCTGCAGCCAGTTCGGGGAACTCACTGCGATAGTTCTCAAAACGGTTGTTCCATTCAGATTCAGCACCGGCACCCACTTCATTGGCGTCCCAGCCTTCATAGATATCAGCAGGCACCACAAAAGGATCATGCGGCCAGTTGATGGTCTGGCGCACCAGTGCAACCTCATCGTTGCCCAGCGCCGCACCATGACATTCTTCCTTGCCCTGCTTGTTGGGTGAACCCCAGCCAATGATGGTCTGGCAACAGATCAGTGTAGGCTTGTCGCTAACCGCACGTGCAGCCTCAATAGCCTGTTTGATGGCTTCAGCGTCATGACCATCCACCTTGGGGATGACATGCCAGCCATAGGCTTCGAAGCGTGCCGGCGTATTGTCCATGAACCAGCCTGGGGTCGTGCCGTGACCGCGCACCTCACCATCAATCGAGATGTTATTGTCATCGTAGAAAGCAATCAGCTTACCCAGCTTCATGCTGCCAGCCAGCGAACAGGCCTCATGGGAAACGCCTTCCATCATGCAGCCATCGCCCAGGAATACATAAGTGTAATGGTCAACAATATCATGACCAGGACGGTTGAACTGGCCCGCCAGCGTACGCTCAGCCATGGCCATACCGACAGCATTGGCAATACCCTGACCCAGAGGCCCCGTGGTGGTTTCAACACCTGGCGCATAACCATACTCAGGATGACCTGGCGTTCTGGAGTGCAGCTGGCGGAAGTTCTTCAGCTCTTCGATAGGCAGATCATAGCCCGTCAGGTGCAGCAGGGAGTAAAGCAGCATGGAGCCATGTCCGTTAGACAGGACAAAGCGGTCGCGATCAGGCCAGGAAGGGTTGGAAGGATTATGACGCAGGTAATCATTCCACAGCACTTCGGCAATATCTGCCATGCCCATGGGAGCACCTGGATGGCCAGAGTTGGCTTTCTGAACAGCATCCATGCTCAATGCGCGGATGGCATTGGCAAGTTCACGACGTGTCGGCATGATGACTCCTTACAAGAGTAGTAGGTTAAGATAAAAATGGCATATGGTTACAACCCCTAATTCTATCAGGCTGGCCGCCATTGTCACGCTCCGCAGAAAAAAAATCGCCCGCCAGAACCAGAGGCTCATGGCGGGCGATTCAGTTCGCACCAGGCTGGCCTGACAATCCGGATACGGACAGTCAGGTTACCGGATTACTCGAGATTGGCGTGACGGTAACGCATCTCTTCTTCGGCGATACCCTTCTCATGAATGAGGTGGGAAACCGTAGCCTCCAGAATGAGCAGCGTGGTCAGCTCAAAGGTAGTACCCATAGGCATACCCTTGACTGCACTGTACAGGTCAGGCTTGCCGATCTGCAATACGACATCTGCCAGATCACCGAGAGTAGACTTTTCGCGGGTACAGATCAGGGCAATGCTGGCACCATTTTCCTTGGCCTTCTTGGTAAAGGCCAGCATGGTTTCCGTTTCGCCCGAACCCGAGATCACCACCAGCAGATCACCACTACGGATGCTGGGGGTGACGATCTCACCCACTACAAAGACTTCATAGCCGGCGTGCATCAGACGCATGGCAAAGAACCGTCCAACCAGACCGGAACGGCCTGCACCTGCGATAAATACACGCTTGGCCTTGTCCAGCAGAGCCTCCAGCTGCGTATCAACATCGCTGGGGGTTCCGGAAAGAACGCTGGAAATCTTGTCAATAATAAGCTTCTGATGCATGACCGGATATCCTTAGGCTGAGTGAACCAGCTGACGGATCTTTTCAGCTGCTGTTGCAGGGCATGCCGCACCAGTAATGGCACCACCAACAACGATAATGCTGGCGCCGGAACGGGCAACCTGCTGAGCGGTGTTGAGGTTGATACCACCAGCTACCGAGATCTTGACATTCAGGTTCAGTGATACCAGATCTGCCAGATCGGCAAACGGCGTCTGACCTGCAATCTGCTGGTCGATACCGGTGTGAATACCAATGATGTGTGCGCCAAGAGCGGCAGCTTCCTGTGCGCGCTTCTTCTTGTCAGCGACATTGATCAGGTCAACCTGAGCCCACTTGCCATAGGCATTGGCTGCTTCGATCACACCCTTGATGGTCGCCAGGTCAGCCGTACCCAGAACGGTACAGATGTTGGAACCAGCCTGATAGAAAGGCTTGGCTTCATAAGCGCCGGCATCCATGGTCTTCAGGTCAGTGAAGATCTTCTTGGTAGGATAGGTACGCTGCAGCTCCTTGACCAGCTTGATACCGTTGACCTTGAGGCAGGGGGTACCGACTTCGATGATATCAACGTAATCGGCCGCAAGGCTGGCGAGATGCAGGGTCTGTTCGAAATCCAGAGAGTCTAACGCCAATTGTATTAATGGTTTTGCCATGATACGTCTTCCGATTGCTTGTGGATTGAATGGTGAATTTGTTCGCTTGTTGTGGTTCTAGATCGCAAAGCGTGCATTGGGACAATGCAATGCCTTCGAACTTTAGCCCAGAAGTCAGGCCAATGCAAGTGCACCAGTCCAGTGAGATTCCCCCCTGGACAGGCACACTGACATCTGCAGCTGGCTGCTATCAGGCTTCCAGAACGGCGAGGCGGTCTGCAAGCAGGGTTTCCAGCGTTTCCAGCGCCTTGCTGAAGCCGTCAATACCTTCAGCCAGCTTCTCCTTGGCCATACGGTTTTCTTCATGCATGCGGTCAAAAGTAGCCTTGTCCACCGTAATCTTTTCAATGGCAAGACTGTCAGCCTGCTTGGGATCCAGCTTGCGTGGCAGATCGCCTTCAGTGGCCTGCAGTTCGGCGATCAGTGAAGGAGCGATGGTCAGCAGGTCACAACCCGCCAGCTCGGTGATTTCGCCAAGGTTACGGAAGCTGGCACCCATGACTTCAGTCTTGTAACCAAACTTCTTGTAATAGTTGTAGATGGCAAGAACGGAAAGTACACCTGGATCTTCATGCGGCTCATAGGCATCACGGCCGGTATCTTTCTTGTACCAGTCCAGAATACGGCCAACGAATGGCGAAATGAGGGTGATGCCATTCTCGGCGCAGGCAATAGCCTGATGCAGACCGAACAGCAGGGTAAGATTGGTGTGGATACCTTCCTTTTCCAGCACGGCTGCTGCCTGGATACCTTCCCAGGTCGCTGCAATCTTGATAAGCACACGCTCACGGGACACACCTGCTGCCTCGTACTGGGCAATCAGGTCACGACCCTTGGCAATCGTGGCATCGGTATCAAAAGACAGACGGGCATCGACTTCCGTTGAAACACGTCCTTCAATGATTTCCAGAATCTTCAGACCGAAAGAAACCGCCAGACGGTCGAAAGCAAGGGAAGCTACCTGAGCCGCCGTAGCCGCCGCGCCGAGGGTTGCACGCGCACCTTTCAGCGTCTGGTCAACGATATCCTGATACTGAGGCATCTGGGCCGCCGCGGTGATCAGGGATGGATTGGTCGTTGCATCGCGTGGCTTGTACTTTTCGATAGCCTGGATATCACCAGTATCGGCCACCACGACGGTAACCGCGCGCAACTGCTCCAGCAGATTCTTGGACATAGCAACTCCTGTTTTCGGATAGGTGTAGATGAATAAATCCCGTCGATTCTAGCAAATTAACGCCGCGGCACCAAACTGGACTGGCACTGAACTAGCGCAGACGCCTGCTTTCTTCCACCATACGCTCCAGTATGGGCTGGATCACCAGCTCCATGGCAAACACCATCTTGCCTCCAGGCACCACGATGGTGTTGTAGCGCGACATGAACGAATTCTTGAGCAGGGACTGCAGACGCCTGAAATCCACGCCAAGGGCTCTCGGATCCTTGAAACGGATCACGATCATGCACTCTTCGTGATCAGGCACATCACGGGCGATAAATGGATTGGAGGTATCGACCAGCGGGATACGCTGGAAATTGATATCAGTGCGAGAGAACTGCGGCGTGATCACATTGATATAGTCAGGCATGCGGCGCAGGATAGTCCGGGTAGCATCTTCCACACTCTGCCTGCGGTCAGATGTATCCCTGTGTACCTTTTCAATCCACTCAAGATTGACGCTGGGAACAATCCCGATCAGAAGATCACTCTGGCCAGCCACATCAACATCAGTCGTTCTTACCCCCCCATGCATGCCCTCAAAGAACAGCAGATCACTGCCCTCACCTGCAGATACCCACGGGGTAAACTGGCCGACAGGCACACCATGGCGCAAGGCGTCCGCCTCTGTTTCGGCGTAGTGCCGACGCAGCATGCGACCGTTCTCCCCATAGCTTCTCAACCCCTGCTCCAGCAGATCAAGGCAGTTGGCGTCCAGGGAAAAACGGCCAAAATGTCCCTGCTGACGCGCTGACTCCTCAATACGCGGCAGCATTTCATCGCGGGTATAGCGGTAATAACTGCTACCTTCCACATGCAATGCGTTCAACTCAAGACGATCCATCAGGTGCTGAAACGCAATTCGCACATTACGCATGCCTGCCCCGAAGGTACCGGTGACACTGATGACGGGATGACGTTTAGACATGACCGGCTATCCTTGGGTCCAGCAGACCTGCCGCATAGCGTTCACTCATGGCTTCCAGCGACAGCGGTCTGATACGGGAGGCCTGTCCTGCCGCGCCAAAAGCCTCGTAGCGCTCTCTGCAGATAGTAGCCATGGCTTTTTCGGCAGCCTTGAGAAATTTCCTTGGATCAAAGCTGGCAGGGTTGGCTGCAAGATCACGACGAACCGCCCCGGTCGCCGCCATGCGCAGATCGGTATCGATATTGACCTTGCGCACACCATGACGGATGCCTTCCACAATCTCGGCAACAGGCACCCCATACGTCTGCCCCATGGCGCCGCCATGAGCATTGATGATATCCAGCCATTCCTCAGGCACAGATGAAGATCCGTGCATGACCAGGTGCACATCAGGAATGCGCGCATGAATCTCCCTGATGCGATCAATACGCAAAACCTGTCCGGTGGGACGCTGGGTAAACTTGTAGGCACCATGCGAGGTGCCAATGGCAATCGCCAGCGCATCCACCCCAGTCAGGTGAACAAACCTGGCCGCCTCTTCCGCATCCGTGAGCAGATGCGCCGCATCCAGCACGCCTTCGGCGCCGTGACCGTCCTCCTCACCCATCCTGCCGGTTTCCAGCGACCCGAGACAGCCAAGCTCACCCTCTACGGAAACCCCACCGGCATGCGCCATGGCCACCACCGTGCGGGTCACTTCAACATTGTAGTCAAATGAAGAGGGCGTCTTCCCGTCAGCCTGCAGGGATCCGTCCATCATGACCGAACTGAAACCAGACTGGATGGCCCGCATGCAGACGGCTGGACTGGCACCGTGATCCTGATGCATGCATACCGGTATATGCGGATAAGCCTCTACGGCCGCCAGCACCAGATGCCGCAGGAAGGGCTCACCCGCATAGGTACGCGCGCCTGCCGAAGCCTGGAGAATGACCGGCGCATCGACCGCAGATGCAGCCTCCATGATGGCTCTCACCTGCTCCAGGTTATTGACATTGAAAGCAGGCATGCCATAGCCGCCCTCAGCAGCGTGATCGAGCAACTGTCGCAGAGAAATCAGGGCCATAAGTTTTCACCATTGCCAGGTTGTTACTGACAGGCATTCTACACCTGTTCAGCCGCTGTCTGCCCGCTGATTTGCAGCACTGGCCACGCATCATGCATGAAAACGCTATAATGGCGACCATCACAGCAGGTGGGAGACCGTCCTTGGATATCAGGCAGATTCAGCAGGCACTGCAGCAGTTTGTGGACGAGCGTGACTGGCAGCAGTTCCACAGCCCGAAAAATCTGGCCATGGCTCTCAGCGTCGAAGCTTCAGAGCTCCTCGAACATTTCCAGTGGCTGAGCGAAGACCAGTCGAAACATCTGCCCCAGGAAACCCTTGATGAAGTCGCATTCGAAATAGCCGATGTGCAGGTCTATCTGCTGCGCCTTGCCGATCAGTTGAACATTGATATTGAGGATGCGGTCAAAAGAAAAATGTTGCACAACGCAGAGAAGTATCCCGTGGATATTTCACGCGGCAATGCAGTCAAATATAACCGGCGCAGGACCGACGACAGGCAGGAGTCATGATAAAAACATTACAGCATCAGGTGACCGCCCTCGCTGCCCTGACCCAGGCGGTGAGACTTGTGCAGGAAACAGCCCATCAGGGCAAATACCAGGAAGAAAAAGCACTACCCCTGCTCAGGAGCCTGTTGCAACTCGAACCCACCGATATCGCTGCCATCTATGGCGACACCTGCCTGCTGCGGCCGGGACTGGAACTGATGGTCGAGCAGCTGGGCAGCGAAGCCAGGGTTGATACCGAACTGGCCCGTTATGCCACCACACTGATTTTCCTCGAACGCAGCCTGATGAAAAACCCGGCGATATTGCAGACCCTCAGGGAGGGACTGGAGCAGGCACAGGTCAAGGCTGCACACTTCGGCATCGAGCACGAACAGCTTGCAACCGCGCTGGCCGATGTCTACCAGAACACGCTCAGCAACATCAGGCCCAGAATCATCGTGCACGGTTCCAGGCGCTATCTTTCCAGCCAGACTCACGCTGACCGTATCCGCTGCATGCTGCTGGCAGCTGTCCGGGCAGCCGTACTGTGGCGCCAGTGCGGCGGCAGCCGCTGGAACCTGCTGTTTGCGCGGAACACCATCTACCGGGAGGCAGTAAGGCAGCTGGAAAGCTGCCGTCACTAGCAGCAGCGACGGACCCCCTGCCAGCGCTCATGAATGCGCATCCGGGTGAATTCCCTGCGCGTCATGGGCCGCCCGGGAGAGTCAGCGTGAGCGCAGCACGCATGGCCTGACTGCCAGCGCTGCAGATAACGTTCATAGGCATCATCACCGCTCACGAGGCGCACAAGCTGCCAAAGGTGAACCAGATAGGAAAAAAAGGAGCGAAGGACCATGTTAAACTACTTCCTGCTAACCCTGACTGCATTTGTCGGTATTGTGTTTCTGGATGACGACATGTCATCGGTATCCGGCGAAGAGTGGATACTTTACGGCATACTGCTCTACGCCGCATGGTCTTTTCTGCAGCAATACCGGGAAACCATCAGGCAGTACCGCAGACCGGAATAGGGTTCTATCTAGATTAAGGAGTGTGCGCCCCATGGACAAACTGACCACAGAACTGCAGAAAATCATTCAGTCGCTGGAATCGATCAGCAGCAAACAGAGCGCCCATGCCGACCGGAGCGATGAACTGCTGGATCAGTGTTTCCAGTTCAAGATTGACCTGATGGCAGCCAGCATCAGCCCAAACAACCCTGCCTATGCACCAGCGCTACAGAGCCTCAGCGCCGCTGCCGGCAAGCTTTCCAAGGCTGCACGCCAGCAACTGCCTGCCGAAGAGGCATTTGCTGCCTGTGAACAGGCGGGCAAGCGTCTGGCACAACTACTCAACCACTATTTCTGAGCGTGCGGGAATGGCGGGCGCCGGCGCCTGAGCGGGCCGGCTGACTGAAAGCCTTGACTGGTTTTATGCGGCTCGCGCCTGCCTCCGCGCCCACATCAGGTCTTTTCTTCCCAGCATCCGCATGATGCTTCAGATCACTGGCCTCCCGGCTGACTGGCGCGGCAGCATGCCCGCCTCTGGTGTGCAGATGAAGCGCCTGGGTCTGATGATGGCCGTAGCCATGATGGGCACCCTGCTGATGGGCGGCATGATGATGGCCGTGACCCACATAGGGCACATCCACCTTCTCGCCTGCCAGTCCTTCAGCGTGCCGTTCAGCGTGCTGCGGATTGCGCTGCACGGCACGTTCATTCAGCCAGCGTCTTAACTGGGATGCCCTTTCATCATAGCTGGCATCCTCATCAATTTCTGGCATTTTCTTTTTGGGCACCAGCAATGGCTCAGCGCTGCCACCATCCATGGCATCCTGCTCGTAGACGCGGTTTTCTGCCTTGTGGCGATTATAGATGTGCGTACCAATCACGCGGGCGTCCACCACTGCAGGCAGCATCGCCAGAAGCAGAGACCAGCCCCTAAGATGATGCAGCGTTATCGGCATCAGTTGCGCCATATCAGGCTGGCCATGCGCCCGGTGACGCCATCACGCCGATAGGAATAAAAGCGGCGGGCATCGGTCCAGGTACAATATCGCCCACCATAAATCCTGCTGACACCAGCCTCCAGCAGTTGCAGGCGCGCCAGCTGTCCGATATCAGCCCACCAGCGACCGGAACGCCCGGCACGAAAGGCCTGTGCCGCTGCCGGATGAAGGCCAGCAAATATCTGGCGTACCTCATCCCCAACCTCAAAAGCATCCGGACCAATCGCCGGCCCAAGCCAGACCATGACCTCGCTATCCGCCGGCGCCCGGGCGAGCGTTGCCCTGAGAACTCCGGACGCAAGCCCACGCCAGCCCGCATGCGCTGCTGCCACCCAGCGGCCATCCATGGAAGCAAACAGCACCGGCAGACAGTCAGCCGTCATCACCGCACATACCAGGCCAGGTCTGTCGGTCTCGACAGCATCCGCCTCCTGAGGCTGATCATGAACATCCGGCATGCTGGCCACGACCACCCGATGCCCGTGTACCTGCTGCAGCCAGCACGGTTTTGCAGGCAGCCCTGCTTCCCGGTACAGCAGATCACGGTTCCTTTCCACCTGCTCTGGATCATCACCAACATGCTGGGCAAGATTGAGCCCACGATAGGGTCCGGAACTGCCAGTATTGCCGCGGCAGCTTGAAATCGCATGTACCCCCGGAGGCGCTGGCCAGTCAGGCTCAAGATACTCAAGCATGCGTTCCCCCGATGACCGCCAGCAGATCACGAAAATCATCCGGCATGGGTCGCTCCCACAGGCAGGGCTCCCCGGTTTGCGGATGGATCAGCCCCAGACGTTCGGCATGCAGCGCCTGCCGCCTGAAATCCCTCACGGCCGCTACCTGCACAGCATCCAGACCGGGCGACAGGCGGGCCCGCCCCCCATAGACCGGATCGCCTACCAGCGGATGGTGACAATGGGAAAAGTGCACACGGATCTGGTGGGTACGACCGGTTTCCAGCCTGACCCTAAGCAGGGTATGCCCTGGCAGCCGCTGCTCAATACGGTAATGGGTAATGGCCTCACGGCCATCAGGACGCACGGCAAAGCGCTTGCGATCAGCCGGATGCCGGCCCAGTGGCTCATCAATAGTACCGCCCGCGGTCAGTGAGCCATGCACCAGCGCGAGGTATTCACGTTTCACGCTACGCGCCTGCAGTTGCGCCACCAGACTGTGGTGTGCCCTGAGATTGCGCGCCACCACCATCAGACCTGTCGTATCCTTGTCCAGACGGTGTACGATACCGCAGCGCGGTACCGACTCCAGGGCAGGATCCAGATACAGCAGGGCATTCTGCAGCGTACCATCCGCATGACCCGCCGCAGGATGCACCACCAGTCCCGCCGGCTTGTTGATGACCAGCAGGCTTGCATCAGCGTAAACACAGTCCAGCGCCATGGCTTCCGGTTTGAGGTCAACGACAGGCATCGCCTCCGCCCGTAGCCTTATATGCTCACCACCTGCCATTTTTTCCCTGACCGCCGGCACGCGACCATCCACATCCACCTGCCCTGCCCGTATCCACTGCTGCAACCGGCTGCGTGAATAATCCGGAAACAGCTGCGACAGAACCTGATCAAGACGCAGGCCAGCCATGGCATAGGGAACATCGGCAGTGAGAGAAGTTTCATGGTTCATGGTGCGGCAATCGGCTATGACTGGGTTACAATGCATCATTGTACCGTTTTCAGGGCATTTACAAGCATCATGCCGAGTTTCCGTCCTTTTTTCCCAGTATTCAGCCTCTTCCTGCTGCTGACGCTGAGTGCCTGCAGCACGATTTCCTCCATCTTCTCGGACGAAGCCACAGGAACCTCCAGCGCCATACGTGGAGAAGATGAGGAACACGCAGACTGGACCGCTGCCCAGTTCTACAATGAAGCCAAGGAAAAGCTGAAATCCGGCTACTATGAAAAGGCGATCAAGCTCTATGAACGGCTGGAAGCGCGCTATCCTTTTGGCATCTACGCCACCCAGGCGCAGATGGACATTGCCTACGCCTACTACAAGAATAATGAGCCGGAATCAGCACTGGCTGCGGTGGAACGCTTCATCAAGCTCAATCCCACCCACCCCCACGCTGACTACGCCCATTACCTGCGCGGACTGATCAACTACGATCGCGGCATCGGTTTTGTGGACCGCTGGCTGCCCACCGACTCATCACAGCGCGACCCCGGGCCCGCCCGCGATGCACTGCGCGACTTCAAGGAACTGGTCAGCCGTTTCCCCAACAGCAAATATGCCGAAGACGCACGCCAGCGCATCATCGCCCTGCGTAACAATATCGCCATGTATGAAATTCATGTGGCCAGACTCTATATGAAACGCGGCGCCTATCTGGCTGCTGCGCGACGCTGCGCCGAAGTCATTGAGCACCACGAGCGTACCCAGGCCGTACCCGCAGCCCTGCAGATCATGGAAGAGGCTTACCGCAAACTGGAACTGAACCGGATGGCTGATGATGTGAAACGCGTCCATGACATCAACTTCGCCGAAGGCCGGCTCAATATGGACGACCAGTATCAGCGCACCGTCATTGAAGAAGTCTGGGATTTCGTCGGCTTCGACCGCTAGCCGCTACTGTCTGGCTGCCCGGCCATAAAGCGGGCAAGATCCTGCCGGCGTGGCATACCTGGCCGCGCACCCATGCGGGTGCAGCACCAGCTGCCAGCCGCACTGGCAAAAGCCAGCAGATCCTGCCAGGGCATGGCAGCCGCAAGCCCTGCAGCATAGGCGCCATGAAAAGCATCGCCTGCACCAGTTGTATCCACTACTGCATCTACAGTGAAAGCAGGCAGCCGTCCGCTCTCGGCGCCGCAACGCCAGACCAGCCCCCGTTCCCCCAGCGTCACCACAGCCACTGGCACACGGGTACACCATGCAGCCAGTGCCGCTTCCGGATCGTCACGCCCCAGAAACTGCCGTGCAAACTTTTCCGAGGCCACCAGATGATCCACGCGATACATCAGTGACTGGGTACCCGCATGCAGGGATCCCGCATCCAGCACCACACCACAGTGGCTGCCGGCTTCCTGCCTGACCCAATCCAGGGCAGCGAGCGCCAGTTCAGGCTCGTGTCCATCCGCCAGCAGCACACGGGGGCGCTGATACAGTGGCCTGAAGGCACTGCGCTCAAGCGCACGGGTATCGCCCTTGTAATTGACCAGAGTACGCTGGCCATCCGGCGTCACCCAGACACACGATACCGGAGTAGCCGCATCACCACGCACGACCATATCGGTATTTACACCGGCCCGCGCCAGCTCCTGCAACTGCACCCTGCCCGGCATGTCATTGCCGATATAACCGCAGAAGGCCGCACGACTCCCCAGCCGTGCAATGGCGACAGCTGCATTGGCCGCGGGACCGCCGCCACACATGATCAGCCCGTCAGCCTGGGCTTTTTCGCCGTCATCAGGCAGGGCATCCAGACTGTACACCATATCGTAGGAAGCATGACCGATGCAGATGACATCGGTAGCTGCTGGAATCTCATCCATCACCAGTCTCCCGGCCTGAACCCATTGGTCATCGGATAGCGCCGCTCACGCCCCAGCGCCCTGCGGGTAATGCGTATGCCCGGCGGTGACTGGCGGCGCTTGAACTCACTCCGATCCACCAGTTGCACCACGCGCTGTATGTCTGCCGCAGGCAGGCCACGCGCCATCATGTCAGCAACGCTCTCATCCGCTTCAACATAGGCCGCAAGAATGGCATCCAGTACCGGATAGGGCGGCAGACTGTCATCATCACGCTGGTCAGGGCGCAATTCTGCAGAGGGTGGGCGTTCCATCACCCGCAAGGGAATCACGGGAGACTGCCGGTTACGCCAGGCAGCAAGACGGTATACCAGAAGTTTGAACACATCCTTCAGCGGCGCCAGCGCACCAGCCATATCACCATACAGGGTGGCATAGCCAACACTCATCTCACTCTTGTTGCCGGTCGTCAGCAGCATGCGTTTCTGCTTGTTGGCAATCGCCATCAGCAATACCCCGCGACAGCGGGCCTGCAGGTTTTCTTCCGTCAGATCCTCAGGCCATCCGGCCAGTGGCTGCGCCAACAGATCAGTGAAAGCCTGGAAAGGCGCTTCTATCGGCAGCTGGTACCAGCGACAGCCGAGTGCATCGGCCTCTGATATCGCATCCTCAATGCTCATGGGCTGGGTATAGCGCGAGGGCATAAGCACCGCCACCACCTGCTCCGGCCCCAGTGCATCGGCAGCCAGCGCCAGTGTCAGCGCTGAATCTATGCCGCCGGAAAGGCCAATCACTGCACCTTCGAAACCATTCTTGCGGACATAATCACGAATCCCCAGTACCAGCGCTGCGTAGATTTCCCCCAGCAGCACATCCTCGCCCTGGTCACCAACAACGGCAGATTCGTCTGGCGTGGCTACTATCTGCACCCTGCCATCGGCATCGCTATCAATGTCCACATAGTAGATGCCTTCAGTGAAACCCGGCGCACGCCATGGACAATCGCCATCGGCACTCACCACGAAGGAATGTCCATCAAAGACCAGCTCATCCTGACCGCCCACCAGATTGACATAGACCATGGGAACGCCACCATGGCGGCAGCGCTGTGCGGCCACCGCAACACGCTCAGCCTGTTTGCCCTGATGCCAGGGCGATGCATTCAGATTGAGGATAAGCCTTGCGCCTGCCGCCACCGCCTGTTCAACCGGACCATCGACCCAGATATCCTCACAGATGGTCAATCCCGTCACCATGCCGTTCAGGGTAAAGACGGCAGCATCCTGGCCCGGAGAAAAATGACGTGCCTCGTCAAAAACGCCGTAATTGGGCAGCGACTGTTTGCGGTAATGCGCCAGACAGACGCCATCGCGCCAGACTGCCGCGCTGTTGGCAGGTCGCGCGCCCGCAACGGCCTCAGGAAATCCAAGGATCAGGGTGATGCCCTGCACTTCAGCGGCCACCGCCGCCACTTCAAGCCTGCAGGCTTCAAGAAAATCCTGCCTCAGTACCAGATCCTCAGGCGGGTAGCCGCTGATCACCAGTTCAGGAAACAGGATGGCGTCGGCGCCCCTGTCACGCGCTTCCAGTGCTGCCGCGACGATACGGCGTCCACTGCCGCTGACATCCCCTACCGTGACATTGATCTGGGCCAGCGCCAGACGCAGTGACATCAGAGACTCTGCAGCATGCGCTGTCCAAGATCCGACAGGGAGGCCACCACATCAACACCTGCCGCCTTCAGGGCCGCAACCTTGCCCTGCCCTGAGCCTTTGCCACCGGTAATGATGGCCCCGGCATGCCCCATACGCTTGCCAGGAGGCGCCGTCAGCCCTGAAATGTAACCTACGACCGGCTTGCTCATACGGGTACGGATGAAATCGGCAGCATCCTCTTCAGCCTGCCCGCCAATTTCGCCGACCATGATGACACCCTGAGTCTGGACATCCGCCTCGAACATGGCCAGCACATCCACAAAATCCATACCTTTCACCGGATCACCGCCAATGCCGACACAGGTACTCTGCCCAAGCCCGACCCGGGTAGTCTGGTGGACCGCCTCATAAGTCAGCGTACCGGAACGGGATACGATACCGATCGAGCCACGCTCATGAATGAATCCTGGCATGATACCGATCTTGCAGCGCCCTGGGGTAATGATACCGGGACAGTTAGGCCCAATCAGACGCGCGCCATAGCTGGCCAGTGCTGCCCTGACTTTCACCATGTGCAGGACAGGAATACCCTCGGTAATACAGACAATCAGCCTGATACCCGCTTCTGCCGCTTCCAGGATAGCATCAGCGGCACCCTGCGGCGGGACATAAATCATGCTGGCATCGACCACACCATGATCGACAGCTTCACGCACCGTATTCCACACCGGAAGCCCAAGGTGCTCTGAACCACCTTTGCCTGGCGTCACTCCACCCACCAGCAGGGTACCGTACTCCATGCACTGACGTGCATGAAATGTCGCCTGACGGCCGGTAAATCCCTGACAGATCACCCGTGTTCCGGCATCAACCAGTATGCTCATGCCGCAGCCTCCACCGCGCAGCGCGCGGCCTCATCCAGATCCTGGGCGGCAAGAATGTCCAGACCGGAAGCCGCCAGCAGTGCCCGCCCCTCAGCCGCTTCGGTACCTTCCAGACGCACGATGACAGGCACACTGACACCTACCTCACGTACCGCTTCGATAACGCCTTCCGCAATCAGGCTGCAGCGCACAATGCCTCCAAAAATATTGACCAGCACCACACGGACCCTGGCATCCGAAAGAATCAGCTTGAATGCCTCAGCCACGCGTGCAGCCGTCGCACCACCACCGACATCAAGAAAATTGGCTGGTGCCCCGCCATGCAGCTGCACCATATCCATGGTAGCCATGGCCAGTCCGGCGCCATTGACCATACAGCCTATGGTGCCATCCAGACTGACATAATTCAGGCCGTGCTTCTGGGCTTCAGCCTCGCGGGCATCCTCCTGAGCGACATCGCGCAGTGCCAGTACCTCAGGGTGCAGATAAAGGGCGTTGTCATCCAGACTGATCTTGGCATCCAGTGCCACCAGTCCGCCATCCTGCAACAGCACCAGAGGATTGATTTCCAGCTGGCTCAGATCACGATCCAGATACAGGCGGTACATACCCTGCATGATGGTGGCAAGCTGCTGGATAGCAGCCCCCTCAAGACCCAGTCCAAAAGCCATCTGACGGCACTGGTAAGGTTGCAGGCCTGCAGCAGGATGAACCAGCGTGGTCAGGATACATTCAGGGTGATCATGCGCCAGTGTCTCAATCTCCATACCGCCCGAAGCTGAAGCGACAAATACCAGCCTGCCCGAGGCACGATCCAGTACCAGACTGAGATAGAGCTCACGTGCTATTGGCCGCACCGCCTCGACCAGCACCCCCGCAACGGGCAACCCTTCTGCGCCAGTCTGGTGGGTCACCAGGCGGCTGCCTATAAGATCGCGTGCGCAACCGGCAGCTTCAGCAGCAGATTGAACCACCCTGACACCGCCAGCCTTGCCTCTTGCCCCGGAATGAATCTGCGCCTTGACCACCCAGGCGTCCGCGGCAATAGCGGCCACTGCCTCCGCAGCAGCCTCGGGACTAGCACAGTAATGCCCCTGAGGGACGGGAATGCCATACTCGCCAAGCCACTGCTTGGACTGGTATTCATGTAAGTTCATGCCATCAACCTGTAAAAGTCATCCCTGATAGGCCTCAAGTCTGCCCAGCGCGTCAAGCGCTTGCCTGACCTGCTGACTGGCAGTTTCATCCAGTTCTGACGTTTTATAAATACGGTCAAGCAGCCCCTCCGTCACCAGGGCTTCCTTGACCCACTTTCTTGCAAAACGGTAATTACCCGGCGGCGCACAGGTTTCACCTGTCAGCGGATTTTTCAGCGGGCGAACCTGACTGGAACGTGGCTTCCTTGCAGCGGCAGGTGCCGTATTTTCCACAACAGGTGCTGCTGCAGCCACAGCCGGCTGCGGCTCAGCCAGGGGCCGCAAAGGAACAACAGCGCCGAGTGCCGGCGTATTACCCGTCTGGATCGCAGTTCTGACCAGACGCTGCACGAGGTAACCGATGTAGATAAAAACCAGTCCAACCAATAACTCCGGCATTGCAACCTCCCGACTGCGTCCAGCCTGTATGCCCCAGTACAGGGACTCTGGCCGCATGATACATAAAAACTCTGCCTCTGGCAGCCTGTGCTGGGCTACAATGCCGCCTGGTTCCACTTCACGGCAAGACAACAAGGCATGCGCACTTCCCGATTCCCCCTGAACACCCTCAAGGAAACTCCAGCCGATGCAGAGGTCATCAGTCATCAGCTGATGCTGCGTGCTGGCCTGATCAGACGCCTGGCCTCCGGCCTCTATACCTGGCTCCCGCTGGGGCTGCGCGTGCTGCGGCGCGTTGAACGCGTGGTACGGGAAGAGATGGAACGCGCTGGTGCGCTGGAAGTCCTGATGCCTGTGGTGCAGCCAGCAGAACTGTGGCAGGAGTCGGGACGCTGGGAGTTTTATGGTCCGGAACTGGCAAGGCTGCAGGATCGTCATGAGCGCGCATTCTGCCTCGGCCCCACCCATGAAGAAATCATCACGGATCTGGCACGCCAGGAACTGCGTAGCTATCGCCAGCTTCCCATCAACTATTTCCAGATCCAGACCAAGTTCCGTGACGAGATCCGCCCCCGCTTCGGCATCATGCGCGCGCGCGAGTTCACCATGAAAGATGGTTACTCCTTCCACATGGATCAGGCCTCACTCCAGCAGACCTACGATGCCATGCACGAGGCCTATTCGCGGGTATTCAGCCGGCTGGGCCTGCATTTCCGTGCAGTTGAGGCGGACACCGGCTCCATCGGCGGCAGTCACTCGCACGAGTTCCATGTGCTGGCAGACGCTGGCGAAGACAGCATCGCATTCTCGACAGGCAGCGATTACGCCGCGAATGTGGAGCAGGCACGAAGCCTCGCCCCCCAGATCGCAAGACCCGCCCCCGGACAACCACTGACCACCGTCCCCACACCTGGACAGCGCAGCATCACCGAGGTCAGCACCGGACTTGCCATTGCACCCTCGCAGATCCTGAAAACACTCATCGTGGCCGGCAGCGAACCCGGCAGCTTCGTGGGCCTGCTACTCAGGGGTGACCACGAACTCAATGAAATCAAGGCCCAGCGACTGCCCGGCGTAGCCAGCCCACTGCGCATGGCGACCGACAGTGAGGTACAGTCGGTTGCAGGATGTGCGCCAGGCTCTATCGGCCCCATCGGGCTTGGCATTCCACTGTATGCCGATCAGCATGCAGGCGTCATGGCCGACTTTGTCTGCGGCGCCAACAGCGAAGGCCAGCATTGCTGTGGCGTCAACTGGGAACGCGACCTGCCACTACCGACACTCGCCGATCTGCGTAATGTAACCGCAGGTGATCCAAGCCCTGATGGTCAGGGGGAACTGCAGATAGCCCGCGGCATTGAAGTCGGACACATCTTCCAGCTTGGCACCAAATACAGTGCCAGCCTTGGCGCCAGCGTACTGGACGAACAGGGCCAACAGCAGACCCTGATCATGGGCTGTTACGGCATTGGCGTCTCCCGCGTCGTGGCAGCGGCCATTGAACAGCATCATGATGACCGCGGCATCTGCTGGCCTGAAGCCATGTCACCTTTCGATATTGCCATCTGCCCGATCAACATGCAGTCTTCAGAAAGGGTTCAGGCGTTTTGTGAACAGCTGTATGCAGAACTTCAGGGCATGGGCTGTCAGGTGCTGCTGGATGACCGCAAGATCCGGCCCGGCGTCATGTTCGCCGACATGGAACTGATTGGCATTCCCCACCGCCTGGTCATCAGTGAGCGCGGTATGGACGCAGGCCATGTGGAATACCGCGCCCGCCGTGAAGCGGAAAACCGGGAAATTGCCCTGCATGGCATCATCCAGTTCCTGCAGGAGCAGGGCCTTGCTTGTATGAAAAAATAAACTGCCCTATGATGCAGCCTTCGTTCCCGGCGGAGATCCGCGCAATGAGAATACTGGCTGCATCCCTTCTGCTGGCATTTCCCCTCGTGACGCTTGCAGCCCCTCCCCCACCCCAGTCTGGCCCACGCGGCGGCGAGGGTGCATCGGGTTGTGGCTGGGGCTCCCTGCTGTTTGATGGCAACAATGGTGTCGGCGCCCATATCGCCGCCATGAGTACCAATGCCAGTTTTTCCAACGATATGTTTGGCGTGTCATCCGGCACCAACGGCTGTAGTGCCAATCCCGTCATCCACTACAGGGGCGGCCGTATCTACATCTCGCAGAACATGACCCAGCTGGCCCAGGATGTCTCGCGTGGCGATGGCGAAACCCTGGCCGGGCTTTCCACTACACTGGGCATCCCTGCGGAAGATCAGCCTCTTTTCAACCGTACGCTGCAACAGCACTTTAGTGACATCTATCCCAACACCCAGGTCAGTAGTG